>JAFZVH010000026.1 GCA_017617915.1 Alphaproteobacteria bacterium
AGAATAATTACAATATGGACATCTCATACCGCATAATGTAGCAATCTGTTGCGATTGTGTAAAGCAAATTTTATTTCGAAAAAAATGCATTTTTTATAAAAATCAAGACCTTTTTTTGCATATCGACCGAATCGGGCAAAATTTTTTACCCCCAAAATGTGGTATAATTAGTCGCGGACGAGAGATTCAATGAACAAATACCTTAACCAAATCTTGATTGGCGATTGCGTGGAACTTATGCGCGGAATTCCGACAGGTTCGGTTGATGCGGTATTTGCAGATCCACCATACAATTTACAACTTGGGCAAAAAACACTTTATCGCCCCGAAGATCAAACGGCTGCGCGCGCGGTGCGCGACACGTGGGACGCGTTTGAATCGCCCGCCGAATATAACAAATTCACGCGCGAATGGATGACCGAATGTAAACGTATCTTGCATCCGACCGGCGCCATGTGGACAATCGGTTCGTACCATAATATTTTCCAGGTCGGCGCAATTATGCAAGAATTGGGCTTTTGGATTTTGAACGATGTCGTATGGGTTAAAACAAATCCCATGCCGAACTTTCGCGGCACACGATTTACGAACGCACATGAAACACTGATTTGGGCAACGCCGACCAAGACCGGCAAATACACGTTCAATTATGAAACAATGAAGAAATTAAACGGCGGCAAACAAATGCGTTCTGATTGGGACATGAACATCTGCCTTGGCGAAGAAAGGTTAAAAGACGAAAACGGCAAAAGTTTGCACAACACGCAAAAGCCAATGGATTTATTGCGCCGCGTAATTTTGGCATCAACAAAACCCGGCGACATAATTTTGGACCCATTTATGGGTTCGGGCACAACGGCCGCCGCGGCGCGGGAACTTGGGCGAAAATTCATCGGCATCGAACGCGAAGAATCATATGTCACCGCCGCACGCGAACGCGTTGCACACATTACACCCATTGACCTTTCGGATATCGAAGTTTCCAAACCCAAACGCGACGAAATCCGTGTTGCATTCCGCGAACTTATCGACGGCGGATTGCTCTATGTTGGACAAACATTGGTCAGCCCGCGCGGCGAACGCGTCATGATTGCGAACGACGGTAACCTGGTGCACAGTTTATATGGCAAGGCATCAATCCATGTCATGGCGGCGCGCATTCAACATTGTCAAAGTTATAACGGTTGGGATTATTGGTCGGCGCAAAAGCGCGACGGAACACTTATATCAATCGATGAATTGCGCAAATACATCCGCAACATAAAATCCGGAATCAAAAAAGTGGCATAGTGTAAGTGTTAGTGGTCAGTGGTTAGTGCACAAATGTAAAACCACACTTTACCGTTATCTGTCTCTGGTTCGTCTTTGTTGAGATTTAAGCAAATAATTTTTATCGAAAACCAACCCACCTAATTTTGTTTCTACCGCTTTTGCCCCAACAGCCCGTTCCAACATAGATTGCCGTTCTTCTGAAAATTTACCGTTTTGCTTAAACAAAGGGTTATATTCAAAACCTGGATGATCTAAATATATACCATCACTATTTTCTGCAGCCTTTATAAAATTTGCATATGTCTTATCATCAAAAGGGCCAAATTGTGGATTACCATATGTAGAGAATTCCAAACGAACTTCTATACCCGGCACCCTGTTCATCAAATCAGTAAGATTTTGCAAATCCATATTCGTAAATCCACCAAAAGCAAGATAACCACCATTGGAAAATTTTCTAACCGTTGACGGCAAGACCGCCATAATCATATTCCTATCTTTTTGTGTTGTTTTCCAAACGTTGACACCATTATGTAAAAAATCATTTGGAAATTCTACTGATACAACTTTACTGTCTTTGATTGCCTTGGCCAATTTTTTTGCGTAATCACTTTCTGCGCTGTCTGCGGCAACCTTTGTCCTATTAAGTGCCTTTAACAAAGGATTTATCGCCGCCGCCGGATTATCAACCATATTTTTACCCGGGCCAACCCAACACGTTGCAACCACAAACCACACATTCAAAGAACGAATTTTACCACTTTTCAATCCCGCCACCGCGAAATCAAAATTCTTTCTAAAAAAATCGGCATATTCTTCCCTAGTTTCCGGGCTAATTACTTCATCGAACTCGACATATTCACCTCTTTCCACCCCTTTCACCAAAGGCTCCATTATCTCAGCCATTATATCTGCCTCTTCATCAGAATCTTCATGAATATTTCTTAATTGTTCTGAAGCTTTTCTAAAATCATCTGATGTAGCCATCTTTTGACCCCTTTTATTACGCCAAATTATAACATAAAAAAACTCAAAAGTAAATTAAAAACCGCCGGAATTTCCGGCGGTTCACTAACCCTTGTCCCACGAAGCCTTGGCGAAGTGGGAACTTACACTATTAAAACAACATCCTTGCGCGGACACGACCGGTCTGTGAAGTATAACCTTCGCGCACTTCGATATCATAGTTCAATGCTAAACTCAAATCGCCGTATTTCATCACCAGTCCGCCACCGAACTCCGCACCGATGCGCGACAGACGTTCCCCGTCCAGCACATACGAATTCACGCCCGGCATAGTAATCGTTGCGACACTTTTATCCGACACGATATCCCACTTTACGGCATAGCGCAATTCTGGGCGCAATGTGAATCCGCGTGCAATACGATAATCGAACGCATACTTGGTTCCCAAAACCGCGGTCAGATAATCAGAATCACCCAACTTGCTCTTTACCCCCAACGAATTTTTATATTCGTCCGCACTGATGTGCATATAGCGCAACCCGAGTTCTGGCGTGATTCCACCGGCAAAGTCATATCCGGTCATAACGGCGGCACCCAACGCATCTACATCAAAGTCCGAACTTATCGCGACACCTAACACATCGGATTTTTCACTGTAATCAGACATTGTGTAATTCGCCATCGCATTCATATACCACGCGGTCGGTTTATACTGACCATAGATAAAGATTGTATTGCTGTCGATTTCAGTATTACGCGCGATTGCAGAAATATCTGAATGCGCATACGAATAACCGGCCCCCAACACTAAACCACGCGCGATTTGCGTATCAACACCGGCAACAATTCCACGGGTATAACCGTTAAAGGCATCGTTTTGTTTTGATTTGTTATACATACCTTCGACCCAGACACCATTGCGCGCGGGCATTGCACCACCACTGCGTCCCATCAAGCCCGCCATACGACCGGCCGCCAAATTTGCAATGGCATTCTGAACAGATGTACTAACCGATTGCACAACAGATTCTGTTTCTGGGTGAATGGCTTTATGCGCATGTTCCACCGCATCGACATCACCGTTCGCCAGAGAATCTTGGATAACATTCGCAAATTCGTTTAGTTTCTCAGATGAAGAATTTACCAAGTTCGCAACCGTTTGCGCTGAATCACCACTCAAACCATTTTCTGATGCGATATCCTCAACCGATTTCAATGTCACAGTAATCGTGTCAAAAGCATCATTCCAATCATAATCAAAGACCGTAGATGACACCGTAACATTTTCATTATTAAATATCTCGCCTTGGAATACGGCATATTCACCCGCGCCACGCAAATCTAAATTCAAAATTCCTTCACCATCAAACGAACTGGTAATATTAAACGAAACAAATTCATCAGCATTTTTCAACACCGCATTTAATGTGCCATTCAATGTCAGACCTGATTGAACAATAGATGCCGTACCTAAATCCAATGTCGCACCTGTATCAATACACATTGTCCCATCTCCATTGACACCACCATCCATCGTTGTAACAGAATTTTCCACAAACGCAATCATGCCACTATTATAAATATCATTCGCAACGCCACCCGCGATATTACCTGTGAAGTTATTTACCCCAGCAAAAGTTAAATTCCCCGCGTTATAAATAGCACCCCCATCGGTCGTTGCTGTATTTGATGTAAAACTAGAATCTGCAATCTGTAAATTGGAAACAGTATCGGCAGAATCCTTGAAATCATTATAGATTGCGCCACCCTGATTCGCGCTATTTTCAACAAATGTCGAATTACTAATCTGCGCCGCCCCATCAAGATTCGTATTGTGCGAAATATTGGCATAAATCGCCCCACCTCTACCATCTGCTATATTTCTGTAAAACTTTGAATTTTGAATTTCTAATCCTGACGTTGTTTGTGCCTGTTTTTCGCTTCTGGTTGCAATGGCACCACCATCATTGGCCGCTGTATTACCGGTGAACGTCACATTATCAACAAGTAATTTCGCCTCTGACCCTAAAAATATTGCGCCACCATCACCGCCATCTGCATCCTCCCCAGATTCTGTTTCCGTTGCGCTGTTTTCTGTAAAAGCCGAATTGAGTATTTGGTTAACACCCGCTTTACCGAAAACAGAAATCGCACCATAGGCCAACGCTGTATTACCGGTAAAAGATGAATTATCAATATGCAACAGATTCATTCGTGTCCAAGTTTCTATTGCGCCGCTGCTCGTCAAAGCAGTGTTGCCATTAAAAGCAGAATTCGTAATGGTAAGTGTCGCCGCTGTTCCTGTTTTTGGACCTTGCAGCTCTATAGCCCCAGACGTATCCGCTGTATTACCAGCAAAGATACTATTATCAATAACTATATTCCCAGATTCTATGTAATATGCCGCCCCCCAACTATCAGAAGCATCTATATTTTTTGCAGAAATACCAGTCAATGTCGTGTCAGTATCCAACACGATTCTTTCTGTAATTGTCTCCGCCACCGCCGGCATAATTGCTAACGCTGGCATAATTGAAATACCCAACAAAATTTTTTTGAACATATTTTCTCTCCTTTTTTTCCTACGCATATAATTTTACACTATATTTTTCAAAACGCAAATTTTTCAACAATTTTCACCAAAGGAATATTATCTTACAAATCAGAGAAACATTTTTGTATTCATATTCGTTCGTATCGCAAATTATGCCACTATACTTCTCCGTTTGTGTGGCCCGCCACACAGACCGCATCGCAGATGCGAAGGGTGGTTGTGCTATATGTGCAATTTGCGAGCCGATTTATTTGAAATCGGACAAGAACCAATAGATTTTAAAAGCAAATTTATGATATAATTAAAATATGCAAACAAATATAGATTTCTTTAACAATTTATTCAAACAGGTTTTCGTTTCTGAATACAATCATTCTAACTATATTGATGAATCTGATGGTAAAAAATACTTTCATATGGATTGCAGTGGTTTCGTTTATTGGTGCTTGGCACAAATGGGTTGTAAACGAGCTCTGGTTGAATTAAGAAGTTTCTTAAAACAAAACGATTTTATAAAAATAAATCGATTTTTCTGTAAAGATTTTGCATTTATTCATGAACA
>JAFZVH010000027.1 GCA_017617915.1 Alphaproteobacteria bacterium
CTGACAGTATTGTTTTAGATATTCGCTATCGCATTTCCGGTTTTTGGGGCCCAAAGTGGTCACGTATGGTTAAACAGCCAGACTATCAAAACGCAGGTGGCACGAATATAGAATCACTTGAAACGCGCGTTGGCTTTGTACTAGACAACTCTATATCGCTGGGTGTTCGATACGAATTTTAAAAAAAAGTTAAAAAAAGGATTTTGGATTAGGTCAAAAATGTGATATAATCCACAAGTGAAGAGAAAAGAAAAATGAGAGAGGGAATAAAAACATCTTTAATATCTCTGGTTTGCGCGACCGCGGTTTCCGTTGGTTTTGCTGCGCCATCTGTTCGCGCGGTCGGTGGCAGCGGAACGGTAAATTCTGCGGCAAGTGCGACCTCCTCTCGTTCCGGGTCTTTGCGTACGACGGGTGGCTATGTTCGTCCGACGGCGACAACAACAACGGCATTAAAGGCTGCGACAACTGCGCCGACCTCAACCGCGGCGGCAACGGCGGCAACGCCTGCAACAACGACATCGGTTGGTCGTGTTGCGACATCCCCGCGTTTATCTATTGGCAAATACATTGGTGGCACACCAAAGGCGACCAGTACCAGCAATCCATCATCTGAATTGACACAACGTTTGGACAAATTGGAATCAGATGTTGACAAGGTTGACGCGGACAAGCAAGACACATTGAAAGATTCCACGTATATCAGCATCCAAGACAACGAATTGATTTTGGATGTCGAAAAGATTCGTACCGATTTGGACCTGCACGCAGGCAAAGATGGTCGCGAAGTTGAAATTGGCACGAACGACAGTGCATTGTTGTGGCGTTATGCTGGCGATGCCGACTGGACCGAATTGATTGAATGGGCGGCGATGAAGTCCAAATTAGGACTTGGTGATGTCAGAGAATCTATCGACAACGCGGCCGAAGTTATTGCCCAAACCAAACAAGATGTTGACGACATAAATACAGGTTTGGCCGAAAAAATCAGTTTGACACAGTTTGCGGACAACAAAGGCATGGCCTTGGTTGTTGACGAAGAAGGTAAAATCGTTGCGGCGGGTAACTTTGCAAATGCCGACGATGTTTACACCAAAGACAAAGTGTACAGCAAAGAAGAAGTGTACAACAAAGACCAAGTTTATGCCAAAGATAAGGTTTATACCAAAGATGAAACCTATGGCAAAGGCGATGTTTATAACAAAACGGAAATAAATTCCCAAATCACTGGTGTGAATATGGAATTGGCGAACAAGGTTGACAAGTTCCAAGGTGCCGACAAAGTTGGCAAACCATTGGTCATTGGTTCTGATGGTAATGTCATTGTATCGTCCAAAGATATTCCGACGATTGATAATATTGGCCTGTTGGCGTTCAAAGACAGTGTTTCAAATGGCGATGTTGACGATGGAACATTGGAACGTTCAAAAATGGCGGCAAGTATAACCGAAACATTGGCATGGATTGACGAATGGCGGAATTCTATGCCGACGGAACCTGGCGAACGTTATGTATTTGCGATTGATGAAAATGGTGACGCCGGTTGGTTCAAGGTTGCCGAATAAGGAATTGAAAACAAAAACGATTGAAAAAAAGGAAAAAGGAAGAAAGAAAAGACAAAAAGCTGAATAACAAACAAATAAAAACTGTGGTTGCAAAATTGTAATCACAAACAACAAACAATAACAACAAACAAAACAAAAGGGAAACAAAATGAAAGTTAATGTTAAAGGTTTAGTATTCGTGGGTTTCGCGGCGGCAATCTTGTCCGGCGCAGCCAAGGCAGACGATTCACAAATCGTTACTTCGAAAGCATTTACCGAAGCAACATATCAAAAATTGTCAAATTTGACAACACAAGGGTCTGCAACAGATAACATATTGAGCACAGACAATGCCGCCGATGCGAAATATCCATCTGAAAAAGCTGTAGCAACTGCTATCGCAGCGACCACAAGCAATGCCAACGGCCGTCAAACTGCATCAACTCTTGACTTCCAAGTCGGTGGTGCGTCTGGCGCATGGAAACAAATCAAACCAGATAGCTATATCAGTTTTGCCGACGGCACTGGTGATGATGCTGGCAAAGCATTGGTTACAATTAACGCAACAACTGACACAACATTAGCAACAGAAAACGCAGGTAAATTGCCAACTGCGGGCGCCGTGAAAACTTATGTTAATAATACAGCAAATGCTAAAGTTTCTTCTTCAAGCACAATCAGCGATTCTTCTACAACAACCGCGCCAAACGAATCGGCTGTATATACTGCATTGTCCGGCAAACAACCTAATTTAACAGGAACTGCCACTCAAGTAACTTTGGGTAATGCAACATACAAAGATATCGTATCCTCATCGGCCAATGTTGATAACGATACTCATGCTGACACCATCCCAACGACTGGTGCAGTCGCAGGCGCCATCAGCGCAGCTATCACAGCTGAAAGCCTTGGCAAATATGAACAAAGTGTAAATAAAGTGACTTCTTTGAGCGGTTCTTCAACAGATACCCAGTATCCAAGTGCAAAATTGGTCTATGATCAATTGGCTTTGAAACAAGACAAACAACTTGGTGCTGCAAAAGTTGATAATGCAGATTCCACCGATAAGGGCAAATTGGTTGTCATCAATGCATCTGGTCAAATTGATAAAGACACTGCACATATCACATCTTCGGTTACCTCTGGTAGCGGCGATGTCGTAACGTCTGGTGCAGTTTATACATATGTCACTGGTTTGCCAGCAAGCACAATTCCAAACGGTTCAAACTGCACTGCTTCGAATCCATGTGCCTTGGTTGCAACGGGAACCAATACGTTTGCTTGGGTCCCAATGGCACAGTAATCGTGTAAACACGTTTTATAACGATAAAAAATATGTCCGCGTTTCCGCGGACATATTTTTTAAAGTTCCCCCCTGGTACATGAGGAGAACTTAGCACCCCGCACTAACCACTCACTTGCACCAACCATTGCGGTGGCCGCCGTTGTACCGCCGCCCCAATCCTTCGGTTACCAGTCGCGTTCCAACATCGCGCCCCCGCGCGTCCGCAACATTTGCGTCAATCCGCCCAAGGTATTTATCGTCTTTGATATTGCTTAATTCCACAACCGTTCCAACCGGTATCATTTCAGAAAGTCTGTCGCGCGCCCGCGCCGCCATTTGCCGTTCGGACTGGCACGCACCATGAATTTCCGGCGTATCTACATTGCGCAGGCGAACCCGCACAGAAACCTCTGTATCCGAATCCAACTTCACAAGTGCCGCAAAAGTATCGCCGTCTATGATATGCCCAACGCGTGCCGGCACCGCCACCGCAGACACGCACCACAGCCAACCAAGAATCGCCGCAAAACCCTTCATTACGGCAACCTTGGCGACCATGTCGGTTCGGTTCCACTGATACCGTCGGGCAATTCTATGTCATAAATATTCTGACCGGTTATATCAACACTGCGAATATGGCTGACGCGTTCTATGTCGTCTTCGGCACGTTCCGTTTCATAGTACACCAAGCGCCGCGAACCTGGGGCCCAAGATGGTGCCTCCATAAACCAACCGCCCGCCAAAATCTTTTCGTTTTTACCGTCTGGACTCATCACGCCAACATAGAAAGTATCGTCTGCAATCTTGGTGAACGCAATAAACTGACCATCGGGCGACCACGCGGGCGTTGCATAGCGCCCTGCCCCGTATGTGATGCGCTTTATCGACCAGTTATCAAGGTCCATAACATAAATCTGCTGGCTGCCGCCGCGGTCAGAATTAAACGCAATCTTGCGTCCATCGGGCGAATAAGACGGACTGGTATTTATAGAATCGCCTGTGGTCAACTGTTTCAAATAATTATTTTCAATGTCGTATTCATATATATGTGTGATGCCGTTCTTGACCAGCGACAGCGCGACCCGCGTGCCGTCTGGGGAAAAGCGCGGCGCAAAATTCATACCACCAAACTGGCCCAACCTGCGCTGCGCGCCCGTGTTCAAATCCAAAATCCAAACCATCGGGTCATCATCATAATAGGACAGAAATACTATCGATTGCATATTCGGCGAAAAGTGCGGCGACATAACAAAAGTCTTGGCATCCGACAGATAGCGCATTCCGTATCCGTCTTGATCCATAATCGCCATACGCTTTACACGGCGGTCAATCGGGCCACTTTCAGCGATAAACACTATCTGGGTATCGAAATAACCAACCTCGCCTGTCAATCTTTCGTAAATCGCATCAGCCATAATGTGCCCTAAACGGCGTACAGACTGCTTTGACGCCGCCAAGCTTTGCGCCTCTATCTGTTCTTGGCCGTTCACATCCCAAACAAAGAAATCTAACTGGTACTTACCATCCTTGGTCTTGGTCAGTTTAGATTGCACCAAAACCCGCGCCTTGATTGCCGCCCAAGACTTAAACGCCGGCATCGCATCCATTTTCACATATTCTGGGAACGCGTTATGATTCACAATATGAAAGATTCCTGTGCGCTTCAGGTCTTCTTCGACCACCGTCCGAATTGTTGCCGCGTCTTTGGCCATTGCTTTATCCACCGTTTCAAACTTTTGCACCGCAACAGAAATAGGCTCTACATTACCCGCAATAATATCAACTTTCAGTTCCGCGTGTGCCATGCCCAGCCCAACCGCAAACACAAAAACAGCCATCAAAACGATTCGTTTTAACATGAGATTTCCTTTCCTTAGTTTCATACCGATTCGCATTTTAGAACAACCAAAAGCAAAGCGCAAGCCCAATAAAAGCACGCACAAAAATACCCGTCTGTCTATAAATTTTTCCCAGAATTCTGCCCTATACAGATGACCACACAAACGCCAACACGCCCGCAAATACAGACGTCTAGACATTTGTATTGACATTTGTAAATACAATGGTATAGTGGTTTGTACAGACGGTTGTATAGGACAAAGTATAGAGGTGAAAATATGCCAAATGTTATGCAACAACTTTTTGTCATGAATATTGACCCCTTGTTAAAGGAGTATGCCGCCTATCGCGCATTTCACAAATCTGACACGGTTATAAATATGCGAATCCCGCGCCCTATTCTGGAAAAATTGAAAGAATTGGCGGCGGCGCGTCATATACCGTATCAATCTTTGATTTCGTCGGTTCTGTTTTCAATTGCAAATACCGACGAAGACAAACCACAGTAAAAAGGGAGAAAATAAATGCAAGAAAACACTCTTTTTCCATACACATATGAATTCGGTATCCTGTCGGGCGCATTTAAAAACACTCGCCAATTCAAAGAACTTGCCTTGTGGCCAGATGGTTCCGAACCCGTAACGGTAACCGCCCACGAATATTGGGCGTTGTCAGATGTCCTTAAAACTGTTCGCGGAGCAGTTGATGGTAAATTTTTTAGTACCGTTTTCAAATTGGACGAAATTATTCGTGCAAACACACCAAGCAAGATAAAATTTGAAACCAAGCCCACAGACCACATCAATGTTAAAGCTGCCAAAGGGGCTCTGGTTGAATTGGAACTATCACGCTATGCATGCTGGACACTGATGAAAGAAATCGGCAAAAGTGTTCCGACAGTTTTTCAACAGGAATACTTTTTGAACCCGAATAAGAAACTGGCTGAAATTTGCAAAACAATGCAAGAAACATCTGGCCGTATCTATTTACGCGGCAAAGCAACACAGTTGGAAAAACAACTGCACGGCATACTTGACCGATTTATATTCAAAAGTACCCCAACCCAAACCAGGGCAAAATATCATTCTGAATTGAACAGTTATGTTGCAAGATGCCTGTACGGAACCACCTATGCAAATGTCCGCGACATCAAAGAATCAAATCATATTCCTGTGCGCGCGGCATTATCCGACTATATGAATTACGATTTACTGAACGCGTATTGCAATGCATTGGAGAACATTATTGCAAAGTGGAATACTATGACCACACCAAGAACACACGAAAACTTGCGCAGCATTATCTTTAACCAGATGACGGCAACACGTCAACTGTTCAATCGTGGTCGTCCAGAGCAAAACTTTGCGCAAACACCAATCAGCAAGATTCAAAAACTGCAAGAACAACGCGAATTGGAATTTGCAAAGAAATATATAAATGTAAAAGTTCGCTAAAAAACAAACTGGCGCAAAATGCGCCAGTTTTTAATTTGCTTGTTATTTTTATTTTATACCTGCTTCAAAAACACTCTTCACGCAGCCAAAATAACTTGACCCAGCCTCGGACCCAACAAATTGCAGCAAGAACCCGACACCGAACAGCAGGAAGAATCCGACAAACATACCGATACCTTTGTTCTGTAGATCGTCTTTGCCGACCTCACCCTTTTTGATAAAGCCCCATGCCCAATCCATCAACACAAATGCAGCACCAACAAAAGCCAAAGTCCGCAACGTGTTAATAACGGGTTTCAAATTTGATACCAATTCGCACACAGGGGTTGCCGCAAACGCCATTGGCATATTTACCGTCAAAAAAACAGACGCCATCAAGAAATATTTCGAAATCTTTTTCATATTAAATCTCCTTTTGTCCCTGTGATTCTATCACAAAATTCCACACTTTTCAAATAAAATAAATATTGTCCGCCAGTTGCAAAATAAAAACACCGGCACACAATGTGCCGATGTTTTACTAACCACTAACACTTATTTAGCGGTCAAACTGTAAAAACGACGGGAAACGGGTGCAGATGCACATTTACCACAACCGCACTTTGGTGCCTCTGGCTTTACAGCAGAAACCAAAATTTTGCGATCGTTGCGTTCCAAGCGGCCCGGATTATCCATCGCAAACAAATCTTCACAACGAGTATTTTTATAAACCACACGGTTAGAACCATCCAAACCACGTACAGAATCAGAGAAATGACGTGCATATTCATCAGCATAATAAACGCAATCGTCACCGTCTTGGGTATAGCGAACACCACCCTTGTAATAATCGTATGCGCAACCCGCCAAAACAGTCGCAGCCGCCAAAGAAATCAAAAGTTTTTGCATTGTATATTCCTTTTGTGTTTTTTGTTCGCCCCCGCACCCCCGATTCGTTTGAACATATTCTTGCATAAATGTTGAACTTGTCAATTATTTTATATGTGCGACAAAACCTAAAATATGATATAATCAGACCAACAAAAGGATTTTAATATGACATATAAAGATTTTGGCTTGGTAAACACCGATGATATGTTGCACCGCGCCATGGCCGGCAAATACGCAGTTGGCGCGTTTAATTTCTATAATATGGAAACGCTTCAGGCAATTTTGGCGACGACGCGCCAGATGCACAGCCCTGTTATACTGGCAGTATCTGAATCTGCCCTGACCTATATGGGCGAAGGAATGCTTATGGGAATGATACGCGGCGCGAATATAAAACCAAATGAACAGATTGCGCTGCACTTGGACCACGGACATTCTTTCGAAGCCTGTGCCCACGCCGTAGACATGGGATTTTCCAGTGTAATGATTGACGCAAGCCATTTGCCATTTGATGAAAACATTGCAATCTCGGCACATGTTGCAGAATATGCACATGAACGCAGCGTGTCGGTCGAAGCCGAACTGGGTATGTTGCGCGGACACGAAGACGAAAATACAAATTCATCAGATTCCTGTTTTACAAATCCAGATGATGCTGCGCGCTTTGTTCAACAAACAGGTATAGACTCTTTGGCGATTGCAATCGGCACAAGTCATGGCGCATATAAAAGACAATCAGATGATGAAGAATTGCGTTTTGATATTTTAGAAGAAATCGCAAACCAATTGTCCGACCTGCCCTTGGTTCTGCATGGCGCATCCAGCATTCCCCAGAACTTACTTGGTGCAATAAACAAATGCGGCGGAAACATTGCAGATGCCCGCGGCATACCAACCGATCAACTGCGCCGTGCAATCAACAGTGGCATTTGCAAAATAAATGTGGACAGCGATTTACGCCTTGCTTTCACCGCAGGCGTGCGCGAATTTTTGACAATGCACCCAGAAAACTTTAACCCGCGCGACTATTTGTCCGCCGCAAAAAGCTTGGTTCAAAATACTGTTATCGACGAAATGACAAATATAATGGATTCTGTAAATAGAGTGTAAAATGGCAAATAAAAAATAAATTAGAATGATACAGATGGAATAATTTTGGGCCACGTAGTGTAGCAAAACCTACATGAGTGGCCCAAAATTGTTTCAGATGTGTTATTATAATTTATTTTGCTCTTTCGACATATTCCAGAGTTTCAGTATTTACCACAATCTTTTCGCCTTGTTCGATAAATACAGGAACTTGAACGCGTACGCCGTTGTCCAAAATTGCCGGCTTGCCACCACTGCCTGTTGCAGTTTGGCCTTTCAAGGCAGGTTCGGTTTCTTCAACTGTCGCAACAACTGTTTTGGGTAAAGTTACCGAAACAGGTTGACCTTCGACAAAGTTTGTTTTAACGGTCATTTCTGGTGCCAAGAATTTAACCTGTTCGCCCAACGAATCCATTGGCATTGTGAACTGTTCGTAATCGGTCAGATTCATAAAATATGCGTCTGTCCCGTCAGAATACAAGTATTGGCAATCGACATCTTCGACCATCAGTTTTTCAACTTTGTCTTCGGCGCGCCAACGATCGCCGCCTTTGTTGCCAGTGTCAATATCGCGCAAGTCCGCCTGAACAAACGCACCGCCCTTACCTGGCTTAACTTTGGTTATAGAAGTAACTGTATAACGCCGACCATTGTGGGAAATAACCCAACCGACGCGCATATCATTTGCTGTCACAGATGCCATTTTTTAATCCTTTGGTTTAATACAACGGACCAAAGGTTATAAAATTTTCACTAAAAACGCAAGTTTTTTTCGATTTTTTTGCAAAAAACAAGTGCGCCATCATGGCGCACTGTTAAAGTTTAAAACCGATACATCAAGCCAACCTTGACCAGTGGATAGAATTTGTATTTATCCAGTTCCTTTTGACCATCACGCAAAATTTCGCGTTTTGCATCTTCCAGGGTTGCTTGTAATTGTTGTTGTAATGGGTCATCACCTGCAACCTGTTCCCAGGCCCCATTATACCACTGATACAATCCGTTTGTTGGAACATCCAACCCCAACTGCGCTGA
The DNA here is from genome assembly GCA_017617915.1 of Alphaproteobacteria bacterium. Taxonomy (GTDB): domain Bacteria; phylum Pseudomonadota; class Alphaproteobacteria; order Rs-D84; family Rs-D84; genus Enterousia. Next base: position 9,117 of record JAFZVH010000027.1, read on the forward strand.
TTTGTTTGCAAAAACAACACCGGCATCGACATATATCTTTAAGCCCCACAGCAAACCAATATCAAAACCTGTACCAACATAAGGGCCACGATAATTCCAATCTGCCTTGGATGTCGCATGCATTTCACCGCCAGCATATTTATATTTAATGTCATTCAATTCAAATTCGTAATCACCACTGGGCAATCTGTCGCTCTGCACTTCTGCGCCCAGATGCATTTTACCGTTAAAATATCCACCAGATATACGCCATCCACCCAAGAACCATGTATCGCCAAAAGGATAAAAATCAACAATCGCCCCAAAATGTTTGGCCGAAACAGTTCCATTTGTGATACGCAAGTCATCGGTAATTTCTATACCTTCTGCCTTGTCATTCATCATTTCTCTGATTTCAGAATTTATTTTGGATTGCACCGGCGAAGTACTTGCAAAATCTATACGGAAACCCAAACGCTTCCACCAGAAAGATTCAAAATTCTTGTTGGCATATCCAACAAAACCATTCAGCCCAGACGTTCCAGAAAACCCCAAACCCATTTGCACCCCATCAGGCATCAAACCAAACAAAGCCGCCGACGCAGATGAAGCGCACATGGCCGTTGCAATACAAACCGCAGAAGTTTTTAAAAACATGGACATTTTTCTTTCCTTTTGTTTTGAATTCATTCCTATAAAATGAATTTATAAAAATTTAAGAAAAATATCAACATAAAAACAAATTTATGTTTTAAAAGGATGCGATTTATGATATCATTCAGAATATGAAGAACAAAATTTCTGTTTTACCTATTGTTTGGTCAACACTGCTGATGGGCGGCGCATATGCATCTGATGCACCCGACCTTGATTTCATCGCAGATGAAGAAATAATAGAAATATATGATGAAACTATGCAAGATGCTGCGGCCACACGCGCACGCATAGAAGAAGTTTTAAAACCTGCACAAGAATCTGTGGCGGCGGCTGAACAAGAAAGAATGTTAAACATTACAACAGGCATTATGTTGCCACGCGACCTGTTTGACATGTGGCAAAAAATGCTGGTCCAGAAAAAATTTGTAAATTGCCCATTTGACACTGCGGCGGAATGTGATATTTGGCGCACAAAACCAACAATACGCGAAAATCTGCTGTCGCCGGAACCAAAATTGGTGAACTATAAATTGACCGACATCAACACAACTTTGAACGTGACGGGGAAACTTGATATAAATTCCCCTGTGGCGGCACCATTGTTAGAGCGTTATAAAATGTTGATGCGCGCGGCAAATGCTTGCTGCACAGACGGAATGGTTTATACACTGCGCCGCGCAGGTGCATCCGAAGGACTGATATATAAGTTTATGGTGGATGACGCGAACTTTTACGGCATTGGCGAACGTTGCCTAATGATGACGGATGCCGACTTGGACGCGGAATTCCCAGACGAACCGTCAACCGTTGCAACTGTGTCCGATGTTCGCAACCGGTGCCTATGTCAAAGTCGACAAAAGTTTTATGATATGCTGGCTCCATTTATGACTGTTTGGCGCGCAAATCCACAGTTTGCAGAAACACCTTTTTCATGGACATATACCGATGGTCTGAATCGGCCTGTCACTGTTTCAATAAACTATGATGTCCAAAATGTGCTTGACCAACTGGCTCAATGCCCATAGAATCATTTTATGATTGGTGCGATTATAGGCGATATTGTTGGCTCTCGTTTTGAATTTCACAATATAAAAACGAAAGATTTTGATTTGTGGCATAATGATTGCCATACTACTGATGATACCATTTTGACCTGCGCGGTTGCCGATTGCCTGTTGCATAATGGAATTGTAAACAATTATCTTATGAAATGGGGTTGGATGTATAAAAACCAAAAATATGAAGATGGTAAGATTTCTGCGTTCAGCAAAGGTTTTACAAAATGGTTGGATTCTGGGGTCGCTTATAACGCCAACACAAACGGTTGTATCATGCGCCTGTCACCTGTACCACTGTTTTACGACAATTATAATGTTGGAATGAACAAAGCAATCGATATTACGAATACTACCCACAATCATCCAGAAAGTATCACTGCTACCCGCGCGTATATCGATACAGCATATATGATAAAAAAGCATATTTCTGTTGATAATATCAAGGAACATATATCTAATAAATATGATTATGACCTGTATCAATCATTGGATGCGGTGCGACCAACATATAATAAATTTTATTGTACATGCAAAAATTCTGTTCCATTTGCCTTGATTGCGGCACTGGATGCCACAGATTTTACCGATGCAATTCGCGGCGCAATATCTATTGGCGGCGACAGCGATACGCTTGCCTGTATGGCGGGCGGCATCGCAGAATTACGATTCGGGGTTTCGTCCGAACTTTGCGCGCAGTCAGAAAAGTTCATGGATTCAAATATGATAAAAATTGTCAAAGAATTTTATACCAAGATAAAATCTAACTAATATCTGGTTGCAATACAACATTTATGATATAATTTCCTAAGATAAAATGGAGTTATTATGCATATAAACTTTGCGTTTATTCTTCTTTCTATTTGCACAGTATTGGATTCCGCCGCGTATGTGCCGCAGATTATCCAACTGATTCGAACAAAGTCGGCGCGGGATATCAATCTGTCCAGTTGGTTTGCATGGCTTGTTTCTTATGGGTGCTATCTGGGCTATGTTCTGCTGGAAAGCCCCGAGGCCGGCATAATTTTTCTGACGGTTTTGAATATCGCACTGATTATTACAGTGTACACACTTACCGCATATTATAAATATAAAAAGCGCAGACACAAAAACATAACTAAAAAAATGTGAGACAGATGTCTCACATTTTTACTAACCACTAATGCCTACATCCGCATCGGCATCAAGATAAACAATGCGTCTGTGTCTTTATTTGTGGACTTAATAATAGTTGGCGACAGCGGATCTTGCATTTCCATCTGGAACTTTTCACCTTCGACCTGACCTGCAACATCCATCAAGAACTTCACATTGAAAGTAACCGAGAAAGATGCATCGCCATTATATTCAATATCCAATTCTTGGGTCGCAGTTCCGGCATCTGGGCTGGACGCATTGACCACCAATTTGTTCATCGAAAAAGTCAACTGAACCGATTTAGTTTTATCAATACTTGCAACAGACACCAAATCAACCGCATTCAAAAATTGCTTTCTGTCCATAATCGCAATCTTGTCATTGCCCTTTGGAATAACAACGCGATAGTTTGGATATTGCGCATCAACCAATTTGCTGGTCAAAATGGCGGCGCCAATTGTAAAGCGCGCCTTGGTATCAGACAATTCGATATTCACATCATCAACTGTTGCATCTTCCAATAATTTAGACAATTCACCAATAACACGACGAGGTAAAATCACAGATGGCATTTCCGCACTGCCCGCCGGTGCCGGCATCGCACACAGCGCCATACGCTGGGCATCTGTTGCAACCGCAGTCAATTTATTTGAACCATCATCATTCGCAATGTGGAAATAAATACCACCCAAATGATAACGCACATCATCAGTTGGAATTGCAAATTTGGTCTGGTTTATCAAATGCGCCAAATCCCCAGTCGTCATTTGAAATTTTGTTGTTAAATTACTGCCCGCCATAGCTGGGAAGTTTTCTGCCGGCAATGTTGGCAAATGAAATACCGCACGACCACTGGATACGACCAACGAATCGCCCGCTTGTTTGAAAGATATTTCGGCATCATCTGGCAATTTGCGAACAATGTCGTACAACATCTGAACCGGCACAGTTATCTTTCCACCCAAAGTCACATCGGCGGCAACATGTTCGACCAATTCCAAATCTACATTTGTTGCGGACAACACCAAATCATCTGAAACATCCAACTTTACATTCATCAAAATAGGCAAAGTTGCACGCTTTTCAACAATAGACTGCATATGCCCCAAAGCCCGTATCAAAACCTGACGAAACACAGAAAATTCCATTTCACACTCCTGTTCTTTCTTTGTCTGTTTCTACATTCTCGCAAAGATTTTACCAAAAAATGCCGATTCGGTGCAAGGGTAAAAAAAACCGTTTTAATTATTTTTCAGAAACAGCTGTGGGCTCTGGTTTTATAACACCATTTGCCAAATCCAAAGGCTCCAAATTCATCCATTCAGGATCATCACTGGATGCAGGTGCGCCCTTTTTCAGCGCGGTTTTTGCCGGATTATCATCCGCCAACCAATTTTCCAATAAATCGCCTGCAACCAAACCAATACCTGCACCCGCAACCAAACCGATACCACCTGTAAGTGGTGCCAACATCAAACCAATGCCTGTTGCCGACAGTGCTTTACCTGCAACCGCCGCACCACTTATTTTTATATCTGGTTCGGCCAAATTACCAGAAATCGTAATAGTGTTTACCACGTGTCCAGTAATGGATAATTTTAATCCACGAACAGGAACCGTCGTCAAAGACAATTTTATTGTTTCCTTGCCCAAATTGACATCACCACTCAACAACATATTTATTGCGTTTGTTTCAATTGCGACACCGTTTTGCGTTTCTATCAACCCGTCACGCAATTTCAGGTTTGCAGTAACCGCTTTTATTGTCATTTGGTCATGCTTTTTCTGTGAACGGAACATATCTTGGATACTGTGACGCAAACTGGTTAAAAAGTCTTCGCCATACATATAAGAGACCAATTCAGAATGCGCATACCCCTTGCCCACAGAATATACGCGCACAGGACCAGTTATTGTTTTCATTATTTCAGACATATCAGAACCATTTGCTTGAACATACATCTGCAAATCCAGTGGCAATTCAGATATAAAATTATTTATGTTTATTTGGTCCAGCAACTTACCAATGGTTATATTTGTGCCAATTGCGCCCATAGTTAAATTCATTTTGCCATTTTCTTCTATATCACCATCTATCGCGGTCACTAAATTACCACCAGCAAAACCAGTATCTGCATCTATACGAATACGCGAATCGCGCACACTCATATCTATATGCAATTTATTTAGCGATAAATTTCTGTACACAATCAAATCGCCAAAGTCCGCCTTGATTGACACACGCTTATCATATAAAAAGTCGCCAAACAAAGGCATATCATGAAATACATTCGACACATAGCCCTTTGGAAAAGGCACATTTGAATAAAGTTCTGGCATTGCGCCTTTGGCTAAGTTCAATTTTTTGGACGATATTTTTGCCGTTATCTCGGGCTGCTTTTTACCCCAATCAACTGTTCCCGAAATATCTAAATCGCCACCGCGCAACGATACAGAAGATTTGTGCAATGTCAATTTATTGTGTCCCATACCGCCCGCTAAATTCACGCGAATGGTCGGTATTTCAGACAAATCTAAATTCAACAATTTTCCAATGGGTTTGGTATCTGGCACAGTACCTTTGATAATAAAATCTATTGGAATTTTACTTGTTCCTTCAAGCGCAATATTTGCAACCAACGCATCACCCCCAGAAGAAAATGCCACACTAACAGGATACACTTTCCTGTCGGAATTATATTTTTTAAACACCGCGACAAACGGCATCAAATCACCCCCAGATTTAATCCAACCTTTGTATTCGCGTTTCTTAGAAAACTCGGAATACCTTATACTAACCTGCGAAACCACATATTTTTCATCACCGATATTTGCGACCAGATTATTCAGCCGTAACCCACCAAGTCCAAGGTCAGCAAAAGGATAATCAGATTGTTTGGCATGCTCTGAATCATCTTGTTCTTTCGAATACGGCAAATCATATTTTCCTGCAGAATCTTTTTGAACGTGCAATTTGGCGTCATTTAATGTCACGTGTTGAATGGTTGGCCTGTTTAAAAACAAAGACAACAGATTCAACCTAACATCAATCGATTTAGCCTCAAAGAAATTATCCTTACCAGACGGATTTTGAATTTTGACCCCGTTCATAGTCACCTGTGGGCGCAGTGAAAGTTTCCACGAAACATCACCCGTAATTTCAATCGGCATACCCGTAGAATTTTGTAAAATCCCAAGCAATGTACCACGTAAATTATTCATATCCATTTTAGACAGTGCAACCACCGCGGCAACAATTAAAACCGCAAAAAAAATGAAAACCACACGCGCCAGTACTAAAAATTTTTTCTTTTTTGTCATCGCTTTACACTTTGTCATTGTGGCATTTGAAATTCAAGCAAATTCATTATTGGCTTCATAAAATCTGGCACAGGCGCACGAAATGTCATCATTTTACCAGTCTTTGGATGCTGAAACGACAATTTATATGCGAACAAAAACAAATTATTTGTCGCCAACACAGAACGCAGACCTACATCTATATCACTGGTTTTTCCGTACAAATCATCCCCTACAATCGGTGCATTTAAACTAAAAGCACTATGTAGACGTAATTGGTGTGTACGGCCTGTTTTCGGCATAAATTGAACCCATGTAAGCATACCCGCCGCACGCGATAAAACCTTGAATTCTGTAACTGCATGATGTGGACGCGCGCCAGTCCCGTTTTCGCGTTCTGGGGATTCAAACACGCGCCCCTTTAACAGGTAATTGTCTATTACACCATGCGATTCTTTAACATCACCATTTAACAAAGCCAGATATTCTTTATGCGCGGTTTTATTTTGAAATGCACGCGATAAAAACTGGGCCGCCTGTTGAGTTTTCGCGACAACTAACAAGCCACTCGTTTCCATATCTAACCTGTGCACCAAAGAAATTTTAGAATAAGGAAATAATGCCGCCGCCATTTTATCTATTGACTTTCTAATACCTGTACCACCTTGAACAGCAAGACCAGCGGGTTTGTTAAAAACAACAATATCTTCATCATTGTGCACAATCGAATTACGCAAAACCTCCAAGTCTGATAAAGAAAACTGTTCCCCAGATTCTGTTTTTTTAGGGGCCACCATATAACCTGCAACGGTTGGCGGAATGCGAATAACATCACCTTCGTGCAAAACTTCCTGACCGCGACAACGTGAAGAATTTATACGTATCTGACCACCGCGACAAAGCCGATAAAACTCCCGCAGTGGCATCGAAGGAAAATGCCGCAAAAACCACCTTAAAAGCCTAGTTCCATCTTCAACAGATGAAACCTTGATAGAATCTGCCATTTATTCACCATAGGTTATTCTGACACTATTGCGTCCATCTTCGGCGTTGCAGTTACCGATTGCCCCTCCCTGCTTGCCATCAGACGATAAATAACCAACAGAATCAGACCATGCCTTGGTCACAAAATATTCACAATCACCACGCGACAAACCGTCAATCGTCACAATAAACTGGCGACTGTTAGATGGGTCCACTTCCAATTTATATTCACCACCATAAGTGTTTCTGGCGTGCATACCAATCGCACCAAAAATCGTTGAGTTATTTATATTTGAAAAGTCATCATATTCACCCAGCAACTGACGCACACCTGTAACAATTTGCAAGACTTCTTCATTGACCGTATTACGCTTTTGGGTGCGCATCGCGGTCGATATCATACCAATCGCCCCAACCGTTATCACCCCCATAATTGCAAGCACGCCAAGCATTTCTATCATAGACCGACCAGATTCATATTTCATTTTTGATTCCTTTATTTGATATTTAATTGTTTTTATTTTATCATAAAACTTATGAATATTCAATTCTGCGATTTAATAGAAAATGCCCCCGATGCCCCAGGCGTATATCTAATGTACGGCGCGGATGGAACGCTGTTATATGTTGGCAAAGCCAAGAACCTTGCGAATCGGTTGCGCCAGTATATCGACATATCGAAACTGGAACCACATAAGCAAATTATGCGTTCACTGGTCGCGCGCGTTGAATGGGAAATTGTCCAAACCGAATCAGATGCACTGGTATTGGAAGAAAAACTGATTAAAACGCGCAAACCAAAATATAATATTATGCTAACCGATGGGAAAATGTACCCTATGTTGGCACTAACCAATCATAAATATCCGCGGCTGTTAAAGTTTCGCGGCAAAATATCCCAGCGACGCGATGTGTATGGTTCCTACCCTTCTGTATCCGCGTTAAACGAAACAATCAAAATGATTCAAAAGGTTTGCGGATTGCGCACGTGTAGCGATAGTTTTATGAAAAATCGTTCACGCCCTTGCTTGCTGTATCAAATTGGACGATGCAGTGCACCTTGCACACAATCTGTTCCAAATTATGATGAAAATGTAAGATTGGCACGACGAATCTTGACTGGTGATAGCGCACCAATTATAAGCGAATTGACCACAGAAATGAAAAAATTATCAGATGAAAAAAACTTTGAATCTGCGGCAATAATTCGTGATAAAATTTCCGCCTTAACAAAAACTTCAATTCGCGGTATACGCCAGAATCCGCCGTATAGACAAAATGACAACTGGAATGAAACGGTTCCAGAAATGGAAAAATGGCTTGGTAAAAAAATAACCTTTGCAGGTGTTTTTGATAACTCTCATTTATTTGGGACAAATCCTGTTGGCGCGATGATAACCTTCGGGCACGATGGATTTATAAAATCTGGATATCGCCACTTTAAATTACGCGATCGTACGCGCGCCGGTAACGATATTGCGATGATGCAAGAATTTATTTCGCGCGCCATAGAAAACAGCCCTGAACTTGATTTAATCATTGTTGATGGCGGGCGCGCACAATGGAATATTGCGCATGAAACAGCAAAAAATATTCCTGTGGTGGGGGTCACCAAAGGCGAAGTTCGAAATGGCGATGAACACTTTATTATGCCAGACGGGTCCGAAGACAGAACGATGAACAAAGATTCTAAATTATTCTTGTTGTTACGCCGGGTTCGTGATGAAGCACATCGATTCGTAATAACCTATCATCGCACAACGCGTGCAAAATCGATGACAGGGTCTTGCCTTGACGAAATCGAAGGCATTGGGCCAACAAGGAAAAAATTATTATTAAATCATTTCGGCAGCGTGCGCGCCATAATGGATGCCGACATAACCGCCCTGACACGCGTACATGGACTTGGGAAATCCGCCGCCGAAAAAATCTACAAGCATTTTCATTAAAAAATGATATAATATACGCTGTTGAAAAAAAACTTTAAGGAGAACAAAATGAAATTTTTTGTAAATTTTTTATCAGCATTCAGGATTGCTACATCTTTCATTATCATTGGTACATTTATGTCCGGCCTATATTTGACTACGTTTATCTTATTTTTGCTTGCCGCGCTTAGTGATTTTTTTGATGGATACTTGGCACGAAAATATAATGTGTGCACAAAACTTGGTGGTGTTATGGATCACATTGGCGACAAACTTTTGGTTGTAAACACATTTATATTGTTGGCAATTATGATGCCTATTTGGTTCATAGTAATTCCGATAATAATAATGATTGCGCGCGAATTATACATCAGTGGGCTTCGTGAATTTCTGGGCACACAAAAGATTGAAATGCCTGTGCCACATGCGCGTTTTTCGCTTGGCAAAATAAAAACAACTATGCAGATGATTGCAACTATTTCATTCTTGGCTTTATTTGTACTTGGCGCCCACATAAGTCCACTGTCAAATAGCCACACTTTGGTATATGCCATATCAGGCCTCCAGAATATAGGTCTGTTCAGTTTGTGGTTTGCATTGGCGGCAAGCATATGGTCGGCAACACAATACACACAAGATTTTCTTAAAAAATTAAAGAAAATTAAATAGTAAAAAACACCCGCAATACAATGCGGGTGTTTTTGTCTATACGCCAGAATCCGCCGTATAGCTAAATTTAGAACCAACCCTTTTTAGATGTTTTTGTTTCGGAAAATTCCGTTAAAATCTTCTTTTGTTTTTCTGTCAGTTTTGTCGGAATATTTATACCGATTTCGATGTACAAATCACCAAAGGTCGAACCACGCCCCGTTGGCATACCATGACCGCGCACGCGCAATTTTTCACCAACCTGAGTTCCCGCCGGCACCTTGACAGATAACTGCTTGTCATCGATTGTTTCAACATCTATTTCGCCACCCAACGCCAATGTTGTGAAAGGCAAATCAATATGCGTTATCAAATCATTGCCGTTTCGAACAAACCTTTCATCTGGGTGCACACGTATATCCAAATAGAAATCGCCCGCCGGCCCACCATTTTGTCCGGCTTCACCTTGACCAGCCAAACGTAAACGCGCACCATCTTCAATACCAGCAGGTATTTTTACTTCCAGTGTTCTGGTTTTGCGAACAGTCCCCGAACCATCGCAATCTGGGCATTTTTTATCTATCTTGTGCCCCAATCCATTGCATTCTGGGCAAGGCGTCTGCATTGCGAAAAATCCGCGCTGAACATTTACATAACCTGTACCATGGCACCTTGGACAAACCGGTGCAGGTTTACCATCGGCGGTACCATATCCGCCACATTTTTCGCATTTAACATTACTGGTAAATTTAACTGTATGAGTTTTACCGAAAAATGCATCGCGCAGGCTGATTTCAACTTCATCCAACAAATCGCGCCCACGCTGGGCTGCGCCACCGCCACGCGCCGTACCGCCTTCGAACCCGCCAAAGCCGAACCCACGCATAGCCTCACGCAAAATATCTTCCATTCCGGCGCCGCCGCCACCCATATCAAAATGGAAGCCATCACCAAATGGATTTCCGCCCATACCCGCCGATGCGCCATTACCACCCGCAAAAGCGGCATCGCCATAACGATCGTACGCCGCACGCTTTTGTGGGTCGCGCAGAATATCAAAGGCGTTATTTACCTCTTTAAATTTTTCTTCCGCAGTTTTATCCCCTGGATTTTTATCGGGATGGTACTTTAAAACCAGTTTATGATAGGCCTTTTTAATATCGGCATCTGACGCATCGCGCGCAACACCAAGAACTTCATAAGGATTTTTATTCATTTTTATACGTCCGTATTATTTTATTCTGACAAAAATATAGTGCCATATTTTAGAAAATCAAGCCCATAAAATCCCTATTTTACACTTGCGCAAAACGGAATAATGTTCTAATAATATACCGTTATGACAGAACAAAACAAACACTCTTATGACGCGTCAGATATCCAAGTCCTAGAAGGATTGGAACCTGTTCGTTTGCGCCCTGGGATGTACATCGGCGGCACAGATGAAAAGGCATGGCACCACTTGCCCATAGAAATTATGGATAATTCCATTGACGAAGCGGTTGCCGGTTTTGCCAAGAAAATCTCGGTTAATCTGATAGATTTCAAAACAATCGAAATAACTGATGACGGCCGCGGAATTCCGGTGGACGAACACCCAAAATACCCCGGGAAATCTGCATTGGAGGTTATATTAACAACACTGCATTCTGGTGGAAAATTCAATAACAATGTTTATAAAACCAGTGGTGGTCTGCATGGTGTAGGCAGTGCGGTTGTGAACGCCCTGTCGTCTGAAATGATTGTAACAATTTGGCGCGACGGCTATGAATGGCACCAGAGTTTTTCACGCGGTCGCCCAACAACAACTATGACGCGTGGCGATGTGTCAAAGGCCCATGGCACACGCATCCGCTTTACCATAGATGACGAAATTTTTGGTACGGCCGCCACATTCAAACCAGTCAAGATTTATCGTATGGCACGCGCCAAGGCATTTTTGTCGCGTGGTGTAAAAATAGACTGGCATTGCAACCCAGAACTCTTGACCGCCGATATGGATATTCCAAGCGAAACAACATTTTATTATCCAAATGGCGTTGCCGATTTTCTGGATGAAAAGACACGCGACAAGCCGCGCATTTTGCCGAAACTATTTTCTGGTTCGGTTGATTTTCCAGATGATTCTGGACGCGTGGAATGGGCGCTGACCTTTTTAACAGATGAAAATGGTGCCGCATCTGACGATGGATTCTTTGCGTCATATTGCAACACAATTGCAACGATAGATGGCGGAACACACGAAAGCGGTTTCAAATCTGCGATAACTCGTGGCATAAAAGCCTATGGCGAAAAAGTTAATAACAAAGCCGCCGCAAATATTATTGGTGAAGACGTGTTTGACTCGGTCGCTGCTATTGTTTCTGTATTTTACAAAACGCCCCAGTTTTTGGGACAAACCAAGGAAAAACTTTCTAATCCAGAGATTGCAAAATATACTGAAAACGCACTACGTGACCCGTGGGACATATTCTTGGCGTCTGACCCCAAAACTGCAAACGCTTTACTGGAATTTGTTGTAAATTTGGCGAATGCCCGTATTCGCGTTAAACAGGTCAAAGAAGTTGCGCGCAAAACCCCAACCAAAAGAATTCGTATGCCGGCGAAACTGGCAGATTGCTCAAAACATGGTGTTGCGGGAACAGAATTATTTATAGTAGAAGGCGAATCGGCGGGCGGAACTGCAAAACAGGCACGCGACCGCGCGACACAGGCAATTATGCCCCTGCGTGGCAAGGTATTAAATGTTGTATCTAATTCCGATGAAAAATTCGGTAATAATCGTGAATTAAACGACTTGATAGATATTATCGGGGCCGGCACCGCCAAAGACTGGGACGAATCTAAACTGCGGTACGAAAAGATTATCATTATGACCGATGCCGATGTTGATGGCAGTCATATCGCATCACTCTTGATGACATTCTTTTACCAGTTTATGCCCCA
>JAFZVH010000028.1 GCA_017617915.1 Alphaproteobacteria bacterium
CCGTTTCCGATTCAGGACAAATCATTGGAAACCTATTTGAAGTTGCTACACGCAGAGATTGCCCGTTTCACTCAAACTTATAACAACAATCACATCATTCAAAAATCGTGGTCAAAATTGGCGAAACGCACCCTATTCCATAGCGGCAAGTTGTTCCAGTTGATCCGCCGCTATCAGTGCGTCTATCATTTCATCCAGACCTTCGCCGCCCGCCAAAATATCGTCCAATTTATACAATGTCAATTTGATTCTGTGGTCGGTTACACGCTGTTCCGGAAAGTTATATGTCCTTATCTTTTCGCTGCGGTCGCCCGAACCAACCATACTGCGACGCGAACTGGTGCGCGCAGCGTCTTGTTCACTGCGCTGCTTTTCATACAGTTTAGACCGCAACACCGCCATAGCGGTCGCTTTGTTTTGAATCTGGCTGCGTTCATTTTGGCACGTAACCACAATCCCCGTAGGAAAATGCGTAATGCGAACCGCGCTGTCTGTTTTGTTGACGTGTTGACCGCCCGCGCCAGACGCGCGGAAAACGTCGATGCGAATATCTTTTTCTTCAATTTGGACATCGATATCTTGGGCTTCGGGCATAACCGCCACCGAAACCGCACTGGTGTGAATACGGCCTGATGCCTCGGTTTCCGGAACGCGTTGCACACGATGAATGCCCGACTCGAACTTCATACGCGCGTAAACGCCATCACCATCGATTTTAAATATAATTTCCTTGTACCCACGCAGCGATGTCGCATTTTCTTCCACAATTTCGATTTTCCAACCATGGCGCAGCGCATAAGATTTATACTGATTGAACAAATCGCCCGCAAACAGCGCAGATTCTTCGCCACCAACGCCCGCACGAATTTCCATAATCGCACTGTTGTCGTCTGCGTCATCGCGCGGAAGCAAGGCAATTTGTAACCGTTTTTCTATATCAGGCAAGGCATTCTTTAATTCTTGCAACTGTTCCAATGCAATCTCGCGCAGTTCTGGGTCGTGCTGCATTTCGGCCGCATCTGCAATACCCTGCTTTGCCTGAAAATATTCGTCTATCAGTGGCAAAATAGCCGCCAAATGCGAATATTCCTTGGACAGCCGCGTCAATTCCGCACCAGACACATCGCCAGAATTCATCTGGGTCTGAATATCGGCCGCACGATGTTGAATATCTAAAAGTTTCTGTTCAATTATCATATTACGCCACCTGTTTAACCAATTTTATCGCATCCGCAAGCGATATAGACTGCTGTTCGCCCGAGGCCATATCTTTCAGCGCGACAACTTTATCTTTTACTTCAGTTTCACCGATTATCATACTGTATTTAGCCATAATTTTGTCGGCATATTCAATCTGGTTTTTGAACTTTTTATCGGTGTCCAAGTACGCCACAGACGCCACACCGGCATCCCGCAGTGCATTCAAAACCGACATCGCATAGGCCAAGTTTTCATCGCCCATAACCAGAACCGCAACATCGGTCGCAGATTCAAACCGCGACAAATCAATCTTGCCCGCCTCTATCAGCGCGACAAAAATTCTGGAAAATCCGATTGCAGCACCAACACCGATTATCTTGGTCTTGGAAAATTTGCCCGCCAAGTCTGCATAACGACCGCCACCCGCCGCCGTACCCAACTCTGGGTATTTGGTCAGGCCAAATTCAAACACCAGCCCAGTATAGTATGCCAAGCCGCGCGTCACAGACAAATCTATTTGCGCGTTTTTAACGCCCATCAGGTTCAAGGTCTGCATAAACGAATTCAGTTCCGCGATTGCGGCGTCCAAATCCGCAGTTTTGTTTTGCAAGCCCGCATAGCCGTTTTCAAATACAGAATGTATAACTTGCTCTTTTTCAGGATTGTTCAGCGTGTCTGCAATGCCCGCGACAAATTCTTCGGGCACCATTTTGTCTTTCTTGTCAATCAGGACAAAGACTGCCTTTTTCTGGTCCGCGGTCATTTCCAGCCAGTTGAACAGCGCATCCCAAAATGGGCGACTGCCAATTCTGACGAAATTATCACCAATGAATTCCGACACAGAATTCAAAGTCCGCTGAATCACAGATATAATTTCGGCATCATAATTTGTGGACAGAGTGTTGATGCCCATAATGTCCATATCCATTTGATAAAACTCGCGATAGCGGCCGCGCTGTGCGCGTTCCCCGCGATAACGTTTTGAAAACTGCGACGCCCGAAATGGAAAAGTTAAATCGTTCAGATGACCCGCGACAAAACGCGACAATCCAACCGTTCCATCATAGCGCAGGCCCATTTTTGTATCGCCCTTTTGAAACAGAAAGATTTGTGTTTCGATTTCGTCCCAGTTGTCTTTATCGGTCAAAACCTCGGCCCGTTCTATGGCCGGCAAATCCAACATAGAAAAACCACATTCACGCAGAACTTTTTGCATACGCGCCGCGCACTCG
The DNA here is from genome assembly GCA_017617915.1 of Alphaproteobacteria bacterium. Lineage (GTDB taxonomy): Bacteria > Pseudomonadota > Alphaproteobacteria > Rs-D84 > Rs-D84 > Enterousia. The sequence goes on from JAFZVH010000028.1 coordinate 2,433, forward strand.
TCCACGAACCGCTGCGCCGCGGGCAGTAATTCTATAAATCCAGATAAAGGTTTCGTTGGTTTCAAGTCCATGTTTTTATTCCTTATTTTGTTTAAACTTGTTAAAACTTTGTGCGCACACGCACGACAACAACAATAATTTTCGAAAGTATGCTAATAATGTACGCCGCAGTGGGCGTGATGAACAAAATAAAAAGTCTTTCGTGTCATTTGCATGCCACTATTATACACGAAAGACTTTAGGTTTTCAAGAAATTTTATGCATTTGTCCGCGCCAACGCCCGCAAACGCAGCAACTTGACCAACATATAAACATCCAGAACCGCGTAAATCAACAAATACAGCCCCAGCAACCAAACAAGTGCACCACCAACTAAATTCGGAACAAACAACAGCGCAACCACAAGACACAGCATCACTATCGCCATCCACATATCAAAATAATAATGTCCAAAGCCTGCGCGCGCCATATTCACCGAAAAAGCCAGCACCCGCAGCGCGTTCAGCAAGAACAAAATCAAAAAGACATAAATAATACCCGTCGCAGCACCACTGGGGAATATACAAAATATCAGCCCCAAAACCAAAGTCATAAGTCCAACAAAAACATCGAAAAAACCGACACTTGCGCCAATATTTGACACAAAAACCATTCCAACACGATAAAGACCAAACACTATCAGCCCCGCCCCAATCGCAAAAGTCAGCGCACTTAACATCGTAATCGGCCGCACTAACATTAAAACCCCAATAACGCCATACAAACACGCCTCGCCCACCAACAGCGGCGCCGCATTGCGATAAATTTTATTTACTAAATTATCAAGTAATTTCTTGCTTGCCATATTCAACCTCCTGCATATGCTATGGTTAGTTTAATACTATTTTTTTACAAAAGCAATACGAATAAAAACGTATATTTTGCCTTGTTCTCTCATGGGCTCTGGCATTATCGCCGTCATCCCGCGATATCGGGTTCCACAAAAGTGCCGGATTTCTGGACCAAAATCGGTCGAAAAAAACGTACGTTTAAATCAACCGATTTTTTTCGAATTTAAAAAAATTAAAAACCCCAGATTTCTGGGATTTTTTGTTTCCAAACAGTATTTTGGTATCGGTCGATTTAAAGGTACGTTTTTGTCATACTGTACAACGGGTAACCTGAGAGAAAACATGAAAAAATTTCTGCTGAGTTTTTTGTTTTTAGTTGTTGGCATTGCATATGCCGATAATACTATTACTTCCAAAGAATATGTAGATGGTCAGGTTGCAACACTGCAGACACAAATTCCCGCAAAGAATACAAATACGGTCATTACGAATACCGGCACTGCGGGCACAATTGGCGAAAAAGCGATTTATGATACGACCGCGGCGTATGGTACGCAATCGGACGCGTTGGTGACGGCAGGTGCGTTTAACAGTGCAGTGCAAAACGCATTAGAAAGTGAGTTTGTTTGTGTTGAGTGGCAAGGCAGTGTTCACGACAACGCACATTGCTTGTTATATGAAGTCCGTGGTGCAACACAAATGCAAACCCTGCCCGCGGGCTATACGCAGTTGGAATACCTTGAGTCAACAGGGACGCAGTATATTGACACAGGGATTCAATTAACTGCTGATACCCTAGACATAACTATATCATCAAGCGTAGAGTTTGTTGATTTGACACTAACTGAATATTCGGTTGGTTCTAGAATGTTTTATGGCAGTCCTCCAACTTTCGGCATACAAGTTTATACCAATGGTCCGAATATTTTTAATCAACACGTTAGTTATCCTGTGTCTTTAAACACACGTTATCGTATTATAACAACTACAACTAGCACTATGCGTAGCATAAGTGCAAACAACATAAAACTTAAAGACGGATTTGAACGCAGTATAACAGACGGCACCAAGATTAATGTTTTTGGCACACAAGAATATACAGCTCATAATGCCGGCGCCAACATTAAATTGTACGAAATGCAAATTTCTAAAAACAGTCGCGTTATACGCAACTTTGTTCCCGCACAACGCGACAGTGATGGCGAACTGGGCATGTATGACACCGTATCAAATACTTTCTTTACCAACAGCGGCACAGGTGAATTTGTTGCGGGGCCAGTGTTTAGTTATCTGTCGCAAAATCAACAATAATAATTTTAACCCTTTAACAAACGGGCTTTGGACTTTTCCCATTCGCGGCGTTTAATTGTTTCGCGTTTGTCGGCGCGATTTTTACCATAGCCCACACCCAACAACACCTTTAACCGCCCGCGATTTGTGAAATACAGTTTCAATGGCACAATCGTTGCGCCCTTTTCTGTCAGTTTTCCAATCAGTCGATTTATTTGCGCCCTGTGCAGCAACAGTTGCCGCGGACGTCGTTCATCAAAATTCACAATGCGTGCCGCGGTCGGCAATTTCTGAATTTCAACCCCCGCCAAGAACAAATCATCCCCGCGCCGCTGAACAAACCCGTCAACTATCGTAACCAAACCATACCGCACAGACTTGATTTCCGCGCCCGTCAGGGAAACGCCCGCCTCTATCGTGTCTTCGACAGTATAATTGAACCGCGCTTTGCGGTTTTCCGACACCATTCCAGATTTTATAATTTGACGCACCATTTTATATCTTTATCTTTGGATAGAGTTTAGTTGTATTTTCAGTAAGTATATCAGACATTTTTTCAAAAGAAACATTTTTTATTTCCGCTAAGCACCGCGCCGTTTCAACGACATAGGCGGGCTCGCAAATTTTACCCCTGTGCGGCACAGGCGCGCAATATGGACTGTCGGTTTCAACAACAAGCCTATCCAATGGAATTTTCGCAAAAGTTTCGCGAATTTCTGCCGCATTCTTAAAGGTCAAAATACCACTGGCGGAAAAAAAGAAGCCGCGCGCCAACATTTTTTTTGCCAAATCAAAACTTGATGTAAAACAGTGCATCACGCCACGTACATCAGGCCAATTCGCCAAAATTTCCGCCGTATCATCTTCGGCATCGCGCGTGTGAATCGCAACCGGCAGCGTCGCCCTGCGCGCCATTTCCAGCTGGCTTTCAAACAATTTAATTTGGGCATCGCGCGTATCTGCACCCATTTCATGATAATCCAGCCCTATTTCGCCAACACCCAAAACCTTTGGATGCGACAAAATTTCATCAGTGATAAAATCAGCGGCATTTATTCCTGCGTATTCTGGATGAATGCCAATAGTCGTAAAAATATTTTCGTATTTTTCACTCAGTTTGATTGCGGCGGGAATATCCTTGGGATCGGCGGTTGGGCAAATCATAACACCAACGCCCGCCGCCACCCCACGCGCAATCACCGCGTCCGAGTCACCCACAGAAGCGTAATCGTCGGTCAAATGGCAATGGGTATCTATAAGCATTTTTTAATCTCTTGTATCACTTTGAAAATCGCAATCTCCGGTTCCAGATTGACGCGCGCAATATCAGATATCGTCTGCGTTGCCATGGGATACAATTCCGCCAAGCCAAAGTGCGCAATCACATCCAGTAAAATCTGATAGAGTTCGGGGCTTGGCGCAATTTGGTGCGCCAACGCCATCATATCAGATGCAGTCGAAGTCTTTTTTTGCACAACTTCGACCAATTTGTCATAAATAACATCGCCACCCGCCTGCTTTAAGTTGGCAATTCGTCCAAAAGAGCCATTTGCTAAACGTAATGTTTCTGTTTCAATCGTTTCGTCCGGCATAAAGCGCGCGCACAGGCGGCGCAAATCGTCAATCGACAACGGCCGCATTTTTTCAACACGCGCGCGCGACCGCACCGTTGGCAAAACATTAGACAACTGGTGTGTCACCAATAAAAACAGAGTCTTGGCGGGCGGTTCTTCCAACAACTTTAATATCGCGTTGGCCGCCGCGCTCGTCAATTGGTCCACCGAATCAATCAAAACGACACGCCACCCGCCCGACATAGACGACATCTGCATCTTTTCGATTGTTGCACGAACAGTGAAAACAGAAATAGACTTGCCATCAGATTTTATCTTGCCGTCTTTATCCAAATTGCGGTCCATATCTATAATGAAAAAATCCCCGACATTACCATAAACCATCTTGGCGATTTTATACGCCAGTGTCGCTTTACCAATTCCGCGTGGTCCGGTCAACATCCACACTGGATGCAAAGGATGTTCATCGCGACGCGCCCACGCATCCAAAAAAGCGTTCAAAGTCGCATCGTGTCCAACCAAACAGTCGTTGTCCATCGGGTGCGGAAATTCATAAACATTGACCGTTTTTTTCGCCATTTACCGCCCCATCAACATAACCAATATATTCTTGTACACGCGTCCGAAAAAGCGCAATTTTTTAACATCATGCTTAGCAACCAAATCGGCGCGCGCAATCACCTTGCCGTTTTGTTCTGCAATGATTTCACCGACCTTGTCACCAGTATAAATTGGCGCCTCTATAGGCTCGTTAAACCGCGCCAAGACACGCACACCTTTTAGTCCAGATTCTTTGTCCAATGTAATCGCAAAAGTGTTTCGAACGGTTGACATAAGTTTTTCTTGATAACCGTACCACACAGGAATCGCCCAAACATCATCCCCCACCCGATAGAAAACTTTAGTTGTCGTAGTCTTAAACCCATATGTCAGCAATTTTTTCATTTCCGCCGCCAACGCATCATGACCCTTGGCATTAAATCCATTTATCACCCCAATCAAACGCCGCCCCGCGGAAACCGCACTGGCCACCATACCATATCCGCCCTTGTCCGTATGCCCAGTTTTCAGGCCGTCTGCGCCCGCCATAGTAAATAACAATTTATTATAATTCACTGTATGCGTGCGGCCCCAATCTTGGCACCATTTGGTTTTATAGTCGTTAAATTCAAATCGCTTGGTCGCAAACATCGGGTACAAATCTGGATAGTCCGCAATCAAATGATACGCCAGTGTTGCCAATTCGCGACTTGTCATCAAGTTGTTTGGATTGGGCAACCCACTGGCATTACCAAAAGTTGACAGTGGCATACCGATTTCGCGCGCTTTGCGCGTCATTTGCTCGGCAAATTTATCTTCTGTTCCCGCCAAGTGTTCGGCAACCACAACCGACGCATCACCCCCAGACAAAACTATCAACCCCAAAATCGCGTCACGCACAGTGATGGTCTGACCCGCAATCAAACAAATTTTGCTTGCCGGATACCATAACGGATTTTGATAGTCTGCATTTTTACTGACCGCCAAAGTGTCATCCAGTTTTAATCGCCCTGCTTTTACCTCATCAAACAACAACGCCAAAGTCATCAACTTTAACATTGACGAAGGCGGCATCAAAACATCCGCATTTTTTGCAACAATTTCCGCCCCTGAATCAAAGTCTATCAAAAGCGCAGATTTGGCCGCGGTTTTGAATTCCGCAAATGCGGGTATCGTCAGCATAAAGGCTAAAATGATAGAGCATATCTTTTTCATGTCCTATATAATAACAACAAGATTCACCAATGCCAACAGATTTTTTCACAAAATCTTTTTGTTGCACCATGTATTTTTTGTTCGTATAGTCAACACGATGAAATACACAGATGCACATTGTCATATTAAACCAAATGTATTTTCCAACCCAAATGTAGTTGGGCGTATATGTAATGCCACCCAGGAATCTGAATGGGCGGTTTTTGCTGAAAACTCAGGCGATGAAACATTTACCAGTATCGGCGTCCATCCTTGGTATATAACCAGTGTGCAAAACGGGTGGCAAAGTCGCATGGCCGAGATTTTGCGCCAAAACCAAACTGTTATGGTCGGCGAAATCGGTCTGGACAAATATCATGCCGATATGCCGACACAAATACAAATGTTCATCGAACAAATGGAACTGGCACACGATTTTCGCCGCCCTGTGCATTTGCACTGCGTTGGCGCATGGGATAAAATGTTGCACATATTAAAAGAACATAAAAACGCTTTGCCGCCCGCAATTTTAGCGCATGGGTTTAGTGGCGACCAAGATTTAATAGAAAAATTGGCGAACGAATATAATATGTTCTTTTCGTATCACGCCAGCGATAACGCAACCGATGGACTGGTCGCACGTGTACTTGCAACCCCAAATGATAAATTGCTAATTGAAAGCGATGCGTCAGACACAGCAACACAAATCCAAATTTTACAAGAAACTGTTCAAACACTATCAGATGTTTTGGGCGCGGCACCGGACGATATCTGCGCACAAAATTATACGAATTTTCAAAGGATTACAAGTTATGTCCGACCAATTGACTAGATTGCGCGCCCTGATTGGCGATGAAAAACTGATGCGTTTGCAAAACGCAACTGTTATGGTTGTTGGGTGTGGTGCGGTTGGCTCTTTTGCGATTGAAGCCTTGGCACGCTGTGGTATTGGAAACCTGATTTTAATAGATTTTGATTGCGTCGAAGAATCAAATATAAACCGCCAAATATTCGCGTTACATTCAACATTGGCGCACAAGAAAGTTGCGGCTGCCCGCGAACGAGTTGCCGATATAAACCCAGATATAAATGTAATCGCATTAGATATATTTTTTGATGAAAATACCACACTTGATATACAACCAGACTTTGTAATTGACGCAATAGATACGGTTGGTTCCAAAATCGCACTTTACGATTGGTGCCGCAAAAACAATGTGCCATTTATTTCATCTATGGGGGCAGCGCGCAAAACAGATCCGTCAAAGATTAAAGTTTCTAAAATTTCAAAAACTTTCGCTTGCCCGCTTGCGGCGCGCATACGCAAACTGGCCCGTGACAATCATTTGGGCGACTTTCCGGTCGTATTTTCAACAGAAACACCAACGCCGCATACAACAAAAGAAAAAAACTTTGGTTCCATAATAACGGTAACCGGCACATTCGGACTGACACTGGCCAATTATGTAATCGGGCAAATTTGTGCCGACTAAAAAATGCCGTCCGAAAGGGCGGCATCTTGTATATAGTAAGAATTATTATTTTTGCCGATTGAACTCCGCCAACAGTTTTGCTATTTCTGCGTCTGTTGCCCGCATTGTTTCCATCGCACGTTGTCTGCAATCCCACAGGCTTTTGGCGGTTTCAAAACGTTTTGCTGCACGACCAACTGTTTCTTGGCGTTGCGCGATAACATCGTTAAGTTGCATCGCCTGCTGCAACAAAGCGCCGCGTTTAGCAACCTTGGTCTTGGTTAGCTTTGCCATTGTATTATCGTATTCTGCTTCAACCGTTTTCAATTCTTGTTGTGCATCTTGCCATAATTGTTTCAAGCATAACAAGTATTTTTCAAACGCAATCACATCAACCAAACCGTTAACCGATTTAATCTGCGCAGGTTTCGCAATTGCAACCGCACTGCTGTCTGCTTGTGCAGTCGCTTTATCAGAATTTGTTTTGGTGCGTTTTGCAAACAATGCACGTAGTTCTTCAAAGTGTTCCTTTTTGAACAGCCCCGGCTTGCCATCTGGAACCAGAAACCAACTTTTAAATTCGTTGAGCAGGGCTGCATCTTTGCATCTTTCTATAAAGTGGTGTTTTTTGCTTTGTAAAAATTTTACACTTGGAAACCCAAGTTTCTGCGCCAATTCCGTATATGTCCACAACATATTTGGATCATAGTGGCTAAGGTCTATATTTGGTTTCTTTACCAACAGCCCACGTAATTCTTCAAAGTGCTCAGCTTTGAACAGCCATGGTGTGCCACCATTTTGACAGATAAACCAACTTTTAACTTTATCTACCAAGGTTGTGTCTTTGCATCTTTGTATAAAGTGTTGTTTCTTAATCTGTAAAACTTTGACACTTGGGAACCCAAGTTTTTGCGCCAATTCACCATATGTCCAAAAATCTTCCTTTGTTGGCTGTGCAACCTCGGGCTCTTGCTGTATCAATATGGGTTCACGCTCAAAAGCGGCGATTGCATCGGACCATTTGTGCAAATTTGCAACTGCCCTGTCCCACGAATCTGCGACCCTTAGGGCGATTTGCAAAGTATATATCATGGCTGTATTAACTAAACGATCGTTCGCAGACAGCTTTTCTTGTTCTCTTGCAAAACGCTGCTGCAAATATGTATTCAGCAAGGCTTTGTTTGGACAAGGATGTCTTTTTACCAACGCTATGCATTCTTGCAATTCGGCAATTTCGTTATCTGACATCTGATTCAAAACATCCGCACAATCCTGATCGCCCAGCGCTAACAATATCGCATGCAACGCATACAGACATTTAAGCTGGTGTTTTGTACCCTTGTTCTGTTTTGCATTTGCAGACTCTATTTCAAGCAAACCAATAAGTTTGCTTGGCGACATAATTAAATCTAATACGATACTAACATCAACATTACCCCCGGCAGTCTTACTAAGGAAAATATCTTCTATAATCTGTGCATCATGCCGGTCGGTTTCCGCACACGCCAGTTTTGTTGCTTTTTTTTCACGAATTTGCTTGGGGGTCAACCCCAGCCAGTCTGACATTTCTGTCCTCCAATTGCTATTCTATGCGAAAAACATAGCACAAAATATAAATAATGTCAAGTATATTGTATTGGATTTCGTTTGCTAATACAATAGTCTGCATTATAATATGACAAGAAGCAAACACCCTAAACGCCATGTATAATCTATCAGATTTTCCCCAAATGATTCAAACAGAACGCCTTGTTTTGCGGGTTATTTTGCCCACCAAAACAAATGCCCAAGAACTGTTTAAAGTAATAGAACAAAATCGTGCACACCTTGAACAGTGGCAGCAACATTTTATAACTTTGGTAAGTGTTGACGCAGTTCTTGCCAAAATTCAGCAAAGATATAATCAAATTGCAACCAATGAAGGCATTTTATTCGGCATCTATAAAGGCAATAATCTTATTGGTCGTATCAGGTTTTCGCATATCAAAGACAAAGGTTGTGAAATAGGATACTGGTTGATTAAATCTGAAAACGGGCACGGTTATATGACCGAAGCATTGACTGCACTGGAAACAGAACTGTTTAAATTTGGCTTTAACAAAGTGATTTTGGATATAGATTCTGGCAACACCAAATCAAAAAGCGTTGCAGAACGTAATGGGTATCAAATGGTTAAACAGGTACCACAAGACACTAATTCTGAATTTGATTTATTAGTTTATCAAAAAACATATACAAAATAAAAAGACCGTACGAAC
>JAFZVH010000029.1 GCA_017617915.1 Alphaproteobacteria bacterium
CATCTTCAATAATGACAGTGACATCATTTGGGGTATCTATTTCCGTCATTTTGATAGTGCTTTTTGCATAACGCGCGGCATTGTCGATAATGTTGCTGAACGCGCGCGCCAGAGCCATAGGTCTGGCATAGAACTGGGCCGGTGTATCTGGAAATTCAGTCAATATTTTTTTATCTGGCGCCGCATCACGCGCAATACGCAACAGCATAGGCGGCACTTCGGTCATTTGCTCTATTTCGGGCATTTCACCACGCGCAAATGCCAGATAGCCGTTTATCATAGAGGTCATTCTGTCGATATCGGTCAACAAGGCTTCTTTGTCTGCACCATCTGTTTCTATTGCAAGTCGCATCCGCGCAAGTGGCGATTTTAAATCATGGCTGACCGCGTTCAACATATCGGTTCTTGTTCGGTTGTACCTGTCCAGACGTTCTTTCATGGTAATCATTGCGGTTGCCGCTTCGCGGATTTCTTTGGAGCCTGTTGGCTGAAAGCCCGGTGCGTCCAGACCGCGACCAAAGCGGTTGGCAGCGTGCGCAATGCGACGAATACTGCGATTATGCAATATCAAAAACGGCGTGATAAAGGCAGAAACAATCAAAATTGTACCAATCAACCAAATTATGAACACTTCTGTACTGGTTGAATATACACGATACAGGCTGGCTTCGAATGTTGTGATTGTGCCGTTCTTTTGTGGAATATCAACTTCTATGCGGCGCGCGGCTTTGTCCATATATATATTTGCAGAACGTTTGACTTTGCGCGCCAATTCGCGGGCCAACAAACCTGTTTCGCGTGAAGCGTTGTCATTGTGCTTTGGACGCGACAAAGTTTCGTTTGTCGTGATATTTATACCCATATTGTGTGCCATAGAATTGGCGACATCTGAATTTCCCGCATCTATAAAATTCGTAATAGTTGCCATTTCGCCCGCCAAACTGCGCGCCATAGTTGCGTGTACGCGCGACCAATGGTTTCCAAAAAATACATTTGCAACGATAACCAATGCCATAATCAGCGGAACCAATACTAATAATATTGTTCGACTAAAAAAACTCTGTGGAATCAGTGTCATTTGTTTTCGCCTTATTTGTTATTCGGTCTTGTGTTTGAACATACTAATTTATAACCACGACCGCGTATGGTTACAATGTCCGTATCCAATATTACACCATCCAATTTTTCACGCAAGCGTTTTGCAACCATTGGCTGTGCCGCAACGATGTTTCCAACAGGAACAGTCAGATTGTATAATAATTTCTTTTCTTCCGCAGATAAATTTAGTGCAATTGTTTCGCCACTTGGGGATTTTGCAAAGAACTCGTCTTCTATCAAAACTAAATTAGACGGCATTTCTTGTACGTTTTTTGGGGCGCGTTGAAGCAATTTTTCAATGCGCAGCACCAATTCGCGCAATTGAAACGGTTTGTCCATATAATCATCTGCGCCACCAGACAGACCGTCAATCCTGTTTTCGGGACCGCCCATCGCAGTCAGCATAATCACAGGAGTCACATCGCCATTATTGCGCAACGATTTCAAAAATGTTAAACCATCGGTTCCGCCCATCATTCTGTCAAGAATAACAAGGTCAACTTTTAAGCGTGATAAAACTTCTTGGGCAGAAACGGCATCAGATGCGCACACAACATAAAAATCCTCTGCGCGCAGGCCACGCGCCACAGAGTTGCGCAACATATCATCGTCATCAACAATCAAAATTGTTTTATTCATCGGTCAAATGCCTATCACTGGCATAATTGTAGCCATAATTCGATGATTTTTCAAGTTTTAATGTAAAAGTTGATTATCTTTGCAATGGTTCAACCGCATATTCGCCAGGTTGAATCGTTTGCATCAGGTTGCCACCATCATCTGTTGCCGCCCTGAAACGCATACCACCTGTGGTAAATTCGGTTTTGAACAAGGCGTATCCTGTACCACCGCCACTTGTCATACCTTGGGTGCCAAGAGAGTAATATCCGCCCAAAATGCCATAGTCCAAGTCAATATAGTCCAAGTTCACCAACAAAGAAACATTGCTTAAACCGTCACTGGTCATATTGCATGAAAATTCACGATTGGACAAAGTTGCCGCCGAATTGTTTGGAATCACAATATCCATAATTGTTGGTTCACATACACGACTTATACCATTTACCAACAATTCATAGGTCATATTCACCGTTGCACGCGACAGACCACGTGAAACGTTTACTTGGGAAATAGTTGCCTTTGGTATTTTGACCAATGCATTTGCGATACCAGAACGCACTGGGAAAGACAACCCAGATTGCAAACAATCGCGCGAAAAAGGATCTGCTTCACATATGTAAAGTCTGGAATGTGCGTTCATCATAAACATATTTACCAAACTGTTGAACAAGAAAGTCCGCGTGATTTTATCATTCAACTTTGTGCACCCAAAGTTGCGGCAAACAATCATTGGGCGTTGGGCAAACATTACACCTGGGTGTGCCGCCGCCTCTTCTTCTTGGACGGCTATGATATTTTTATCGTAATTTATGTCGTCTGCGCGTTGCATAAATTCAGTTTCTGGAACAAAATTCGGATCGTCTGGGTACGCATAGTAAGACTGCACCGGTGTTTCGGTGTAAATTGTTTGAAAGTTTTCCTGAACATATTCACCCGCACCAAACGCCGCAGATGCCGCCAGGGCACAGGAAATTGCCACCAAATTGAATTTTGCCATTTTGTAATTCCTTTCTTGGTTCTTTTCTCTTGGTTTGATTCTAGAACATTATTGGCGCCTGTGTCAAAGCAAAAATTTTTATTGAAATTTGTGTTTGTTTTGGTCTATAACTTGGATAACGATAAAAAGGTAAAGGAAAATGGTTGATATAATAATATCTGGTGAATCCGGAAAATTGCATGCGGTGTATCACAAGGCTTTGACGCCGGCGGCACCGTTGGCAGTTGTACTGTCTGGAAATCCACGACAAAAGTGTCATATGAATGATCGCTTGTCTTATGCGATGTTTCGTGCGTTTATGGACATAGGTTTTTCTGTTGTGCGATTTAATTATCGTGGCGTTGGTGATTCCGAAGGCTCGCTGGGGACAACAGCAGATAATATGTTAGACATCGCAACGGTCATAGATTGGATTCAAAATCATAACGAAGACAGCGATAAAATCTGGCTTGCAGGGCACCAATTGGGGGCTTGGTATGTGTTGCAAATGCTGATGCGGCGACCGGAAGTTTCTGGTTTTGCATTGGTGTCGCCTGATTCGTCTGTTTCGGATTTTGCGTTTTTATCGCCGCGTCCGAATCGCGGGCTGCTGTTGCAAGGCGGTGAAGAATCCGAAGATGCCAAGGGCTTTGCAACTCATCTGACCCAGGTTTTAAAGAAACAGGCGCAAATTGATTTAGAAACTATTCGTATCAAGGGTGCAAATGAAACCTATGGTGCGCCGGCGGATTTGCGGCAACTGTATAATGATCTTAAGGCTTATGTTGGACGTGAAAATGCCGACACTAAATTGTTATAAGGAATACAATTATGGAAAATATGACCCGCGATAGATTTTTGGACCCAAATATTCCCGAAGAAATGGCGGTTTCAATTCGACCAAAGACTTTGGCGGATTTTATTGGTCACGAATCGTTAAAGCAAAATTTGTCAGTGTTCATATCTGGGGCGCGGTCGCGTGGCGAACCAATGGATCATGTGTTGCTGTATGGGCCACCGGGGCTGGGTAAAACAACATTGGCACACATTGTAGCAAATGAATTAAATGCGAATTTTCGCGCAACATCGGCGCCGATGCTGACTAAACAAGGCGATTTGGCGGCGATATTGACGTCACTGGAACCGATGGATGTTTTGTTCATAGATGAAATTCATCGCTTGCCAACCGCTATTGAAGAAGTACTGTATTCCGCAATGGAGGATTTCAAGTTAGACATAATGATTGGCGAAGGGCCTTCGGCGAAAAGTGTTCGAATCGACCTGCCCCCGTTCACTTTGGTTGGCGCCACAACGCGGACGGGATTATTGTCTAATCCTTTGCGCGACCGGTTTGGTATAGATTTGCGCTTGAATTTTTATTCGCCCGAAGATTTAGCCAAGATTATCAAAAGAACTGCAAACATACTGGGGACGCAAATCGATGACGCGGGCGCATTGGCATTGGCAAAAAGTTCGCGCGGCACACCACGTATTGCGAACAGGTTGTTAAAGCGGGCGCGCGATTTTGCCGCGGCAATGGGCAACGGGACAATTACTGGCGATGTGATAAAGACAACACTTGCCCAATTGCACATAGATGAATGCGGTTTGGACCAGATTGATCGCGAATATTTGAATGCGATAATTATGCACTATGCGGGTGGGCCGGTTGGAATAGACAACTTGGCGGCGGCATTGTCCGAATCGCCAGATACTATTGAAGATGTTATCGAACCGTATTTGATGCAACAGGGTTTGATTCAGCGTACTCCGCGTGGTCGTATAGTGACCGATGCGGGCTATCGCCATCTGGGGTTGGAGAAATAAATATGCAAAAAGTACATAAATTTAGGTTTTCTGTGGCCTATGCGGATACAGATGCTGGCGGCATCATGTATCATGGCCGTTATATAGAAATTGCTGAACGTGCGCGTATGGCGTGGCTTGGCAAAGATGCTATGCCGATTGACGATGATGTTGGTTTGGTCGTGCGCGATTTACATATGCGGTATATGCGACCGCTGTTTCTTACCGATGAATTTATTGTTGAAACGCGCGTAACTGCGGTTGGTGCGGCATCTATATCAATTGAACAAAAGTTCGTGAAAAATGGTGAAGTTTGTGGTATACTAACTGGAACGGCGGCATATTTAAATTCTGTCGGACGGCCGGTTCGGCTGCCAGATAATTTAGCCAAAGTGTTGGCGAATGAAACAAACTAAATGAAAGGTGTAAAAATGAATGCGTTTTCTTTTTGGAAATTATTTTCAACAGATATAGTAACAGCGATTGCGTCAATCGTTCTGGTGGTATTCAGTGTGATGTCTTGGGCACTGATTGTGGAAAAAATTCGTCTGTTTCGCAGGGCGCGGCGCGAACTGCCCAAGGGTAAGCCCGATGAAGCAATTCGGCCGTTTGATAAAAACCTGTGGTTTTTGTCGATGGTTGCATATGTATCACCTTTTATTGGTCTGTTTGGAACTGTATGGGGTGTTATGGATTCGTTTGCATCTATTGGTGCGAACCAGTCGGTAAGTATCGGTGTAATTGCGCCTGGACTTGCGATTGCGTTGGGTACAACTGCATTGGGGTTGATTGTTGCGATACCTGCGGCGATTGCTCATCAAGTGTTCACTAAACGCGCCGATGATTTGTATGAAAAACTTGAAAAATAAGGCCAAAGTTATGACAAGACTACGTCGCAGAAATTCTGATGCCGCAATATCGCTGACCCCGATGATAGATGTTATGACGGTGTTGCTGGCGGTCTTTATGGTAACAACCCCGATGATGACCAATGGCATAGATTTAGATTTGCCAAATGCGGGAACGACTGTTTTAACTGGTACAGACCACGCAATGCAAATCAGTGTTGATTCCGCAGGCAAGTATTATATTGGTACTATGCAGGTTCCTTTGGACGAGGTTGTAACGCGCGCGGTTGCGATGCGCGGGGAAAATTCTAACCTGACCATTGTTATAAATGGCGATCGGCGTGCAGACTATGGTGCGGTTATGGCGGTTATGGGCAAATTAAAGACGGCGGGCTTTGAACGCATAGGTTTGCGGACAAAACTGGAACAATAATGGCAAAGATTAAACGCTTTACTTCGGAAAATCTTGGTGTGTCAATTGTTGGACACACGCTGATTATTGTCGCGTTGATGTTTTTGGCGGACTTTGTTTTGACGGGCAAGTCGCGTATTATTGCGCCCGACAGAATTCAAATCACAATGATAGATTTGAATCAGGTCAAGGTATCTGGCAACGAAACTGTATTGCAAAATACTAATGTGCCAAAGGAAGAAAAGAAAGCGGAACCTGCGCAAAAAAAACAGGACCCCACCCCCGTTGCAGACCAACAAGAAAAAATAGAAACACCATCGGCACTGGATGACGCAGTTAAAAAGGCCGATGCGGCAAACAAACAGAATGATATAAAGCCTGATAATGTGCCGGCGCCAAAGAAAAAAACTGTGGTGCGCGTAAATCGTAATGTTATGTCGCTGGATCGGACTATGACGATTTCGGTGGTGGATGCATTGCGTGTTGCGATGACGCGTTGTTGGTCGATTGACACCGCACGCGCCGATATTGCGGATATTCGTGCGGTTGCACATTTAACAATGCGGCGTAATGGAACGGTTTCGGATGTATGGTTTGAATCTGCGGCGCGCGCGGACAGCGACCCCGCATTTGCGTATGTTTTGGAAACAATTCGTGCCGCAATAAACGCGTGTCAGCCTTTACGTATGCTGCCGACGAATGAATATGAAAACTGGAAAAAGATTCAATTGACTTTTTATCCGACCACTGGTGCAGTGATGTAGAATTAGTGGTTTATTGTCATCCCGCGGAAACGCGGAATTTTGTTGTGCACCTGTAAAGTATCAAACCCTATTTTATTTTCAACTTGACCGATTTTATAAATTCGTGGTATATTGAATTTAAATTAGAAGGGATATTCCTTGGCAAAGGGGAAAAATATGAAAAATTTAATTGCAACAATTGGTTTTGCATTGTTTGGGGCAATCGGTTCCTTGTGGGCATTCGAAAGTGAAAGTTTTGTTCGCGGTGCACAAAATGAGTGTTGGTGGGAATGGGGTGGCAGCCAAGAAAAATACTGGTTTTGCGGCAAACAAAGCACTCATGACGGTAAGTATTCTTGTGCTGGTAACAGATGCGTCTCTGGTGAAGTTTGCAGTGAGTATTATTCTCTAGGAATAGGTGCCATAGGCGATACTTTTTCTCATAACGAGAGAAATTTTGTTTGTTGCAATGGTTTTACAAGTGGCGACGAAAATGTTGGTCGGTGGATTGAATATACAGATGCTTCATACCAACAATACTCTGTCAAAGAGTTGTACGAGAAGGACGAAGACGGTTCCGATAAGTTAGATGACAATGGTAATAAAATCAAAATAGGCGAATGCACTATGATTGCAAACCCTTGTTGGAATGCGGGTTGGCACGAAGATAGATATATCTTGCTTGATTGTACTGAACCTGATGAGCATATTTGTATAGAAGGCACAATTTTGCGTAAAATTTTTAATGATAAACACGAAGAACAAGAAGGAAGATGCGTGACCCCATGCAGCAGTGCTAATGAAGGTTACGAATCATATAATGGTGATACGTGTGTCACATGTAACAAAACCGCAAATCAAGGTAAAGATACATACGGAACCTGCGTGTTTTGTAATTCTGACGAATTCTTTATGATTGATAATAAGTATGGTACTGGCAATAATGCACGCGATTGCGCCGGTTCAGAATGTTGTGTTAAAAAAAATACTATGCCTGTGGCGATGCATTCGGCTTTGGAATGGTGCTATCGCTGTGATCAAGATAAAGACTTGTGGCGGCGTTGTTTGTCTGGTGGTTTGGATGATGATGATTTTGGACGTTGTAGCGTATCCACCCAAATTCCAGATAATTTGAAAGTTAATTTACATTTATAAAATATAATAAAATCCGCCCGAAATTCGGGCGGTTGTCGTTCAGTCAGATGATAAGCCGGATTCTGTCCCGCCGTGGTCTTGTATAGTTCCGACAGTCCAACACAAAACCAAGGTGGTAAGCATAATTAGTCTGCACAAGATGTTACCACCAAGTGTCCATGCCTTCTACCCGTTTCCGATTCGGGACAAATCATTGGAAACCTATTTGAAGTTGCTGCACGCAGAGATTGCCCGTTTCACTCAAACCCAAAGGTTTGCTTCGTCACTGTTGCTCTAATCGTCAGATTGCTCTGCCTGGCCGTTAACCAGTGCGCCGTCCCGTTGCAGTCCGGACTTTCCTCCATCGCGAAATGCGACAGCTATGCTTTTTCTGGCTGCCCAGATATGTTATTGTATAAAAATAAAAAAGCAAATTATTTTGCAAAAAATTTAATGCAGGTGTTTTTCGCCCATGCGCCGCGCCGCCTTGAATGCCGCGTTCAGCGATTCTTTGGCAATCTGCTCTATACGCCCTGCCATGGTCCGCATGTTCATTGCGTCGGCAAAATTCTTGCTAAACACATCGGCAATATAGTCCAGTTGGCTTGGCGACACTAAAAATACTTCACTTGTTATTGCCTGTGGATTCAGTTCGTTAACCTGTTCTCTCATAAAATTCCCCTTGGTATCTTGTTTAGTTATTTATTTGCATTATATCATAAAGTATCTTGACCGCAAGGCACAAAATTTGCTATATAGTACTTGATAAAATAAGGAAAAACAGAAATGGGTATAAATTTTATTCAAAAAATACTGGGGTCGGCGAATGACCGATTGGTGAAATCTTACGACAAAACGGTTTCTTTGATAAATGATTTGGAACCAAAGTATCACGCAATGTCTGATGCGGAATTGCGCGCGCAAACTGCGGTGCTGCGCGAAAGATTGCAATCGGGTGAAAAAGAAAAAACTGTTTTGCCTGATGCATTTGCATTGGTGCGCGAAGCGTCAATTCGGACATTGGGGTTGCGCCATTTCAATGTTCAAATGATTGGCGGTATGGTTTTGAATAATGGTCAAATTGCCGAAATGAAAACTGGTGAAGGTAAAACATTGGTTGCCACGTTGGCGTTGTACTTAAAAGCTCTGTATGGCAAAGGCGCACACCTTGTGACGGTAAATGATTATTTGGCATCGCGTGACGCGCGCTGGATGGGTCAGATTTATGAATTCTTGGGTCTGTCGGTTGGTATTATTCAACATGATATGACCGATGAAGAACGCCGCGCGGCATATGCTTGTGATATTACCTATGTCACGAATTCCGAACTAGGGTTTGATTATCTTCGCGACAATATGAAGTTTTCCAAGTCGCAACAGGTGTTGCGTCCGCTGTTCTTTGGTATTGTTGACGAAGTGGACAGCATTTTAATTGACGAAGCGCGAACACCGCTTATCATTTCTGGCCCTTCGGAAGATATAAGCGAATTGTATGCCAAGGTTGATGATGTTGTAAAACAACTGGCGCCAAGTGATTTTACCAAGGATGAAAAAGATCGCCATGTGACCTTGACCGAAACAGGCGTTGATTCCGTGACGCGTTTGTTGTCGGCGGCGGGTATGTTGGTTGGCGATAATTTATATGCGCCTGAAAATGCTGCATTGGTTATGCATATTCAACAATCTTTGTTGGCGCATCATATGTTCCAGAAAAATGTGAACTATGTCGTGCGTGATGGCGAAGTTTTAATTGTCGATGAATTTACCGGACGTGTTATGACGGGTCGCCGCTTTGGCCGCGGTCTGCATCAGGCGATTGAGGCCAAAGAACATGTACGCGTGCAACCAGAAAATCAAACTGTGTCCAGCATTTCATATCAGAACTTGTTCCGGTTGTATGAAACACTTGCTGGTATGACTGGAACCGCGATGACCGAAGCCGCTGAGTTCGAAGAAATCTATAAATTGCGTGTTGTGTCGATTCCAACAAACAGACCTGTTGCACGTGTCGATCATCATGACGAAATCTATTTAAACAAACAAGAAAAATATACAGCTATTATCAATCAGATAGACGAATGTCTTAAACGACAGCAGCCGGTTTTGGTTGGTACTGTTTCAATTGAAAAGTCAGAAGAACTTGCCGCGCTGGTTCGTGAAAAGTTGGGCATAAATCCGGCGGTCTTGAATGCAAAACATCATGAATCCGAAGCCAAGATTGTATCGCAAGCGGGCGTCCCAGGTGCGGTTACAATTGCAACAAATATGGCGGGGCGTGGAACTGATATTAAACTGGGTGGAAATGCCGAAGATTTGATTGCAGACTTGGATAAAGATGCGCCAGATTTTGAAGAAAAAAAGAAAGAGATATACGATACTATTGAAAAGAAAAAAAAGATTGTTCTTGAAGCTGGCGGATTGTATGTAATTGGTCCC
>JAFZVH010000030.1 GCA_017617915.1 Alphaproteobacteria bacterium
AAGCCGGGCTTTTTATAAAAAGCAATCTTTTTTTTCATAAAAAATAAAAAATTTTTTCAAACTTCATTTGGTTTTGCATCAAAATTATGATATAATGTCCGCTGAGAGAAGAAAAAATGAAGCGTATTAGTATGAATTTTTCAGCAATTGCTTTGGTTTTATCCGTTGGTTTGGTGGCCAGCGCTGATGCAGCGCCGTCTGTTCGTGTGTTAGGTTCAGCGAATCCAGCATCTACAGGCACGTCCACTGGCAACTCTGGTGTTAAAACAACTAGTGTAAAAACAGGGAACACCATAAAACCGTCCGTATTGGGCGCAAAAGCTGGCGCAAAAAAATCCGCATCTATCAAGACGATTTCACCAAATGTTGCGAATATGCAACCTGTATCTCGCGCGGCATCGAATCGGTCTGGGACTGCTGGAACATCTGCAATTGCAACTGGTAATGCAGCACGATTTCCAGGAATTGCGTCGAAAACTAATATTCAAAAATCATATCAGGCTGTAACGACTGCCCCTGGCACAGGTTCTGGTACAGGTGGTGCACCTACGGGGTACGATTTGCAAAATATGTCTGACCAGTTGGGCAACAAAGTAGATAAAGAATCTATGACGAATTATTATACCAAAGAAGAAATCGATGGTATGAATTCTGGTTATTATACCGCAGAACAAGTTGATGAAAAGTTGTCTGGGATTGATACCAGTGCTTCGTCTGCGTATATAAGATATTTGACAAACACCGTTAATACACACACTGAACAAATTCAAGAAATTCTGGCTTCTGAAGAAGGAATTTACGATTTGAACAGTGGCGAAACAAAATCTGTGTTTTTCATAACTGATTTTGACGCAAACGCGGTGTTGGGATTAGAATAAAAAGGTAGAGAAAACAAGGTAAAAGACACTATGAAGAAAGTATTGTTTTCTTGTATGACAGTATCGTTGTTGGCAATGACTTCTGCATTGGCCGAAGGAACCGCTGTTGTCGCCACAAAAGATTATGTGGACGCAGGTCTTCAAGCGGTCTATACACGTGCTAGAAATCTTACCAACACAGCGCAAAACGATGTTGATGAATTGACACTGTATGTTGGTGCACCAACTGTCGACGAAACACCAGGTACCGGGTTAACGAAGCGAATCGAAGATTTGGAAGTAAACCTTGAAAACGTTGGTGCGAATATAGTATATACTGGTGACGGACGCGGTGTGTTGGTGACTGATGATCGACGTGTTGGTATAGTGGGTTTAACCGAATCGACCGGTACAAATAATAAAATGTACGTATTTCAAAATAATATGGCCACGGAATTAGAGGTCGATGATACCTGGCACGAAGCAGAATAAGAGATAAAAGAAAAAAGAAAGAAAGGAAGCGAAAATGAAAAAAATCATAGGAATATCAGTTGTTGCGATGTTTGCGGCTGTTCCAATGATGGCAAACGCGGCAAAAACTGCGACATTGGCGACATTGCAGGGTACAGATGGTGTCATAACTGCAAACAAAAAAATGGCGACAACATCGTATGTCCAGGGCGCATACAACGCGATGGCGACTGAACATAACAAGGTTGTAAATGATATTACTTTGACCGGTGAACGCGTGACGGGCGACCATATTTCGAATACTGCATCTGTGGCTGAAAACTTAGAATCTTTGAACAGTGCGATTAAATCTTTGTCGGTCAGCAGCAGTGCCGATTACGTTACAAAATCAACCGCTGTGGCGACACCAATTGAAGATGCAGAATTACAATACGTGACTGCGAACGGTGATAAAGTTGGCGAAAATCTTGGTATATTGGATGCCCAGGTTTATGCTAACGCGACCGATATATCCACATTAAATTCGAACACAACGGTTGCCGCGAACGGTAATTATATTTCTGCAGGTGCAAATGTTGCGGCGAATTTGGGCGCTT
>JAFZVH010000031.1 GCA_017617915.1 Alphaproteobacteria bacterium
CTTTTTTATAACCTCATCTGCGACATTTTGCGGAACTTCGTCATAGTGCGACAATTCCATATACGGATTTGCACGCCCCTGGGACAAAGAACGCAGTGTTTTGACATAGCCGAACAGGTTCGCCAACGGAACATATGCAGAAATCAACTGATTTCCGAATTGTGTTTCAATACCGTTGATTTGTCCGCGGCGACTGTTAAGGTCACCGATAATGTCACCGACGTATTCTTCCGGCGTATTGACCGAAAGTTTCATAATCGGTTCCAACAATTTTGGCGACGCCTTTTTCATTGCTTCGCGGAAGCAGGCGCGCGCCGCAATTTCAAAGCACAACACATTAGAGTCAACTTCGTGATATTTACCATCTACTAATGTGGCTTTGAAATCCACTGTTGGATAGCCAATCAGAACACCTGTTTGTTGTGCTATCTTCAAACCTTTTTCAACACCTGGGATGTATTCTTTTGGAATCGCACCACCAACAATCTTGTTTTCGAATTCGTAACCTTTACCTGGTTCCAATGGTTCAAATTCAATTTTAACCTGTGCATATTGCCCCGAACCACCAGACTGTTTTTTATGGGTATATTCTTCGGTTACAGGTTTGCGGAATGTTTCACGATACGCGATACGCGGTTCACCAACATTCACATCAACCTTGAATTCACGCAGCAATCTGTCAACCAAAATTTCCAAGTGCAATTCACCGACACCCGCCAAAATCGTTTGACCAGATTCTTCATCAACCGACACGCGGAACGAAGGATCTTCTTTGGCCAACGCCTGCAGCCCCAGCGACATCTTTTCAATGTCCGCCTTGGTCTTTGGTTCAACCGCGATAGAAATAACCGGTTCTGGAACATGGATGTTTTCCAAAATAATTGGATTTGCCTCATCACACAGTGTATCACCAGTAATTGTTTCTTTCATACCGACCAAGGTGATAATGTCGCCTGCGGAGGCTTCTTTAATTTCTTCACGTTGATTAGAATGCATCAGCAACATACGACCAACGCGTTCGCGTTTGTCGCGATTCGAATTATAGATGTATGAACCGGATGTCAACTTACCAGAATAGATACGGATGAACATCAAATTACCAACGAAAGGATCGTTTGCAACCTTAAATGCCAAGGCGCTAAATGGTTCTTTTAGATCAGGATGACGTTCTGCGACAGTTTCTTTATCCATCTTGGTTCCTTTAATCGCAGGAACATCCAACGGAGATGGCAAGTAATCAACAATCGCATCCAACAATGGTTGAACACCTTTGTTCTTAAACGCAGTACCACACAAAACTGGCACAAAATTCTGGGCAATAACACCCTTGCGCAACAGTTTTTTGATTGTATCGTGATCTGGAACATTGCCTTCCATATAAGATTCCATAACGGCATCGTCCAAGGTTACAACTTCTTCAATCAATTTGTTGTGCAGTTCTTCGGCCTTTGCCTTCAATTCTTCTGGAATGTCGATAGTAATAGGATGGGAACCTGTTTCGTCTTCCCAAATCAAACCTTTCATTTCCAAGACATCAACAACGCCTTTGAAATCCGCTTCGGCACCGATTGGGAAATTCAGAACCAATGGATTTGCACCCAAACGTTCACGAATCATATCAACACAACGGAAAAAGTTTCCCCCAACGCGGTCCATCTTGTTAATAAAGCAAATACGCGGAACATTATAACGGTCTGCCTGACGCCATACAGTTTCTGTCTGTGGCTGAACACCGGACACCGATTCGAAAACTGCAACTGCGCCGTCCAAAACGCGCAAACTGCGTTCCACTTCCATTGTAAAGTCCACGTGGCCCGGGGTATCAATCAGATTGATACGATGGTCGCGCCAGAAACATGTTGTTGCCGCGGACGTAATTGTAATACCACGTTCTTGTTCCTGTTCCATCCAGTCCATAGTGGCGGCACCATCGTGCACTTCGCCAATCTTATATGTTTTACCTGTATAGAACAAAATACGTTCCGAAGTAGTCGTCTTACCGGCGTCAATGTGCGCCATAATACCGATATTACGATACATATGTAAAGGTGCGGTTTTTCCAACAGACATCTTTGTTTCCTTTTCTTTAACTTATTACCAACGGAAATGAGCAAACGCTTTATTCGCTTCTGCCATTTTGTGTGTATCAATTTTCTTTTTAAATGCGCCCCCAGTGCCATTCAACGCATCGCGCAATTCGCCGAACACGCGTTCAGTCATACTGCGTTCACCACGTTTACGGGCAAACATAATCGCCCAACGAATCGCCAAAGTTTGTTGACGATCTGGGCGAACTTCGACTGGAACCTGATATGTCGCACCACCGACGCGGCGACCTTTGACTTCCACAGATGGTTTCAACGCTTCCAATGCTTCCAAAAAGCAAGCCAATTCATCGCCATCTTTTGCAATCGATTTCAGCTTTTCCATTGCACCATAAACGATGTTTTCTGCGACTTCTTTTTTACCATCCCACATAACATTATTTATAAACTTCGCAACGACCAGATTGTTATACTTAGAATCTGGCAAAATTTCACGTTTTGTTGCGGCTTTACGTCTTGACATATCTTATATTCCTTTTTGTTCTTCACCTGACTTTCATCAGATTACTCATACGGGCGACCCCGCATGTTGGTTAATTATTTGGCTTTCTTTGCACCATACAAAGAACGACCTTGTTTTCTGCTTTCTACGCCTTTGGTATCCAACACGCCACGAATGATGTGATATTTCACACCGGGCAAGTCCTTTACACGACCGCCACGAATCATAACGACGCTGTGTTCCTGCAGGTTATGGCCTTCGCCTGGGATATAGGCGGTCACTTCACGACCATTGGCCAGTTTAACACGGGCAACCTTACGTTGCGCAGAATTAGGTTTTTTAGGTGTGGTTGTGTACACACGAGTGCAAACACCACGCTTTTGCGGATTTTCCAACATATCAGGCGCCGTAGATTTAACGACGACCTTTTTACGTGGTTTCCGAATCAGTTGGTTCACTGTTGGCATTCAAAATCTCTTTGTTGTTTTTTTTACCTTTTTTGCTACACAAAAGCCCGTATCAGACTTATTTTAACGGCGGTCCCGCAATTATAAATCTGCCAGATTTACGGCACTTTTCTGTATTTTTCTCTTTCCTTGATTACACGGAAAGCGCAATTACTATAACCCCGAACCCGCGCATTGTCAAGGAAAATTCCGAAAAAAAGTTTGGCAAATCGGCACAAATTCGCCCTGCTTTCCCCTGTTGAAATAAAGCCTGTTTTGTGATAAAATATATTAGATTTATAAGAGAGAGATTCAAATGCGTAAAATCTTGTTATTTGTTTTTAGTATATTTGTTGTGTTTCAGACACAAACGACCATAGCCTTCGCCGATGCTGAAGAACAAGAAACAACAGAGACAGAACCAGACGAAGAAAAGGTTGCAACAGCAAAACAGTCCCAAAAGGAATACGAATTGGCGCGCGAAAAAGAAAAAGCCGGACGAGTCAATGCCGGTCTATCAACTCTTGCAACGGGCCTTGGTGGTTATGCCGCAGCCAGTTCATACTTTGAACAAGAAGCCGATAAAAAAGCCGAAGAAGATATGAGAGACTATCTGTCCCATATGTATTGTAATTACAGTGGGGGCGGAGTGGCATCACTGGGCGAAACAGTTGAAATCCCAGGTGGTGATGAATTGTTCGCATATTATAACGAATATAGAAATTTGGCGAACAACCTTAAACAAACCAAGGCGGCATTAAACTTGACCCCAGGATTAGAGGCGCAAGTTGTGTATGAAAACTCTAACCTGTACCAATATTCGTCCAGAACCCCGCGTTCGGGCAGCACAGCATCACTTGCGCGCGCACTTATAGATAAAGACAGCGAAGATGCCGCGGCGTGGAACGCCCAAAAAGAAGAAACCGCCAAAGATTTGCGTACTGGCGCATTGGTCGCCGCCGGCGGACTGGCGTTTGGCATCAGTAATCGCATAGCTTTAGACCAAAAATCAGAGGACAACGACAATAAAAAACCAAAGTATGAAGATTACAACCAATATAAATACAAATATTTAAACACCGCTTCTGTCAATGAAAATATTGATTGCAAAGTGCAAAATATAGAATTTGTAAACCAACTTGCGGTCACGGGCACGGGTGGTTTCGCAAATTGCGACAAAGAAAGAAAAGAACAACACTGTGGACAAAGTCTAACTCTAACTGAAAGCGGCGAATGCGCTGGTAGGGACAGTTCAGATCCCACTACACAATACCAATACAACGAATGTGTTAGGTGCAAAGACATTTTACAAAGGCTATCGGATTGCAACCTTGAATTGGACGACTATTGTTTAAGGAAATATGGTATTGATAGACACAAAATTGTTCGGGATAAACAAGGTCTGTAGTAATTATGCAAAAAACGCCCCGAATGGGGCGTTCTTATTTTTATCAGGCTGGTTTAGAAATCAACACCGAATTTGACACCAAAGCCAAAGCCTTTTTCGACATCCCATTCATCGGCATTGTCACCACCCTTGTGGTTCATATCACCGCTGATGTATGCACCAACATACTTTGTTGCATCGATGTTATAGTTCACCCCAAATGTGCCTTCCCACATACCATCGTTCTTGGCACCATCATCCAAGAATCCCAAGTATTCAACACCTGCAACCAAGCTCAAGTGATCGCACAGAACATATTGACCATCCAAGCCAAATATCACCGCATGAACACCATCGTCATTCCAATTAAAGGATTCTGAATTCAGATATACAAATTCGCCATGACCTGCAACTGTCCATGTCGGTGTTGTGTAACCAGCACGCAAACCCGCCGTCCATGCATAGTCAATCAGGCCTTTCTTGAACCAGAAGTTATCATCCAATGCCTTGGAATGCGCAAACAGATAGCCCGCCGCCGCATATTCGCCATAGACATCTGCCTTCCATCCACCCATATCCAATGCGCGGAATGTCGCCTTGACGCCCAGGTCTTCCCATGCATAATCGTCGAAACTTTCTTCTTCGGTCAAAGATGTTCTGACACTGACCGCCAATTTGTCGGTTACGCCATAACCAAATTCTTCACCCAAAGTCCAATCTTTTGTTGCCTCGGAATGAGACTCAAGTGCTGTTTCACTGTAGAAGTGACCCGCCTTTGGCATATATAATGGATTACCATCGATAACGTTTGCCGCGTGTGCGCCAGAAACAGCGAACACAGCCAATAAAGATGTTAAAGTAAGTTTTTTCATGACTTCTCCTTTCGTTTTTTTTAGTCATTAAACAACTAGAACATTTTCTTTCTAGCTGTATGAATTCTATCCTACAAATAGGAATAAAGCCAATAAAAAAATTATAACGAAATATAACAAATCGCGATTGAATTACTTTCCAACAAAATTCAAACCTGGATTATTTTGCTGCTTGATTTCGCGCCAATCCGCGTGATTTTTTATATGCGCATCATAGTCAACAGAAAACCTGTGTCCGCCCTGCCCGTCTGCAACAAAGTACAGATATTTTGTTTCCGCAGGATCCAGCACCGCGCGAATCGCAGACAGGCCTACATTTGCAATCGGCGCCGGTGGCAGACCACCATGCCTGTATGTATTATATGGGCTATCTATTTTCAGGTGCCCCCGCAACAAAGGTTCGCCCCGCATATCGCCATAACCATTGGTCAGTGCATATACCACTGTCGGATCGGCCTGAAGCCTGATACCGCGACGCAAACGATTCAAATAAACACCTGCAACAATTTTCATCTCGCTCGCGCGCGGGGTTTCCCGCTGAACAATAGATGCCAATGTAATCACATCGTTCCAATTCTTTAATGGCGCAGGTGGATTTTTCCGCGACCGCAACCATTTGTTTTTTATCTTTTCCATTTTCTTGTGCGCCAAACTCAGCACCGCCATACGCGCCGTTCCGCGCGCGACATAATAAGTATCTGGGAAAACATCGCCATCTGACAAATCACAAACTGCGCCCCACGCGCGCATATCATCGCACCACGCGTCACCAACTAAATCTTTTGATGCCAATAACAGTTCCTTGATTTGTATGATGGTCAAACCTTCGGGAATAACGATTCGCGTAGTCGCAACCTTGCCATTCACAAACATATCAACGACCCGCCACAAAGACGCGCCACGCGGGATATCGTATTCGCCACTTTGCACACGTCCACCACGCAGACGCACCAAAAACATAAATGCCCTGTCAGATATAACCAAATGCTGGTTGCGCAGTTGCGATGCGACCGCCGTCACGCTATCACCGTTTTTGATAACAAAAGTTTTCGTTTTATGCACCGTCGAATGTACACATACCGCAAAGAACAATACAGCCAAAGCGGCAATTGCAAGGCACAGTATAAATTTTATAAAGGAATTTCTCTTTCTCATCACTGCAAGATTATGCCAAATAAAATCAAATTTGCAAGCGGGCATATCACTAACACTAACCACTTACACTAACCGCTAATACAAAACCGCCGGAAAAAGGGGACCGGCGGTTTTTATTTATGGTCGGAGTAACAGATTGCTTCGCCACCTTGGCTCGTTCGCTTTGCTCGCCGGCATACTTCCGTCTGCCTCTCGCCTGCGGTTCGAACCACTTCCTTCGTAGGTTCGAATCCTGACCCAACCAAGATAAATTAAAACCGCCGGAAAAAGGGGACCGGCGGTTTTTATTTATGGTCGGAGTAACAGGATTCGAACCTACGACCTCTACGTCCCGAACGTAGCGCTCTACCAGACTGAGCTATACTCCGAACACACACAACAAACAAAACTGTTCTTTTTTATCAGAACGAATCGATTATAGTGCACCAATTTCCGATTGCAACTTTTTTTTATTTTTTCCAGATTTCTGCATAATAGTCCTTGTTTTTTTCGTAAAATATTGCATCATTATGTGGTTAAAAAGTAAAAGGAATATGTTATGTTCGCAACACGATTTTTGGCAAAGCAAGAATTTAAAAATTATAAAGATTATGTTGAAAACGGTCGCCCTATTGTGCCCGCGAACTTTAATTTCGCATACGATGTTATTGATGTTATTGCGAACGAAACACCTGATAAACTTGCGATTATTTGGGTGGACGATTCGGGGACCAAGAAAAACTTCACTTTTTCTGATCTGTCCAAAATGTCCAATGCAGCGGCAAACTATCTAACTTCGCGCGGCCTGAAAAAGGGTGATACTGTTTTGCTGTTCTTGCGGCGCCGTTGGGAATATTGGATTTTGATGATGGCGATGCATAAAATCGGCGTGATTCCTATACCTTCAACGAATCAGTTAAAGTCCGAAGATATCAAATACCGAATCGATACCGCAGACGCGCGCGCAATTATCGCCTTTGATGACGGACATATTGTTAACGAAATAAAAGTGGCAATTGGCGAATCGGATGTAATGCTGATATCGAATACCGAAGTCGCCGATTCGTTGAACGCTATGCCAGACACACTGGAACGCGTGCCAAACGAAAATACCGATACTATGGTCATTTATTTTACCAGTGGCACCACAGACCTGCCGAAAATGGTGGCACATAATTACGAATACCCACTGGGGCATATAAATACCGCGGTATTTTGGCAACGACTGACTGACGGTGATATTCACTTTACGCTTTCCGAATCTGGTTGGGCAAAATGCTCTTGGGGAAAAATGTACGGCCAATGGCTTGCGGGCGCAACTGTGTTCATCTTTGATGTCGCGGGCATTTTCACTGCACACGATTTATGGAATGTTATCGCGGAAAATCATGTCACGTCTTTCTGCGCGCCACCGACGGTTTACAAAATGCTGATTCACGCAGACACCTCGAAGTACGACCTGTCCAAACTGACCAAGGCGGATGTTGCAGGCGAAGCATTAAACCCCGAAGTATTCGAACGCTTTTTAAACATTACAGGTGTTAAATTACACGAAGGCTTTGGGCAAACGGAAACCTGCGTGCAACTGTTTACGAACCAATGGATTGACCCTAAACCCGGCAGTATGGGTATGCCGGCGGCGGGCTGGGACATCAAATTACTGGGCGAAGATGGCAAGCCAATCACCGAAGACGGCAAAGTTGGCGAAATCTGTATATCTTTGGAAAAAGGCCGACCGGTTGGGCTGTTTCAAAAGTACCACAAAAACGAAAAACTGACCACCCAAGCGTTTCGTGACGGATACTATCACACAGGCGATGTCGCCTATCGCGATTCGGATGGGTACTATTGGTTTGTTGGCCGCAATGACGATTTAATTAAATCATCGGGCTATCGCATCAGCCCATTCGAGGTTGAAAGTGTCTTGATGGAACACCCTGCGGTGCGTGAAGTTGCCGTCACTGGCGTTCCGGACCCTTCGCGGGGTCAGGCGGTCAAAGCAACAATAGTTTTGAATAAATATTTCCAAGGCAATGACATTTTAGTGCGCCAATTGCAAGACCATGTTCGCAATCGTACGGCCACATACAAATATCCGCGCATAATTGAATTTGTGGACAGTTTGCCTATGACGATATCAGGCAAGATTCGCCGCGCACTGATAAGGACTCTGGACAGCACGAAAAAGACGCTTATTGACCCAGTCAAAAGCAACATTATCGAACCGGTAAAAAACAACATCATCGACCCAATCAAAAGTACTATCGGCCTTGGTGGCAAAGACGATGAAGAAAAGAAAGAAATTTAAAATATAAAAACGCGGTAAAAATTACCGCGCTTTATATGCCATTGTGGCCACAATTGACTTTGATATTTGCCTTACCTGTTCCAAAGGCGTATTGGCCAGCCAATCTTGCAATTTCTGGCTAATACCAAAATCATTTTTTGGAACCCAATACACAGGCTCTTGCAAACCCGTTCCTGAACTGGCACCATCACAGTCCAATTTCTCGCAAAACAGTGGTGTATTTCTAAACATACACGCACTGCAATTACCCATTACATTTTTACAATAACACGGTGTTGCAAATTCGTGCAACGGCGTTTCATATACTTTTGCCATATCTTAAGCCACCTTTTTTAAAACCAATGAAGCATTTGTTCCGCCAAAGCCAAATGAATTTGACAAGGCGACATCAACTTTGCGTTTCTTGGCAACATTTGGCACCAAATCAAAGTCCCCGACTTCGTCCACTGGGTCTTGTAAGTTTATTGTTGGTGGCACAACACCATCGCGAATCGCCAACGCGCAGAATATCGCCTCGACTGCGCCTGCCGCGCCCAGCAAATGCCCAGTCATAGATTTGGTTGAAGACATACATACGTCTGTGCCCGCGAACATAGTTTTGACCGCCGCCAATTCACCCAGGTCGCCAAGGCCGGTTGAAGTTCCATGTGCGTTTATATAGTCAACATCCGATGGACCAAGACCTGCATCTTTCAGTGCGGCATGCATTGCACGTGCACCTCCTTCACCATTTTCCGCCGGCGCAGTAATATGATGCGCATCACCCGACAGTCCATAACCCGCGACTTCGGCATAAATTTTGGCACCACGCGCAACCGCATGTTCATATTCTTCCAGAACCAAAATACCCGCACCTTCGGCCATAACGAAACCGTCGCGCCCTTTGTCCCAAGGTCTGGATGCAGTGGTCGGGTCATCATTACGCGTGCTTAACGCCTTCATCGCAGAAAAGCCCGCAATGCCAAGTTTGCCAACCGCACCTTCGCATCCGCCACAGACCATAACATCTGCATCACCATGCTGAATCAAACGCGCCGCTTCACCGATACTGTGCGCGCCAGTGGCACACGCCGTCACCATCGCAACATTTGGTCCCTTTAATCCATATTTAATAGAAATATGTCCAGATGCCATATTTATAATGCACTTTGGAATAAAAAACGGACTGATGTGTCGTGGACCACCCGTTGACAATTCCAAACAATTTTCATAAATCGTGTTCAGGCCACCAATACCGCTGCCCACAGAAACACCCATTCTTTCACGGTCGCCTTCAAATTTATCAAGACCTGCATCGCGAATTGCCTCGTCTGCGGCAACCATACCGTACAAAATGCACTTATCCATTTTCCGTTGGTCACGCGGCTCAACGGCGGCATCTGGGTTAAACATTCCTGGTTCTGTACCACGTATTGGCATACCTGCGATTTGGCACGCCAAGTCTGACGCATCAAAGTCTTCGATTTTGCGCACACCGGACACGCCCGCCAAAAGATTTTTCCATGCATATTCCACACCACAGCCAACTGGCGATACAATACCCATACCCGTCACGACAACTCTTCTCATTTTTATTCCTTTAATTATAAATTACTTATATGCGCCATATACTAGTATGTTTTTACCCAAAAATACAGTAAAAAAATCCGTCATACCAAATAACTCAGCAGACGGATTAAAATAAAGAATAACTACCAGACTTATTCCGCTTTCTTGGCGTGTGCGTCGATATATTTAACCGCATCACCAACAGTCAACAACTTAGTTGCTTCATCATCTGGAATTGTGATGTCGAATTCTTTTTCAACTTCCATAACAAATTCCACAACATCCAAAGAGTCTGCACCCAAGTCATCTGTGAATTTTGCAGCTTCTGTAATTTTTGCTTCATCGACACTCAATTTATCCGCGACGATTTTTTTTACTTTTTCAAAAGTTGACATTTTATATCCTTTGTTTTTGTTAAACTTTGTGTCATACCTTTATGACGTTTATGCCCCATAAGCTATCATTTTATGCCCCGCGTGTCAAGAAATTATAACAAATAATAACAAACGCGGTGCCCTATTGAACTTCAAACAAATCAGACAATAATTCGTTCATATTATTTCGCAAATCTTCCTTGTCACCCGCCCAAACCAAATGACGAACCATAAACTTATAGACATCGTCCATAGTCAGGTTTGGAATGCCCGCCGCCGTCACAACGCGCGACCACGCAAGACGCGGGTCAGTCAAATGCCCACGACCGCGCCCTGGGAAAACCCAATAGCTGTTTTGGGGTAAATCTTGCAACAGCACCACCGCCATATCGGACAATGGCCTGTCGCTCCACATATAACGGTTAAAATCTAAATCTTCCCATTGCATAGAAAAGACCTGATTTTTGGTGGCAAACCCATAGACCAGCATTAAAAATGCTGACCGCATCACCAAATCTGGATAGTCTTTGATTGCGACAACCAAACGATTCAGACCATATTTATTCAATGGCCGCACACGTCTGTTTTGAACTGGTCGTGCCACACCAACCACTGGGTTATTTTTGATATAACCTGTGCTGATTGCATATTTAAATACACTTTGCAACAATTCTTGCATGCGTTCCGCTATTGCGGCACCACCGATTGCACCAATAATCGCGCGTATATCGTCAGATGTAATATCGGAAACATTTTTCTCAAACAAACCGACCAAATGCCGATTTATCGACCGCACCAATTTATCATAAGAACCAACACTACGATGAACTTGGGTTTTCAGATAAATTTGCAGAAAGTCACGAAATAAAATCTTTTTGCGCTTTATCTGAATTTTTTTTGACGCATCTTCCAAAACAGTTGTAACCGCACTGCGCGCATCTTCTATATCCATATCTGGATACTTTCCGATTATAACGCGGCGGTCGCGTCCATTTATACGCTTGCGCACAAAGAAAGTTTTGACACCTCGACTGGTTACATATAAACGCAACCGCGGTTCAGATATGTCCTGAACCACATCGAAACCACGCGATGGCAAACTCAGGTTATCCAAAATATACGGATTAAAAAAGAACTGATGTGCCATGGCCGAATCCTTTTGGTTTTTTGTTATTTGCTGCGCCCAAATAATTTTGCCTTTAACCAATCGGGAACAAATAATGCCTTGAAACTTGCACCCCGTCTTTTGCGTGCCGATTTATAACGCATAACTTTATTTGCGCAATCCAGATTTTTGGTGCGATTTTTGCAACCGTTTTCTGCGACACCGCAAAACACGCCCTTCTTGTAAAAATCACAATATTTATACTGGAAGGGGATAACCGCTGTTCCAACCTCATCACGACCGGGCTCCAAAACTGGGTCAACCGCATAGGCAATACAATCTTTACGGGTTATATTATCTTGATGAACAAATTCTTCAGAATCATATTTAGTCTTCAATGCCAACTCGGCCTGGCACATAGCCTTACTTGCCCTGCCCGTTACCGCGCACCAAACAAAATAATTTTTTAATTTCTTTTTCATACAAACACCGCCTTATTTTTGTTTTGCAAGCAAAGTCAAATATGCCAAATAATCTTTATAATGTGGGCACTTTTCATAAATGCAAAGA
>JAFZVH010000032.1 GCA_017617915.1 Alphaproteobacteria bacterium
AACGCCCCCCCGATTGCAACAATTCATCAACAGAATCAAGCGCACTTTTAATTTGCCCCATTTCATCATTGACCGCTATTCGCAACGCCTGAAACACGGGCGCAACATCACCAGGAACACGCACCAAATCACGTAATCCAAATGTCGTTTTAGGTTGCTTTGCCTTTAATAACGCTGCCAGTTTATACGATTTTTTTATATCGCCATATTCATACAAAACATCTGCTAATTCTTCAACAGTCAAATCATTTATCAAATCAGCAGCCGTTGTACCAGTACGAGTATCCATACGCATATCAAGTGGCGCATCAAACCGAAACGAAAACCCACGTTCCGCATTATCTATCTGCATTGACGAAATTCCCAAATCAAAAACGACATCATCAAAATCGCCAGGGCATAATTGTTTGATTTCAGAAAAGGGTGCATTAATAAAATTAAACCTGTCGCCATATTCTTGCTTTAACTTATCAGCATCCGCAACAACATTTGTATCCCTGTCAAATGCAATGACCTTTGCTCCGCGTTCCAAAAACGCACGCGAATAGCCACCCGCGCCAAAAGTACAATCTACTATTACGCGCCCTTTGATATCACCAAGGGCAGCCAAAACATCGTCCAAAAGAACAGGTATATGTTTCATCATTCTATTGCCACCTTGGTTCCAAGCGCGGTTAAATCTTTGGCAGTTGTTGCCCCCAATTCAACACCTGTTTTAAGCGCCAATGTTGCCACTTTGTTTCCAGAATGCAAATTCAATACAACACGCGTGTAGCCCTGTGGCAATGCTGTTAAGGCTTTTTTTACATCCGCCAACACAGGCTTATCATAAACATCTATGGTAATTGTTTTTGCTATTTTGGCGACCCATTGATTAAGTGGCGTTAAAGAATCTATGAATATCGAAATCCTGTCATCGCGCACAGATGTTTTACCAGACATTACAACTTCGGTTTCCGAATTCAATACCTGAGACAATTCAATAGAGGCATTTCCAAATGCAACACCTTCGACATTGCCAAAACTATCAGACGCATTTATGGTCAACATATCCTTTCCGGTCTTTGTTTTGCGACGCGAAAAAGAATTAACATTGACGGCAATCTGTACTGGTTTTCTGTCACCCAGCATGACGATAGTCTGACTGGTTGTCAATTTTGCACGCGCAATTAAATGTTTGTATTGATCCAAAGGGTGTGCAGAAATGTAAAAGCCCAATGCAGACAGTTCGTTTTCCAATTTTTGAGCAAAAGTCCATTGTTTTGTTTTGGGCAAATCTTTCAACAACCTATCTTCGCTGACATCATCCTGGGTCGTGTTAGCAAAAAGCGACAACGAATTCGCACTTTCGCGCGACTTAGACGCATATGCCAATATAGCATCCGCATTCATAAATATTAACGCACGATTTTTTTCCAAAGAATCCAGAACACCAACCTTTGCAAACGCTTCCAATATACGCTTGTTAATAAATGACGAACAACGTTTAATAAAGTCAGTCAAATTCTTAAACTTTCCGTTTGCTTCACGTTCTGCGACAATGGCATCCGTAGCAACTGTTCCGACTCCCTTAATTGCAGCCAACGCATAAACTATTTTTCCGCCCTTAACCGTAAACAAAGATTCACTTTCGTTTATATCAGGAGCAACAATTGGGATATTAAAGTTAGATTTCGCATCATCTACAAATATAGCCAACTGGTCGGTGTCGTTCATATTGCTGGACATGGAGGCGGCCAAAAATTCCGCTGGAAAGTGTGCTTTGATATACGCACACTGGTTTGCAACGATAGAATAGGCGATAGCGTGAGACTTATTAAACGCATATTTTGCAAATTCCTTGAACTTTTCCCACAAATCTTTTGCGGTCGCTTCGTCCAAAGTCCCTTCGGATTTACAACCTTCCAAGAATTTAATTTCCATTTTTGCCAATAAATCAGCCTTCTTTTTACCCATCGCCTTTCGCACAGTATCAGATTCACCACGAGTAAATCCAGCCAAAGCACGCGTCAAAAGCATAACCTGTTCCTGGTAAACGATAATTCCATAACTTTCTTTCAGAATTGCTTCGGCCTTTGGGTGAACATATTCGATTTTTTCTTCGCCATGCATACGCGCGATAAATTGTGGGATAAACGCAATAGGCCCAGGGCGGTTCAACGCATTAAGCGCGGATATTTCCAAGAAACTGGTTGGATGCATTTTTTTCAGGGTCTGTTGCACAAATGGGGCATCGAATTGGAAAATGCCTTCGGTTAAACCCGATTGCCACAACTTCATCGTTTCTGCATCATCAGTTGGTATTTGGTCTAAATCGATATTGATACCACGCGTTTTCTGAATCAATTTAGTTGCGTATTTAAGAACGACCAAAGTTTCAAGTCCCAAAAAGTCAAATTTAATCAACCCCGCACTTTCCAAATAGTGTCCATCAAATTGACAAGACGGCAATTGGTTCGCAGGATCCCGATACACAGGTGCAATTTGAGTTGTTGGACGGTCCCCGATAACGACGCCACACGCATGCTGACCAAGATTTCGTATTGAGCCTTCTAAATCTTCTGCAACTTCTACAACCTTTGCCATATCTGGATCGTTTTCCAAAACCTCTTGAATTTCACGCGTAGATTCTACTGCCTCACGCAAAGTTTTGGCATCTTGCGGTATCAATTTAGATAACCTGTCTGATTTAGAATAGGGAATTCCATAAACGCGTCCAATATCGCGAACGGCACCTCGTGCCTGTAAAGACCCGAAAGTAATTATTCTGCACACAGAGGCGCGCCCATACTTTTCCCCGACATAATCTAAGACTCGTTCAATACCGGTTGGCTCAAAATCCACGTCAAAATCGGGCATAGAAACACGGTCTGGATTCAGGAATCTTTCGAACAACAACCCATATTTTAATGGGTCTACGTGAGTAATACCCAACGCCCATGCTACGATAGACCCTGCGCCCGAACCGCGCCCGGGCCCAGTCAAAATATCATTGTTGCGGCACCAATTAATATAATCTGCAACGAT
>JAFZVH010000033.1 GCA_017617915.1 Alphaproteobacteria bacterium
GAATTTTATGGTGGTACTGGTTTTGATTTTTATGGTTTCAGAAACGGTAAGTTTACAACTTGTCCTTTGGATGGTCGCAATATATCAAGTTGTCCAGAAGCGTATCCATATTCTGACCCAGGCGCAAGCAAATTGACCCAATGTTTCAAATTGGAAAATGGCGTGAAAAAATATTTCAAAATTAAATTGAATTCGGCACCGGCAGCCCCCGCAACAAAAAAACATTCTGTGCGTTCTGCCACAATGCCGAAAAAGGTTGTTGTAAAAGAAATCATCTTTGACGAATCTAACAGCATAATCGACGAAGCTTTTAATGATTTTGAAGATTTTGAAGAAATTGACAATCTTGAGATCTAAATCAAAATCAAGCACAAAACGAAACCGGCCAATTGGCCGGTTTATTGTTGAAACGTTAGCCACGACACGTTGTGCCATATTTCTCTGGTCACAGAAACTTTATAAATCTGGCAATTCAACGACTTTATCGCGGGCGGTTTGACCACGAACAATTTGTATTTGCGTTTTTGGCACATCGAAATATTCAGACAAAATTTTAATCACCGCTGCGTTTGCCGCGCCATCAACCGGTGCCGCGGTTATATAGACACGATAAACACCATCCGTTTCAATTATCTTGGCTTGTTTTGCGCGCGGAATAACGCGCAGGTTTATTCTTCGCATAACAGACATTTAACCAATTTTTCGCACTCTGGCGTAGTTTTTCCCGCAATTATGTGCAAATGAAAGTGGAAAACACTTTGCTTGAACAATGGTGCATTTGCGCCCGCATTTGCAAAAATATTAAATTCATTTTTCACGCCCAACGCCGACGCAGTCTTGGCGAAACAGTCCCAAAAGCCCGCCTGCTCTGGCATAGGGGCGCGCGTAACAAAATCCAAAATATTTTCATATTCGCCACGTGGCACAACCAGCGCATGCTTTTCACACATTGGATTCACATCATAGAAAGAAATTGCATATTCGTTTTCAACTATGCGCTTTGATGGGATTTCGCCACGAATAATTTTTGCAAAAATATTATTTTTGTCATACATTTTGCCATCCTTTTTGATGGCAAGATTCTAATATAAACAGGCAACCTTATGCAAGGACTTTTGTTTTCACCACTTGAAAAGACCTTTTTTATTACTATATTTCTTGCAACAAAGAATCCCAATAATAAATTACAAAGGAGATTTTATGTTTAAACCTTTAAACAATTATGTTCTTATCGAAAGAATATCCGAAGAATCTAAGACCGCAGGCGGAATCATTATTCCCGATACCGCCCAAGAAAAACCTTCACGCGGGCGCGTTATCGTGGTGGGCGACGGTGCATACGAAAACGGTGTTCGCGTTCCTATGACCGTAAAGCCAAATGACATCGTGATGTTTGCAAAATGGGCGGCGTCCGCCAACGAAGTCAAAATCGACGGCACAGATTATGTTCTTATCAAAGAATCTGATATTTTGGGTATTCTGTAAAGCAAGGAGATAAAATTATGGCTAAAAATATTGTATTTGATACAGATAAACTTGCGGCGGGGGTTGATAAACTTGCCGATGCAGTAAAAATTACTATGGGGCCAAAGGGTCGCACAGTTGTTATCGATAAATCTTATGGTGCGCCGGTCGCAACCAAAGACGGTGTTACGGTTGCCAAGGCGGTATCTTTGGCGGACCCTGCCGAAAACATTGGTGCACGCATGATTCAAGAAGTTGCAAAAAAGGCGGGCGATGACGCGGGTGACGGAACGACAACCGCAACAGTTCTTGCACAAAAGATTATTCGCGAAGGTCGCCGCGTTATTGCCGCAGGTATGAATCCTATGGATATCAAGCGCGGAATCGATTTGGCCACTGCCGCGGTTGTTGCGGACATTGAATCGCACGCGCGGCCAGTAAAAAACAGTTCTGAAATCGCCCAAGTTGCGACAATTTCCGCAAATGGCGACAGCGATATCGGCAAAAAAATCGCAGACGCAATGGAACGCGTCGGCCAAGAAGGCGTTATTACTGTCGAAGAAGCAAAAGGTCTGGATACAGAAATTGATGTTGTCGAAGGTATGCAATTCGACCAAGGCTTTATGTCGCCCTATTTTGTCAGCAACCCTGATAAAATGTTGGCAGAACTGGACGGTGCCGCAATCTTGGTTTCCGAAAAGAAAATTACGGGGCTGCAGGCGTTGTTGCCTATCTTGGAACCGATTGCCCAGCAAGGTCGCCCATTGTTGATTATCGCCGAAGATGTCGAATCCGAAGCGTTGGCAACACTGGTTGTGAACCGTTTGCGTGGCGGCTTAAAAGTCTGTGCGGTCAAGGCCCCAGGCTTTGGCGATCGCCGCAAAGAAATGCTACGCGATATCGCAATCGTCACTGGCGCAACAGTTGTGTCCGATGATATGGGTATGACCTTTGATAAAGTAACCCCAGAGGTCTTGGGTTCTGCAAAACGCGTTGTCGTTGACAAGTCCAGCACACTGATTGTCGGCGGCAGTGGCGACAAAAATGCAATCGGCGCACGTGCCGAAGAAATCCGCAAGCAAATCAAACTAAGCACCAGCGACTATGACCGCGAAAAATTGTCTGAACGGTTGGCAAAATTGGTCGGTGGCGTTGCAGTTATCAAGGTCGGCGGTATGACCGAAGTCGAAGTCAAAGAAAAGAAAGACCGCGTTGACGATGCCTTGGCGGCAACACGTGCAGCGGTCGCCGAAGGACTTGTTGCCGGCGGTGGTGTGGCACTGGTTCGCGCATGTGGTGCACTGGCCAAAGTCAGCGGCGAAAACACTGACCAAAATGTCGGTATCGATATAATTCGCCGCGCAATCGTCGCACCTTGTGCCCAAATCGCGGAAAACGCAGGCGTATCTGGCGAAATTGTCGTTGGAAAAGTATCCGAAGCCAAAGATTATAACTTTGGCTATAATGCCCAAACCGGCGAATATGTCGATATGTTAAAGGCAGGCATTATTGACCCCGCCAAGGTGGTTAAAACCGCGATTATGGCGGCGGCAAGCACCGCGGGCGTTATGTTGACAACTGGCGCGGTGATGTCAGAAATTCCAGAAGAAAAATCTGGCAATAATCAAATGCCGGCCGGTATGCCCGGAATGATGTAAAGATTATGCAAAAAACAAATCACACCCACCGCACTTGGTGGGTGCTTTTTTATTCATTTTACTTACTGTTTTTGCTTCCCATACGAGTTTTGTCATATGTTTTATCTACAGAAACACGATTACCAATACCAACCACAACCCCGCCAGCTGCAACCGCCGCACCAGTACGCAGATTGCCCGCTGCTTCATCCTTTTGTCCCACCCAAGCCGCGGCATCGTCGCTGTTCTCATCCATAAGTGCACGCGCAAGTGATGTTGTGCTGCCGGAACGCGGGGTTCTGGACGAATATTGGTACAGGTTAGAGTTTTCATACACAACTTGCGCCTCTAATCCTGGGGTCAGGTTTAATGCCGCCTTGGTTTGTTTAAGGTTGTTCGCTAAATTTCTATATTCGTTATAATATGCGAACAATTCGTCACCACCTGGGATTTCGACCGTTTCGCCCAGTGATGCCACTCCGCCCCCACTGTAATTG
Organism: Alphaproteobacteria bacterium; assembly: GCA_017617915.1. GTDB lineage: Bacteria > Pseudomonadota > Alphaproteobacteria > Rs-D84 > Rs-D84 > Enterousia. Next base: position 3,599 of record JAFZVH010000033.1, read on the forward strand.
CAATTCATACCTTTAAGGTATTCATTCATATCGGCTTCAGCGTTTTTGTCGGCTAATTGTTCGGATAGTGAACTGCCAATGGCATAGCCGCCAAGCCCGGTCGCCGCGGTCGCGATTGCGGTGCCCGCACGCCCCGCCTTTTCCTTTTCGCGCGCCTGTTCGTATTCTTTTTGGGAATCCAGTGCGGCTTGCTGTGAATCAACAGTACTGGATGTATTCTGATTTTTTGTACAACATCTACGAGTTTCACTGTCGCCCTCGCAATAGCCATCCATTACATAATATCTGCATTTGTTATCACCATTATCAAAAGTGCACTCACCCCATTTGGTACCATCACAAACCCTAGTTCCGTTTCTTTTATCAACACATTCATCCCAATCAAAATAACCACCTGGAATGGCACAAGGCGAAATACGCCCTTTGTTTGCTGTATTACATTCGATTTCAGAACATTTCAGTGCCTTAAAATCGTTGTAATCGACCACATCGCATAAAGTTTTACCGTCTTGTCTTTTTGTATTTTTATCATAGCCAGCATTAAAAAACATAACCAACCGACTGTAACCGTGGTCGTTACAGTACGCGGCAATCGGTATAGTATTCCCAGAATCCGAAGATATCAAATCATTCAACTTGGTTTCCCGCAATAATCGACCGAGCATCGAAGTTCCATGCGGAGTATCCACAGCCGAAAATAAAGCGTTTTCATTATAGTTATTCACTATATCTACATCTGCACCATTGTCTAATAAATATTGAACTATATCATCCAACACAGGTCCGCCTTGTAAAATTGCCTGATATGTAAAATAGTTTTCTAAATCAATATCCGTTCTGTTTGCCTTTTGTAATCTGCGAACTGGATTTTTGTCCCCTAATACGATTTCTGGACTAGAAATCATCAGCCTGTTTGCACCAAAACTATCTGCTAAACCAGAAACCATACCTGTATAAGCCTTATCAAATATCAAATCCATTTCATCAATATAAAAACCTTTTTTTGGTGAAACAGCAATTATTAACGGAGTATTACCTGCGTTATTCGGCTTGTTTATATCGGCACCAGCCTCCACTAACATTTTTATCATTGGCAAATCGTGATATTTCGTTAAACAGGTCAGCGGGGTTTCCCCATGACATCTGGCTGTACCCAATGTCATTCTTATATCGCAACCTTCACACGACCGATTTTCAAAAATGACATTTAACTCACTGGGAACACTTGTTTGCAAAAATTGTTCTAATGCATTTATTTTTCCAGATAAAATTATATCCCATAACTCTTGCGTTCTATCATTAGCAACCGCAAATACAGACGCACAAGTTGATACAATAAAGATAAAAAGAACAATAAACTTTCTCACCCAAGCCTCTGTCGCTTTTATAAAACAATAGGCCACCCAAAAATCGGTGGTCGGGGAGTTTAGAAATCATTTGTTCATTGATTCCGCAGTTTTTCGGTTACCCGTATTTTATAACAAACGGCTCCCCGGCCCAAGGGTCAGGGATGATAACGGTGCAAAAGACACCGATAACATCAGACTACAATGCTTTCGCACCGGAATAAATGAGCTTCTAACAGCCCGAACCCAATCTCTTGGATTCAATGGCATTATACCATAAAATTCTAACAATATAAAGAATATGATTTGGCAAAAAATATTTGACAAAATGGTTTTTTAGGGTATAATCCATGCAACAAGAGGTGAAAAATATGTTCAAAAAGTTAAAAATGAAACTTGCCGCAAAATCTGTCAAGCGCACAAAAGACTGGAACGCTGCGGATAAACGCGCCCGCAAAAAGTACAGCCCGCTGACTTTTAAACTGTTGCGTCCTTTCGTTTGGATGTGTCGTGCGGTTCGTTGGTTGTTTGACACAATCTGCGCAGTATGCAGTTGGATTTGGGCAGGCATTTGTGGAATAAATGTTATTGGTTTGTTGAATGCAACAATGTTGATTGCGATAATTGTTTTATGTTCTGTGCTTATTTCAAATCTGTTGAACTGCAATAAAAAGCAAGTGATTGTTGTGTCGCCGAAAAAAAACAATGCGGCAGTCACAGAAGAATCTGTCAAAACTGATATTGCGCTGCCGTTGCGCCGCAATGAAAAGACCGGCCGTATGCCTTGCAAAGTTAGTGTTGTTCCAGTGCAAGAATCAAATAATCCTGTTCTGCACGCCCAAGGCGACGGCAAAATCCATGGCGATATCGTTATTGAAACCCGCGGCGAAGCGGCTGTATTAAAGAACAATGCCGAAATAGATGGTAATTTATACCTGCAACATATGCACAAATACATTTTGCCATGTGGCATCAAAATCAACGGAAACTTGTTCCTGCGCGATTTGCATATGTTGGAATTCTGCGGCGATTTTACCGTAACCGGAAATATTTATGTCAGCCCACGTTCGTCTTTTGGTCCACTGCCAAGAAACGCACGCATCGGCGGCCAAGTAATTTTATAAAAAAAGGAAAAACATTATGACACAAAAACAAAATGTATTTTTAACTGCAAAAAATATTAAAGACTCCGAAATCATCCCATTGGGACATCTGACCAACACAGAAATAGTTGGCTATACTTATGCATTAACAAATTTGCACAAGATCCCATCTGATTCTTGCGTTTCAGAATTGTCCATCACAAAGCATGAAAACCATCAAACAACTCTTTCAAAAAAAGCGGATACCGAAGACCCTGAAACACTTGCTTATAATGAATTGTCCCTGGGGGTTGTGCCGCAAATGACAAAAAAATGCTGCTTTGCATCAAATGCTGGCCAATGCATTCGCTTTATCGCAGGCGGTAAATGCAAAGATCCGTTTGTCATAGACAATATTGGCAAAAAGTTTTTTCCTGCAAAATATGAAAATCAGCATTAAAATACTCCCAACCCGACCGAAAGGTCGGGATTTTTTTTACTGTAAAAAAACGCGTTTTTGTGATATAATGCGTGTGCGTAAACAAAGGAAAAAAGAAATGAAAACAATGGAAAAAATTTTGGCGGTTTTGGCAAAAAACTTGGGGCTGACCGTCGTGTTGGCTTTGTCGATTATACTGTTTGCGGTATTTTCTGACGGTCTGATTCGCGGTGCGATTACGGCGGTTTCTGCACTGATGGCGTATGTATCGATTGTACTGTTGTACAAAGAATTCAAAAAACGTCCGCGCCACGCACGCCTGTGAAAAAGAAAGCACGCAAGAAATAATAAAAAACCGCCGTTTGGCGGTTTTTTATTAGGTTAGATTATTTATTTAACCGTAAGTTCTTTACCATGCACATCAACATAGACGGTTGAACCTTCGCCGACCGCATCAGACAAAATCAAATCTGCGATTTTATCTTCCACCGCCGATGTAATCAAACGCTTCAGTGGCCGCGCACCGAATACAGGGTCATAACCGTTTTCCGCTAACCATTTTATCGCCGCGTCGGTGATTTTTAGTTCTATGCGACGCGCCTCTAGCCGTTTGCGAACACCGCGCAACTGGATTTCCACAATACCGGACATAACGTCTTTGCCCAGTTGATTAAAGAACACGATTTCATCAATACGGTTGATGAATTCTGGACGGAAGTGTTTTTTGACCGCCTCCATATTTGCAAGGTTGCTGGTCATAATTATGATTGTGTTCGTAAAGTTCACAACATGACCTTGGCCGTCAGTCAGGCGCCCGTCATCCAAAATCTGCAAGAACACATTAAAGACATCTGGATGCGCCTTTTCAATTTCGTCGAACAGCAGCACTTGATACGGACGACGACGCACACTTTCGGTCAGTGCACCACCCTGCTCGTACCCAACATAGCCCGGAGGACTGCCGATTAAACGCGCGACAGAATGCGGTTCCATATATTCACTCATATCAATTCGCGTCATCGCAGTATCATCGTTAAACAGATATTCCGCCAAGGCTTTTGCGACCTCGGTTTTCCCAACACCGGTTGGTCCCAAGAACATAAAACTGCCCGATGGACGGCGTGGGTCCGAAAGCCCCGCACGCGACCGACGAATCGCACGTGCAACGACGGCCAGTGCTTCGTCTTGCCCGACAACACGCTTTTGCAATTCAGATTCAATGTTCATCAGTTTAGATTGCTCGGCAACGGTAAGTCTGTCTGCGGGGACACCTGTCCACTTGCTGACCACCGCCGCGATATGTTCCGGCAGAACCGTTTTATATTCGCGCGATTCGGTGTTCATCTTTTTGATTGTCGCTTCTAATTCTGGAATCTTGCCATATTGCAACGCAGATGCCTTTTCATAGTCGCCATTTCGCATTGCCGCGGCAACTTCGGCCTTGGCTGCGTCCAACGCCGCCATAGAATCAGACAGTCCGCGCATTTTTTCTTGTTCTGCGCGCCAATCTGCGGTCATTTTTTCAGACGTCTTTTCTGTTTCCGCAATCAGTTTTTCCAATTCCACAAGGCGTTTTTTAGATTCTTCATCTTTTTCTTTTTTCAATGCTTGTTGTTCTATCTTTAACTGCATCAAATGTCTGTCAACTTCGTCCAAGTCTTCGGGTTTTGACGCAACCTCGATACGCACACGCGCCGCCGCTTCGTCAATCAAATCGATTGCTTTATCTGGCAAAAATCTGTCCGTAATATAGCGGTCAGACAGCCGCGCCGCCGCAACCAGCGCTGCATCGGCAATACGCACACCATGATGACCTTCGTATTTTTCTTTCAGACCACGCAGGATAGAAATCGTATCATCAACGGTCGGTTCTTCTACATAGACCGGTTGAAAACGGCGCGCCAACGCAGGATCTTTTTCGATATATTGGCGATATTCGTCCAAAGTTGTTGCGCCCAAACAGTGCAGTTCGCCACGCGCCAACATAGGTTTAATCAGGTTTCCGGCATCCATACTGCCTTCGCCCTTGCCTGCACCAACCAAAGTGTGCAATTCATCTATGAACAAAATGATTTGCCCATCTGAATCTTTGACAGCCTTTAATATAGCCTTGAATCGCGCTTCGAATTGACCGCGGAACATTGCGCCCGCCATCAACGCACCCATGTCCAGCGACAACAACTTCTTGTTTTGCAGGTTTTCTGGGATATCGCGCGAAATTATACGTTCGGCCAAGCCTTCAACAATCGCGGTTTTACCAACGCCGGGACTGCCAATCAGGACTGGGTTATTTTTCGTTCTGCGTGACAACACTTGGATAGTGCGGCGAATCTCATCATCGCGCCCAATCACAGGGTCCAACTTGCCGTCCGCCGCCAGCTTTGTAAAGTCGGTTGTATATTTTGCAATCGCTTGTTCTGGTGTTTCTTGCATTTCATCTGGATTCATTTACGACTCCTTTATTTATTTCAACGGTATATATAGTTGCACATTCGGCTTTTTCAAGGATATAAGAACCAAATCCCGCATGCGAAAAAATATGCAAAAAACGCAAAACAACACTTGACTTTTGGGGATTTTTATTATAAATTATGCCGCAGTGATTAAAGGATTTAATATGCCACGTGTATGTAAAGTAACAGGTAAAAAGACAGAAGTCGGAATGAACGTATCGCACTCTGAACGTCATACAAAGCGCACGTTCTTGCCGAATCTGCACACATTAAAGTTTCACAGTGATATTTTGGGTCGCGATTTTTCATTGCGCCTGTCGGCCGCTGGTCTGCGCACATTGACCAAGCATGGCGGATTGGACGCATATGTTATGTCAAAACCTGTATCACGTTTGACCCCAGAAATGGCGGAAATCAAACGCGCGATTGTTAAAAAACAAGGTGCAGCGGAAAAGCCGGCTAAGAAAGCGGTCCGCAAACCGAATCGCAGCGCGCGCTTGGTAAAAAAAGTTGAAGCAAAAAAGTCTAAATAACTTTTTTTGCAACATGGCCCTGTGGTGGAATTGGTAGACGCGCTTGACTCAAAATCAAGTTCCGCAAGGAGTGTCGGTTCAAGTCCGACCAGGGCCACCAGAAATAATAAATACCCCATTGTGGGGTATTTTTATTATTAAACTAATTGTTAGAATTTACTATGCGGCTTTTTTGGCGGTGCGCATAATCTCAACCGGCGGCTTTTTGCCCGCAACAACATCTTTATCTATCACGATTTCTGCTAAATCGGTTTTATCAGGCGCATAGAACATCGGTTCCAATAAAATCTTTTCTAATATACTGCGCAGACCACGCGCCCCAGTTTTACGCTCCAACGCTAAACGCGCAATTTCACGCAGACCATCGGGCTTTATCGTCAATGTTACATTGTCCATGCCCAACATCGCCGTATATTGCTTTACAATCGCATTCTTTGGTTCGGTCAGAATCTTGACCAACGCATCTTCGTCCAATTCGGTCAGTGTCGCAATAACCGGCAAACGCCCAACCAACTCAGGGATTATTCCGAACTTTACCAAATCTTCGGGTTGAACATCCGGCAGGTTATTTTTTGCATCGCGTTCTTTGCGACTTGATACATCTGCACCAAAACCAATGCCTGCGCGTTCACATTTGCGGTTACCAATCAAGCGGTTCAAGCCGTCAAACGCGCCACCACAAATGAACAAAATTTTTGAAGTATCCAAACGCACTGTCGCTTCACCTGGGTGTTTGCGCCCCGCCCCACCCGCAGAAACATTTGCAATCGTACCTTCAACCAATTTAAGCAATGCTTGCTGAACACCTTCACCCGACACATCACGTGTCAGCGACGGATTTTCAGATTTGCGCGCGATCTTGTCAATTTCATCGATATAGACAATGCCACGCTGCGCCCGTTCCACATCAAAATTCGCATTGTGCAACAGTTGTGTCAAAACACTTTCCACATCATCACCGACATAGCCTGCTTCGGTCAAAGTTGTCGCATCGGCAATCGCAAACGGCACATCCAAAATGCGCGCCAATGTTTGCGCAAACAGCGTTTTTCCAGTACCTGTGGGGCCAATCAGCAACACATTAGATTTTTGAATTTCAACATTAGAATTCAGCGCAACATTGTGCCGTTTATAGTGATTATATACCGCCACCGCAAGCGTTCTTTTCGCCGCATCTTGACCGATAATATATTCATTAAGAAAATCGTAAATCTGGGACGGCGTAGGCAACTTTTCCGCGTCGCGCGCAACCTCGGTCTTCATGTCATCCGCCATAATATCATTGCACAGCGCGATACATTCGTCGCAAATGCAAACATTACGGCCACTGACCAATTTTTTCACCTCGTGCACAGCCTTGCCACAAAAACTGCAGAACTGATTTGCTTTTTCTGGTGTCTTTTTTTCGTCGGTCATTTTACATATCCCATATTAAAAGGTTATTTCTTTGTTAAAACTTTATCAATAAGGCCAAAATCTTTCGCCTCGGCCGCGGTCATCCAGTTATCGCGTTCCATTGCATCGTGCAACTCGTCATACTTGCGCCCTGTAAATTCCACCATTTGTTTAAGCATGGTATCTTTAACCCGTTGTGCTTTGCGCATTCCAATTTCCATATCTGTGATTTGCCCTTGGATACCGCTAAGTGGCTGATGAATCATAACTTGAGCATTCGGCAATGCAAAACGTTTACCTTTTGCACCCGCCGCCAATAATACAGAAGCCATAGAGGCAACCAACCCCATACCAATTGTTGAAACCGGCGATTTAATATATTGCATCGTATCCATAATCGCCCAACCTGCCGAAACATCACCCCCAGGACTGTTGATATACAAAGAAATATCTGCATTTGGATTTTCAGATTCCAAGAACAACAACTGGGCAACAATAGCATTTGCCATTTGTGGTTCAATTTCTCCATTTACCATAACTATACGGTCGCGCAACAAACGCGAATAAATGTCAAAAGACCGTTCGCCGCGTGGGGATTCTTCTATTACAACAGGTATCAAAGACATAACTAATCCTTATATTTTTCTTTTAATTATACCACAAAAAATGCCGTTCGCCAAGTGCACCCGCAATTATTTTGCAACTACAACCATCGCAGTCCTAAGCACATTGTCACCGAACATATAGCCCGCCTGCATTTCTTCAACGACAGTATTAGATGCACTGTCAGGCGCATCAACAACCTGAATTGCATTATGTAATGCTGGATTTAAAGGTGTCCCAACGGTTTCTATTTTGGTTATACCGACATCTTGGAACACAGATTCAATCGCACGCGCCAAAGATTTAATACCTTCGTCATCTGGTGTGTGTTTCAATGCCGCTTGCACTGCATCCATAATCGGCAAGATTTTTTCCATAACCGACATAGCACGCGTACGAGCGCGCGATTCTGCATCCAATGCAGCACGACGACGGGTATTTTCTAACTCCGCCGCGGTGCGTAGATACTTATCATTCAAATCGGCAATTTGGGTTTCCATTTCTGCAATTTTAGGGTCCGTGGGCATCGCTGTCTCGGACTCCTTTACAGAATCAATGGAAACCTCTTCCACTTTTACTTCTTTATCGTCTGGCATATCATCCATCTTTGTTTGGTTATTTTGCATTATTTATTATAGGTACAAACTCTTGCGGTTTCAAGGATGCGCCACCAACCAAAACACCATCAACATTTTTAATTGCAACAATGTCTGCAACATTATTCGCATTCACGCTGGCGCCATAAAGTATCGGTGTACCGTTTAGCCCCATATAACCAAGAGTATCTGCAATAACCTTATGCGCATCAGCAATTTCTTGCGCAGTCGGTGTTATGCCCGCCCCAATCGCCCAGCGCGGTTCGTACGCAATAATTATATCATCTGTCACATTTTCCGGCACAGATTCGCGAACCCCATCTGTGATAATATCAAAGGTTTTACCTGCGCGCTTTTCTTCCATTGTTTCACCGACACAGATAATTGGTGTCAACCCGTTTTCAATTGCGCGCATTGCCTTGGCGCGGACAATATCATTTGTTTCATCGTGATACATACGGCGTTCACTGTGCCCAACAATCACATATTTTGCGCCAGTTTCCGCAATCATCGCGCCCGACACTTCGCCAGTATATGCGCCACGCACATTTGCACTGACATCTTGGGCGCCAATTGCGACATTGTCTGTACCATTGCGCAGCATAGTAAAAGGTACACACAAAATCACACGATTTTCTGTCGTGACCCCTGCAATCGCGTCCAGCATTTCAGCCAAAGCGGTTCTTGTTCCATTCATTTTCCAGTTTCCTGCAATAATTTTCATTTTTTATCCTTTTTTCGTTGCTTTCTTGCACAAGATTCTGCTATCTTATCGCAAAAGGTGAAAAAATGCTAGAATATTTACGTAATGCGGCAGATAAACCTGTTGCAAAGATTTTGATGGGTGTCCTTATCTTTTCATTTGTTGGATGGGGCGTTGCAGAATGGGTGTTCGGACTGACTTCGTCTGATACAACGCTGATGCGCGTTGGCGGCGACAAAGTCTCAATTCAACAATATAATGCCAAGAAATCAAACGAATTGGCAAAATTGTCCAAGGAAGAACAACGGAAAATCTATACAGATCCGGCGGAAATGACAAAATTCCAGAATCGTGTCATTGGTGAAATCGCGGCGATGTTCAGAATGAATCATCTTGCACGTGATTTGGGTTATATTGTATCCGAACACCGAATCGCCGAAGACATTCGCGCCGTACCCCAGTTTCAAGAAAATGGGAAATTTTCTGCGGCGGCGTTTGACCGGGCTTTGCGCAGTTCTGGTATGACCGAATCGGATATTTCCAATGATTTACGCACCCAAGAATTGGAAAAAATGGTCTTGGTACCTGTGACCGCCAAGATGGAAACACCCCGCTTTGCAACAACCGCGGCATATAACGCGCGCAATACAAAGCGCAATATTGATTTGCGGGCGGTAAAGTTTGCGGAATTCAAAACTGCGAAACCAACCGAGGAGCAATTACGTGAATTTTATGCACAAAATCCACATCGGGTTGATGAAGCACGCGACATTTCGTATGTTATAATTGCAGCGACAATGGATAAACCTGATGATTACGAACGCGGATTAAAGGTCGCACAAAAATTGGAAGACGATATTATCGCTGGCGATGAAATGAATGTTGTGGCAAAAAAACACAATGCGAAGTTCACACAACACAAAGGTATTTCCGCAAAGAAATTACCTGCTGACAAAGTTATGACCGATGCACTGATTTCCCGCGTGTTCAATATGGACGAAGGAACCGAAAGCGAACTGATTGAAACCAAAGACGGCTTTGTAATTGTACGTGTTGATAAAATTATCCCAGAACACACCGCACAATTTGAATCTGTCAAAAAAGACTTGGCAACCGAATGGGCGGCGGACCGGCAGCGCAAACAGGCCTATGTTCGCGCCAATGAATTGCTGGTCGATTTGAACAAAACCGGAAAATTGGCGGATGCAAAACGTGTAAGTGTTTCCCGCACCGATGGTGCAAAACCGGCTGTTCTGGTTGCGGCATTCCAGGGCGAAGTCGGGAACAATTCAATTGTATCTGACCAAGACGCTTTCTATGTTATGCGCATTGTTGACGAAAAATTGCCAACGGTTGATGATAAAAAATTAGAGGCAATTAAGCCAGAAGTTTCCAAAATGGCACAGCAACATATTACGGCGGACTATAACGCATATATGGAACGCAAGTATCCAACCAAGATAAACGAGAAAACATATAACCGCTTTGTAAAATAGTTTGTAGTTGGGAGAAAAAGGAAATGGGGCAGTTTTGCCCCATTTTTTTGCAATTAGTGGTTAGTAGGCGCCCCGCCGAAAGTACCGATTTTCTGGTCCAAAATCGGTCGAAAAAAACGTACGTTTAAATCAACCGATTTTTTTCGAATTTTAAAAAATTAAAAACCTCAGATTTCTGGGATTTTTTGTTTCCAAACAGTATTTTGGTATCGGTCGATTTAAAGGTACGTTTTTGTCACA
>JAFZVH010000034.1 GCA_017617915.1 Alphaproteobacteria bacterium
GCCATCAACTGTGACGCCATCCGCTGTGATTTTTATACAATCTTGGTCTGTAATTTTATTATTCATTGATTTTTGTTTAATTTTATCAGCGACAGACCCGAAAACGCCCGACCGGAAGCCGGAGTAGCGCTGCACGCCGCGACCGCAGTAGCCCGCACAGCCGCCCGCACAATCGGACGCCGACGAGTACGAGTCGCGGAATACCCAAGGGGTTTCAATACCGTTTGCAAATACAAACTGCGCCCAGGCATTTTTACCAGGTTTTGGGGATGGATTACCAGGTTTGGCACATTCCCCAATCGTTTCAGACGACATCACGCGCATTGCAATTGGTGCTGCACCATATTCGCTTTTTACGATTTTTTGAATATCTTTAAAATCACCGGACAGGTCTTTCAACCACCGAATCTTTTCCCCACGATATGTTGTCGCAGACTCGCCATCAACTGTGACGCCATCCGCTGTGATTTTTATACAATCTTGGTCTGTAATTTTATTATTCATTGATTTTTGTTTAATTGCATCGGCGACAGACCCGAAAAGGCCCGACCGAAAGGCGGGGGCGTTCTGCACGAGGTCACCGCAGGCGGCCGCACAGTCGCCCGCACAACCAGACGCCGACGAGTACGAGGAGTTGAACACCCATGGTGTTTGAAGCCCATTTGCAAGCATAAATCTCACCCATGCGTTTTTACCATGTTTTGCCGATGGAGTGCCGGACATTGCGTAGTTTCCGGTCGTTTTAGACGCCAATACATGCATCTCGGTTGGGGCAATGCCATATTCCCGTTTTACAACCTTTTGAATATCTTTAAGATAGTTTGGCAAAAATTCTACATTTGCAATATTCTCACCACGATATTCAGTGGTTTCTTTACCACCAACCATAACTTTTGTGTCTGTGATGGTAATATAATCTTTGTTTGTGATGTTTTCTGCCATAATGCACCTTTTATCTAATTATATGTTGCAGAATAGCACAAACAGCATAGCTGTCAACGATTTTATTAAACTTCAAAATCGTAATTTTTGATGGATTTCAGCATTGCGGCGACAAGTTTGTCTTGATATGCGCCGGATTTCAGCAGTTTTTCTTCCGCGCTGTTTGACAAATGTCCGCATTCAATCAGTGCGCCCGGCACAGTTGAACGCAGCACCGCAAATGGTGCATGGCGCACCGCGGGGCCGGCCTGTTGCTCTATACCCGCGCGATTCATCGCACCTGCACAACCGTTCGCGTATTCCACAGACATTTCCGCCACCGCGTGTTGTTGCAATGCAGACAGCGCGATGCGAATATCTTTGGAAAACTGTTCGAACCCACTGACATCGATTTTATCGGCGGCATTTTCGGCGTCTGCCAGTTTTTGCGCCTCTTCGTCTGATGCTTTTTCAGAAAGCGTATAAACCGAAAAGCCTTTGACCGAACGACTTGGGTTCGCATTTGCGTGAATAGAGATAAACAAATCGGCCTTTTTCTTTTCGGCGATTGCCGCCCTGTCAGCCAATTTTAAATATGTATCATTGTTGCGCGTCATATAGACCGTAAAACCCGCAGTTTTAAGCGCGCTGCGCAATTTTTGACCAATGGACAACACCACTGTCTTTTCTTGGGTACCGCCGCGCCCAATGGCACCTGGGTCTTTGCCCCCATGTCCAGGGTCAATAACAATTATGCGTTTTTTTGTGGTGTCTGATGTTTGATTTTCTGTACTGGTTGTGGCGACCTTTGGCGTATCTTTGGCGGCAACAAAATCCATTACCAACCGATAATCGTTATCGCCATTTGGTTCCAGTACCATTATTTGATTTTTAGGCATTTCGGCGGCACGATGATTCAAGGTTGCGACAATATGCAGACTGTCACCAACCTGCGTTTGGTTCACTGACTTTACCAATGTTCCAGATGCCAATTTCGGTAAAATCGATGAATTCTGCGCGGTATTTGCCAATTTTACTGTAAGACTGTTATCACCATATTCAATGCTGTATGATGGGCGCAATGCCGTTTCCACCACCAGACGCGTTTTGCCATTTGGCTGAACCCCTGTGCGCATAGACCGCAAAGTATTACGCGCCGCAAACGCAACTCGCGGCAAAAATCCCGCCATAACAACGCCAATCCCTGATATCTGTAAAAGATTCCGCCTTGTAATCTTCATAACGTGGGTATTATATCAAAAAAGCCCGCTTGTTTCAAGAATAGCGACCTAAGATATTTTTATTTTCTAAATTACTTGCATAATAAAAATATTGTGAATATAATCCAATCCATAGAACAACCAAATAAAAGGAGAAACTATGAAAAAGGTTATTTTAGCATTGGCCGCTGTTCTGACTTTGGCCGCATGTGGTGGTTACTATAAATCTGGCAACTGCGAATATGAATTCTTTTTGCACAAAGATATTTCGTTCTCGAAAATAATCAACAGCTGTGGCAAATAAAAAACAACGCCCCACAGGAAAACCTGTGGGGCTTTTTTCTACTTTATTACGGCGGTTTTAATAAGTGTTAAATCTTCTTTGATACCGTCGATTTTTAATTGCAACTGGCCTATACCAGTTTCCAAAACAGTCGTTCTGTTTTCCAATGTTGTCATGCGAACCGTCAGTCGGTCCAATTCAACCAGCGCATTATCTTGCCGCGCGACCCAATATATCAGGCCGGCAATAAACGCCAATAAAAACCAACTGTTGCGCAGGACGTCGATGATGCCGTATATATTATTATGCTTTTGCATCACCGCGCCCCCGTTTTACCAGTTGTTCTATTTGATGGACAAGTGCACGTGCACCTTCCAAAGCACGCAATTCGCCATCTGTTGCGTTTGGACCCAAAAATCTTTCTATGGTGATTTTGCGCAGGTGTTCCAACACAACTTCGCCTGCGGCGCATGAAAAAGTTTTCGCAAATGCGTGTTCCAGTTTTTCCATATTAAATGCCTTTGGACTAAATTATTGTGTTGTTTTCCGCAACCATTTGGGCAATTGGCGCAATATATTTCAGTTCTGCATCACTGTGCAACGATATCTTGTCGATAATACCGCGACGCGAAAGTATCTGTAATCCGCGGTCGCACAAAGGTCTTATAAACTCGTGCAACAGACGTCCATAGGTTGCGCCCAAGATGCGCAGCATATCTGCATTGCGCGCCAAAATTTCGGTTGCCGTCATTTCTTTTTCGCTAAGCAACCCCAGCCTGTCCGCCAACATTGTATGGCGAATCCGGTCGCGCAAATCTTTCAATATTATCTGGGACACATCAAAGTTTGCACCGGTTGCAAGCGGTGTTAGACCGCTGCTGCCCACCGCCTTGGGAATTATCGCACCTGGGGTCAAATTGATATTACCAAGGTTGATAACACCATCGTCATCGGCCTGCCATATACCACTGACCGCGATAGTCGCATTTTTCAAAACCAATTCCACAACTTTGTTTGCGGTCTTGATATCTGGCAATGCGCGCAGAACTGGACCTATGCCATATTGTTCGCCACTGGCCACCGCCCAACGAAAGATTAAATAAGGATTCGTTTCAAATGTGCCACGCGCAACAATATTGTTTTCTAAATCACCGCCCGCATCTATCCATGCAGTAAATTCTGTGTCAACCAAAGCCTGAACCAGACGCAATTCGTATTCGGGATTTTGCTTCATCTGGTCTGCAATATCACGCGGCGGTGTCCATTCAGGATAACGACGCGCAACATCTGTGGCCGTAACGCACGCAGTATGAAAAACTGCGTTCGGCAAGATTGCAATATCTGTCATCGGTATTGCGGTAAAAGAAAATGCACTGGCCGCACCAATCGGATTTTCCGCCATAAACAGACATGCCGTTCCAAGTGTAACCAAGTCTAAATAACACTGGTGTACTGTGGTATAAAAATTAGAATCGTTTAAATGCGCGCGCAACGCCGCCGTTGCAACAGACGCATCTGGGGAATCCGCACTTTCCGGAACCAGATTTATCCACAACGATTCTGGCGGCGTAAGTAAAGAATACATACACGCCGCCAAGTTGTCCGCGGCGTCTGCGGCGGTTGCATCAAACAATGTTGCCATATCGTCATCAGATGCTGGCATAGTGTACCGTTTTGCATCTGCCCAACGGCGCAGCCAAGGTTCGCGCATCGCACGCGCACGTGAATACATTTGTTGTAAATCGTACTTCATATTTTTTCCTTTTGTTTGTGTTAAAGTTTGAAATTTGTGTTTGCGGTATATTGGCGTGGCACCGCACCATGTGGCCGCACAGGAACAGGATTGCACGTAATTGCACCCGCAACGGCATCCAATCCGTCATCGTGTTCTGTGCCACCCAGCGGCGACCAAGCAAGCATTTCTGAAACAAGTGGTGTTTGCGTAATTCGTGTATGCGCATATAATCGCCCCGATGTCAGCATAGGTTCCAAAGCATCTAAAATTCTGTCTTCTTTTTTGCGACTGTTGGTAATTGGGCAAATCTGAATGGAATACCCCATACGCGAAATAGTATTTCGCATAATTTCGGGCAAAGCCGCACCCAACCCATTTGTTTCCAGCGCAAGTGCACGCAACCTGTGTTTTTGAACGAATGCCAAAACCATTTCGCACTGATATGCCAACGGATAATCGACAGATTCTGGCACAACAAGATATAAAACATCGTGCAAGAAAATTCGCCGTGCCTTGTCATCACGATAGACCAATGCACAAACGCTGTTATCTGCATGCCGGCGACCGCTGGACGGGTCCCAGTAAATGCTTGCGCCGGTTATTACATTTTCACCTATTTTTGCGGTCATATGATCAAAGTCCCCATCATAGAATTTGATTCCACCTGGGTCTAACCTGACCTTGTCTGGCGCGATGTAATTCAGCATCATTTGCGCGGAAAAGTGTCTTTCGCCAACCGTTTCACGGATCTGGTTTATTTTTTCTGTTGGGAAAACCGCCGGCCATGCGGGATTTCCGCTGCTGTCGACTATCGGAATTCGCAATTCTGAATATCCAGATAAAAAAGGCGTTGCAAAAACGTTTTTTTCATATACTATATCAGACATGGACTTTACTCCCAAAACTTTACCAACGAATATAGAGGCCGAACAGGCCGTACTTGCGGCGGTCTTGATGAACAATCGCGCACTGGAAAAAATTTCCGAATTTTTGCGTCCCGAAGATTTTTCACATCCCGCACACCAAGAAATTTATAAGTTGGCAATGCGACAATTTGCTGCGGGCGTTCCTTTTGATATCATCACCGCAAAAAATTATTTGGACCAACAAGGAACACTGGAATCTGTTGGTGGCGTTGATTATTTGACTCAACTTGCGGGCGCAGGCGCAACCGTCGTCAATGTCGAGCAATATGGTCGCATCGTTCACGATAATGCACTGCGGCGTGAACTTATCAACTTTGGGCAATCGGTGACCGATGCCGCATTTGTTGAAGATTTAGACAATCCTGTTTCCGCCCAGATAGAGGTCGCCGAACAACAACTGTTCAATATGGCGATGACGGGCGATACTGGCCGCGATGTAACGCCGATTGCAAATGCCCTAAAAGATGCTTTGACCGAGGCGGAAATTGCCTATAAAGCAGACGGCAAATTGTCGGGTCTGACCACAGGTCTTACCGGTTTAGACCGCGCAATTAGTGGTATGCATAAATCTAATTTGTTGATTATTGCGGGTCGTCCAGGTATGGGGAAAACCGCACTGGCGATGAACATCGCATTCAATGCAGCCAACGCAATCTTTAACGGCCGCGCAAATTCGCAATACAAAGGCGCTGTCGCGTTTTTCAGTCTTGAAATGGGCGCATCTGAATTGGCGGCACGTGTGTTGTCATCCCAATCCAGAATTCCTGCATCTGCTATGCGCGAAGGTTCACTGTCCGATGAAGACTTTTTAAAGATGGCACAATTTTCTGATGCTATTGGGCGCATTCCACTGTTCATTGACGATACGCCTGGGATGTCTGTACCGATGATTCGCACACGTGTTCGCCGCCTTGCACGTAAATACGGTGGCATTGCATTGGTTGTTATTGACTATCTGCAACTATTGACCTCACCTGGGGGCAAAAACAAAGACAATCGCGTCCAAGAACTGTCTGAAATCACGCGCAGTTTGAAAATGTTGGCCAAAGAATTTAATGTGCCAGTTATTGCCTTGTCGCAACTGTCGCGCAGTGTTGAATCCCGCGATGATAAACGGCCACAGCTATCTGACTTGCGTGAATCAGGGTCTATTGAACAGGATGCCGACATTGTTATGTTCACTTATCGTGAAGAATACTATTTGCAAAATCGCGACCCATCGTACAGAATGTCGAACACACCGACCGAAAAATCCAAAGAATCTTGGCAAAGCCGTATGGAAAAGGCCAAAGATAAAGCAGACATTATTATCGGTAAAAACCGTCATGGTCGAACCGATACGGTCAAGGTCGCATTCCTTGCAGATTTCAGTTTATTTGACAACCTTGATGAAATGGCGGGACGCGTTCCAGAATTTGCACCATCAGAAAATTCTGCTGTGGATACCACAGAACCTGTACCTGTCGATGTAAATGCAATTCCTGACGACATAGATTTATAATTTTTTCGTAATTATTTGCTTGCCAAGGTTGCTAATTTTTTTTATTATTTTGTCAAGAAATAAATCAAGGAGTTTGCCATGGCCCAAGAAGAAATCATTTTTCCAAACAATATTCGCAATATTCGACTGGCTGCAGGGATGAAAATGACCGAGCTGGCGCGTCGTTCACATCTGTCGTTGTCCGCAGTTTCCAAGATTGAAAAAGGCGTTCGTCGTCTTAATCAGAAACAGTTGTTGAATGTTTGCAACATCTTGGGCTGCAAACTGTCTGATATTTTTATTAAAGACACCGATGAAGTTGCAACTAAATGGCAAAACGAAATAAATCGCCGTATGACGGATAACGAAGACGGTGGTTTGAAAGTGTTTGGCAGCGGACTGCGCAAAATCCGTCAACAGACTGGCAAAACAATTGCCCAGGCCGCAAAAGACGCTGGGATGACGTTGTCTGTGTATCACAAGATAGAAGTTGGTCAACGCGAAGTCTATCAAAACGAAATCGAACCCTTGGCAAAATCTTTTGCCCAGACGGTTGAAGGTTTGTTTGCCAAAATTGCAGGGCTTTATAAATCTGGCGAACTGACAAAAAATATGACCAAAGCCAAAGAACGCGTTCGCGCCGCATTGGTTGCCGATGAAGATTCTTCTGATTTCGGCGACACAGGCGGGCATTTATATGGCGCCAAATTGTACGCCAGTGCGCGCAAGAAACTGGTTCCTGTGTTTGGTACACCCGAAGACAAGGCAATTTCTTTCACAAAAGCTGATAACAAAATGATAAACACACCGGCAAGTTTGGACGGTCGGCGCAGTGTTTACGCAGTCGTACCAAATTCAAAGCGTTTGGGTGGATTCATTCCTGAAAACTCTTATGTCTTTGCGGATGCGAAAAAGTCTGCTTCTGTTGGTGACTTGGCGGTATTTTTAGATGAAGACTTTGCAACATTGAAACCGGATCAACATGTTGTCGCAAATATTGCCCTGGTGCGCAAAGATTCCAAGGGAAATATTTATGGTCAAATGGTTTCACCAGAAGAAAAAATTACTGGCAAAGTTATGCACAAGGTCATTATGATTGTGACCGAATAACAACAGCGAAAACGGGGGGACAATCGAGATGAAAGCCAAAGCAAGTGTTATCGCACAAAAATTGTTAAACCTGTATCGCCAAGCGCATGTTATAAACGGCGGGTGGCCTGTGTTAAATCGCGTATTTCTGGACGAAGCGTCTGACGAGGTTCTTGCAGAATTGCGCGAACTGCCTACGGGCAAACTGTTGGTGGCGCATATCAACAACCTGCGTTCTGGTAAAACCCCAATGGATTCCATTGCGCGCGAACTTTTACCGTATGGCGGTATGATGGCGGAAACCGAGGTTGTTCAGCATTTAACCCAAGAAGAACTTGATGATTTAATTCATGCGGTGAACGCATTTACCCCTGATGCGAAAGGACTTGATGAATTTATGGACAACCCGATTGTTGCACGCTTTGGTTCTGATTGGGCAAACCAAATCAGGACTGCCCTGCCCCACGATTCTGATGCGCTTGCCAAACTTGATAACATTGTGCAAATTGCAAATGCATACAAGATGTGGGAAAGTGCAAATCAAATCTTGGCGAATTCCGTCACAGACCGCGAACGTGCACAATTACAGGTTGATATGCCAGAATATGAAACATACCTGCCAATGTTCGGTGACGAAGGCAGAAACTTGCTGCGCCGCCTGCATACACTGACCAGTTCTATGCCAAAATCTATGGTCAACTAACGCGGTATATCGTATCTAATGTGTGTGGTGTTCCTATATAAATCATCGCACCGTTTGGCGATAAAATAAAATCTAATTCGCGCAATCTTTCACGCAATGCCACTCGCTTTCTGGCGGTGTTGCAAGTATTAGGCACTTCAACATCATCACAGATAATTAAATCTGCACGCATACCTGTTATATTTCCATATACACCCTGACATACAACCGAAGGTTCCCGAATCCCAAGTGGCCTATTTATCGTAATTTTATTTTCCGCCCACTCGCGTTTGTTTTTTGGAATCATATCTTGGCACCAAGGATGGTTTTCCAATATATTGCGAATGTGCATAACCATCCTGGTTGCCAAGTGCGTTTCCGCAGACAATATTAAAATTCGCGTTTCAGGGTGTAAAAACAATGTGCATGCGGCAAAAATACCAACCAATGTGGACTTGCCAGAATGCCGAAAAGCCATCAACAATCCTCGACGCGTTCCGTCATTTACAACTTCGGTTAAAAAATCCATCATCTGATAATGGTGTATCGGCGTAGTCATATCCAGTTTGGTGTTCCAAGAATCCAAAAATTGTTTATACGCCGTCATCACTATTTCATCAGTTTTTCAAGACGCCCAAGAATTGTGGTCAATAAATTTTTCTTTTCAACCTTGGTGCTTTTTAGTTTTTTCAGATTTGCTTGCTTTTTTTCTTCATACGGTTTTTCTGTTTCAGCCTTTAATCTGGCCAACACATTTTTTGCCGCCGCATCGTTTGTTGACATTCCTGCTGCGCCGTATTTAGCACGTTGGGTTGCCAACACTTTTTTTACCAAGTTTTGTTTTTCCGTATCATTTGCAATAATATCTTGCAAAATTTGTTTTTTGGTTTCTTTTGCTTGTTTTTTATTTTCTTTGTAATCTAAAACATCTGTCACATCTGAAATAATTTGTCCCATTTTTTACTCCCTATATTTGATATCTGCCATAAATAGTGATAGATAAAATCTCTATTGGCATTGCATCTGTTGTTGATACTGACCACAAACTTTCCATAAAATCGCTATTGGTGCCAAGTATATTGACCGTAACGTCGCCCGAAAAGCCCGCGTGGTCTGCGTCATAAATTTCGTTTGGTAAAACTGCACGAACATCATTTATAACCAGTGTTTTTGTATCGTGCACACGCGCCACAATTTTTGTAAGGCGAACACGATTTGTGTTATGTCCGTTGGACATCAGCGGCAAACTTTTTGCCTCTACTTTGAACGGTTTATTGGATACATCAAATAACTCGGCGGATGCAAATTTTTCAAGTTGATAATCTGCGCCGCGTTTAGTTATTACAAAAGTATCTGTGTCTTGAACTACAACCGCACAAAATTCGCCATCTGTGGTATAACGCCCCCACGCAGATATGCCCAATGCAGAATCATAATTCAGCACTGCTATATCACCCGCCGCCATAACAACAAACAATTTTTTTGTGTCTTTGTTATAGGCTAAATCCACTGGATTTTGCATCAAATGTTCCGACAAAGCGCACAAATTATTCGCATTATATTTCTGGCCCAAATCATCCAAGACCAATTCACGAATATCTTTTTTGTTGTTAGACACAAACACTGTTTGACCTTCGATTTGCTGGGGCGGCAAATACCTGTCCGCCACACTGCCAACCGAAGTGTGCATTTTGATATTCACAGATTCCGGGGTCAGTGGTTTGTTTGATATTGCCCATTCTCCTTCGGATGTTAAAATTTGCAAATTATCACTGCTGACCAGCGTGCAAATATGCTGTCTACGACTGGACAATAAAGTTAAAGAAATCGCTTCATCATCCAAACCCGTTCCCAAATCAAAATCCGAATGCCGTCCGACACAAGACATCCAAACGCCCGCCGGCCAAGACTTTGCACCACCAAAAACCAACCTGTCTTGATGGAAAGTAATACTGCATGGCCAGCCACGCCGTGGACTAAATACAGCCTCTTGCCAATCGGACACAGGGTCGTTTGCTAAACTGTATGCACCATTGCACACAACAATTACATCTGTGGCACTAACATAGGTGGTAACCAACCAAGTTTTGCCGTTCACAAACAAATGCCCGTTAACATTGTCCGCAGTCCAAAAGTCTGTATTCGTTGTAAAGTGAATATTACCACCAACACTGGACATTGTTATGGTTATGCTTTCGGTTTCTTCAAATCGCATAAAAGGCATATTGACATTATATGTCGCATTTGACATTGTGAATGTAAAACTGGTGAGTTTGAACACTCCATTTTCGCGATGCAAAATTTTTGGAATATGATTAGGATGTACAAAAATCATTGTACCAAAACGTTGTGCGTATTGAACTTGTGGCAAATCACTTGTACCCCATGGTGCCAAAACATCTTGCACAAAAGTATCATTTGCAAAAATGCGAATACAGTTATTCATCAAAACCAACACAAAATGTTCGTTTTCATTTATCGAAAAGGGTACCAGCCGTCCATTTGATGACAAAGTTGCAATTTTTTTTAATCCTGGGCGTCGCTTTAACCCGCCACCTGGTATCACATCTAAATTTTCCATGTGGGCTAAACCGTTCAAATTATCATTTGTAAAAAAGTTTGTTCCAACTTCACCATGCACAAATGACTTTTGTGTTTTTATAAAATTTCCCATCGTTTTTTTCCTTTTGGTTAAAAGCGACTGTCTATCAAAGAAAAGTGTTCTATTTCAGGGGCGACCGAAGTCGTACTGTCTATAAACTTTGCCGTTTGTAGTTCTGTTTCATAAAGCGCAACCAAAGTTCTAAAAACTGTTGTATCTGACAGCAAAGGCATACAAAATTCAACCGCCAATTTTGTTGCGGCCAACGCCGTAAAATAACTTGGAAAATCGTTTGGATCAACGCGCACAACGGCGGTAATAGTAATTTTATCATATTGCGATTCGATTGTATTACCAATTACTTTGCCATTTGTTTTAATTATACGCAAAACATCAGATGGTATATTAAAATTACTATTTTCATCCCTGACCAAATCGTATGTACGGCATGCGAAACGCCATGGATGCATTGCCAACAGGGTATCCAGAACAAAATCGATAAGTGTGCGCCCTAAACGCGCCCCAGGTGTATCTTCGGACAGCGATTGTATTGGCTTTTCGCCAAGTTTCAACAACGCCATCGAGCATAAATCTATTTTGGTTAGCATAACTTAATTCCTTTGTGTTATAAATCAGGGCCGAAATAAATTCGACCCTGAATATGTATTAAACAAAACAAAAACTAATCTAATGCAGCCGTAGTAACCGCGCTGTCGCTTACCGCGATTTTCTTAATCGATGTTTTATCCGATGCATTGATAATCACTAAATCACCACTGTTCATCAGTGTCTTGACGCCATTGAAATAGCCGCTGGCGGTGATAGTTGCCAAAGTTTCACTTGCTGCATATTGCCACAATGTAAAACCATTAGCATATGCAATCACAGACAGATTCTTATTTTGAAAAGCCATTTGTTTTCCTTTTTGTTTCTATTTTATTCACCGCATTTAACGCGAACTATACCATCTGCATCAATCAGAACTGCACCTTGTGACATGCTGTTGCTGATAAAGTGTGCTGCGCGTTCGCCATTCCAAGAAATATCTGTTTTAACTTCTTGACCGCACGCGTGACCAACACTGGACGCATGATAGATAAAGCAATCACGATGTGTAGAAGAAGACAATGGCAAACCATTATGCATCAACCATGTGATACCAAGCCATCTTTTTACTTCACCACCTGTGATGAACGGCAGATCTGAACCAACATAATCCGCAGACGAAAATTCTGCGATGCCCAACAGTTCATTCCACTGTTTTACACCAACAACTGCGAATCTGCGACCATCATCTGGAACATCTTTGGTATTCAGTTTTTCCAAAGCATCCAAAATCAACGACTTGGTAAGTCCGGTGCTGTAGTCGCCGACATTTTCTGTTGCCGTTGCCATTGCCGCGATAATCAGTTCATCGGTTGTGCGGCCCAATGCATAAGCACCCGCCGATGCAACAACACGACGTTCATCGATATTGATTTTCAATTCATCCAATGCATCAACCCAATCGCCCGCATAATAATCTTGCAAAGTGCATTCGATTGGAGTGTGATTCAGGTTCATAACAGGCACCATACCATGACGTGATTTTATGCCAGCCGTACCTTTACCGATTTTCTGGAAAGTTGTAGATTTTCCAACAACCCCAGACTTGCTGCGAATCGTTGAACGCAGTTTTGTGCCCATCTGTTGATAAGCCAAATGGACATCTGCTTCAAATTGTTTCACAAATACTTGATCTATGGAAACAGACATATTTTTTCCTTTTGTTAAAATTATTAAAACCAATGGGCAAATGTTTGCCCAACCAAAATTGTTTTTGGTTATGCCTTTATGCGCCAAAGAACAAATTTAAAAACGGGTCCGGCTAACCGGATTATCCAAATAAAAAAAGATTCAGTCAGACAAAAAAATCTGACTGAAAAATTTTTCTCAACAATAAATGCCCGCGTTGCGGGCATTTATCAATATATCATTGCGATATTATTTTTTCTTTGCACAAGTTTTCTTTGCACAAGGTTTTTTAACCGCAACTTTTTTCGCAACTGGTTTCTTAGCCGCAACTTTTTTAACTGCAACTTTCTTCGCAACCGGTTTCTTTGCTGCAACTTTTTTCACTGCAACTTTTTTTGCAACTGGTTTCTTAGCCGCAACTTTTTTCACTGCAACTTTTTTTGCAACCGGTTTTTTAGCTGCAACTTTTTTCACAGCTGGTTTTTTCGCTGCTGGTTTCTTTGCAGCTGGTTTCTTTGCTGCAGGTTTTGCAGCAGGTTTTGCAGCTTTCTTTGCCGCAGACTTCAAGAATGTGAATGCCATTCTTCTCTCCTTTA
>JAFZVH010000035.1 GCA_017617915.1 Alphaproteobacteria bacterium
AAGGCGAATGGGAAAATGGAAGTAACGCAACCGGATGTTCGGGGACAAATTACCATTTGTTGTGGGATGGTGTGTCAAATGTAAGATGTTATGCAAATCAATGGAATTGTAATCGTTTTGGTTATTCGACACAAGCAGAACCGATACAGGGTTATCCTAATTGGTGGGTGGTTACTGATTGTAGGGATCTTGGTGGGCCGTCTGTGGATGGAATCGCGACATGGAATGCGCAATGGCAAAAGTGGAATATATCTGCGTGTAGATTTGATACGAGCGCTTATCAAGGTGGTTGTTTGTTATTAGAATATAGTAATGATGCTAGTGCAAACTGTTATACGAATAACCTTGTTTTGAAACCGGCCGCAACGTATATTGATATGGATGACACAATTATTTATAACTGGCCTGATTCTAGGTATGAGTGTATAGCCTGTCGTCCTGGTTATTTTGTCGATAGAGATGATTGGCAGTATTGCTATGACGATCAGAACTATGGGATATATGATTGTAGCTATTCGCAATGTGCCGATACGCACTACAATGCTGGTGAAGCAATATGTAAATGTTCGGCGGTTCCAAAAGGGCATTATTTGGCCTCAGGTTTATGTAATTGGGCAGATCTGGTAGGAACTCATATTTCTGAGAGTGAAATAAATAATCGTTGTGATGCATCTTATTGTCCGGCGGGGCAAACTACAGATAGCGTTGGCGGTACATCAGTGGATGCGTGTCACTATACCGCCGATACGCAGTTCTGTGATGCGCGCGGGTGTTTTTCGCTTAGCGATATTCAAGATTGGACCTCTGTTCCTTAGAACTGATATGTCGTTCCAATTCCGTAAAATGCGTATGAATAGTTTTCTGGTGCGGTATTCGCGTTGGAAAAGTGATGCATAAAGACCTCTAGTCCCCAATGTTCGTCCAAATGCCATCCCGCCGTCAATTTAAACATAAACAATAATTTTGCACCCAATCTCTTGTTTTGTTGTGCTTGCAGGCCCGCGCCTGCACCGCCCGCAAAGTAAAACTTTTCGTATTCCACCAGTGCGATATCTTCGGACAAAAAGCCCATGGGAATTGTGAATTTGTCCCACTGCCATCCATAGCGTGCGCCCATTCCGATTGTTTGCGCAACATTTATAGACTGGCGTGCAGGTAAACCGAAAAAGGTTGCTGGAATAGAATACTGCATGTGTATCAAGTAAAAAGGGACAATTTGCGATGGTGGTGGAATGATAAAACCGCTGTTCACACCTTGGCCGATGTTCAGCGCAATTTGATTTTGATAAAAGCCCATAAAAGGGTTCCATTCCGCCGCAAGTCCGGACGCCGCATACAGCCAGATGCAAAAAATCAGAAAAGTTTGTTTCATTGGTGTTGGTAATTCTAGTTGTTTTGGGCATTGTAAAAAATTGGAATGATTTCACAGAAACAGATTTTCTTGCAATTTAGAAATTCTTTGTTATAATGACGCGGTCCTGTCTGGGCAGGTTACAGTTTTATGGCGGCGTAGCTCAGTGGTAGAGCAGAGGAATCATAATCCTTTGGTCAGGGGTCCGAATCCCTTCGCCGCTACCAAAAATTAAATCGGGCTTGTCCCGATTTTGTTTTTGGTATAGTCGCGAAAGATGAGGACCCGCGGGTCCGACACGATAGCCGGTTTCGCAAGCGTTAGCGTGGCGAAACCGTTGCGAGTGGAAGGGGACCCCATTTGACAAAGACAAATGGGGATGTGCAATCCCTTCGCCGCCAAAGAATTCATTGACACATGGTGCCGATTTGTTAGACTGGTAAAAAACAAAAGGTATACGAAATGAAAATACTTGTAACAGGTGGAACAGGCCAGTTGGGTTTGGAACTTATTAAATTATTGCCAGACGCAATTTGTACTGGTTCAAAAGATTTGGATATTACCAATCAAGATGCAGTGCGAAAATTTGTTATACAAAATGATATAGACACTGTTATCAACTGCGCCGCCTATACGGCGGTTGATGCGGCCGAGAATGATTATGCCACCGCAAAACAGGTTAATTTTGTTGGTGCAAAAAATCTGGCGAATTGGGCACAAAATTTAATTCATATATCTACGGACTATGTTTTTGACGGGGCGGCCAATCGGCCATATAGGGAAACTGATACAGTTCATCCTTTGGGTGTGTATGGTACGACTAAACTGATGGGCGAAAGGGCGGTTTTGGCGAATGCACGTAATGCTATCATAATTAGAACTTCATGGTTATATTCACTAAATGGTAAAAACTTTTTGAAAACTATGCAGAGGTTAGGCGCAGAGAAAAAATCCATTGGTGTTGTTGCAGACCAATTTGGAACCCCAACATATGCGGCAGATTTGGCGGTCGCCATTACAAAGATTATTCCGCAAATGAAACCTGAAAATGCCGGTATTTATCATTTCTCAAACGAAGGTCAGTGTTCTTGGTATGATTTTGCATCGGAAATTATGAAACAATCTGGGTTGCAATGTCGGGTTGAACCTATTACGACCAGTCAATATCCAACACCTGCGCGCCGTCCACAATACAGCGTTTTAGATAAAACAAAAATTAAAAATACTTTTGGTTTGGAAATCAGTGATTGGAAAAATGCTTTGGCGCGTTGTATAAATTCAAAAACAAAATAAAAAAGGGGGGTATTATGCAAAGAATATGTCAAAGTTGCGGTATGCCGATGAACGATGAAAATGTTTATGGAACAAATAAAGATGGTTCTAAAAATTCAGACTATTGCATTTATTGTTATAAAGATGGCGAATTTATCGACAAGGTTTCAATGGAAAAATATATTGAAATGATGATTCCTTTTGCGGCACAGGCAAATATGACGCCAGAGCAGATGCGCACGCATTGTGAAACAATTTTCCCAACACTGAAAAGATGGAAAAATGAATAAAAATCAAATTCTTGATTCTTTGTATGCGGCGACGGATGCCGTATACAGAGATTTTAATTCTGCATTATTGCCGACGGTTGACAAGGAATGTTTTATTGGTGTTCGGACTCCAACCTTGCGTAAAATTGCGCGTGATATTGTACAGTCTGGTGGGGCAGGCGATTTTATCAAAGATTTGCCGCATAAATTCTTTGAAGAAAACCAGTTGCATGCGTTCATCATTTCCGCCATTCGCGATTTTGATAGCGCAATTTATGCGGTGGATGATTTCTTGCCGTATGTTGATAATTGGGCAACTTGCGATCAAATGTCGCCAAAAGTATTTGCAAAAAACCAAGATAAACTGTTGCCATATATAAAAAAGTGGATTGAATCAAAACACGTCTATACGGTGCGTTTTGCGGTGTTGTGCATGATGCGATATTTTTTGAATTCTGGGTTTGATGCAAAATATGCAGATATGGTTTTGAATATCAAATCTGATGAATATTATGTAAATATGATGCGCGCATGGTATTTTGCAACCGCGGCGGCAAAGCATTTTAAGGAAGCCTTGCCATATTTTGATCGGTTGGATTCTTGGACGCGGGCGCGTGCGATACAAAAAGCAATAGAATCTTATCGCGTTTCGGCGCAAAATAAACTAGTATTAAAATCATTAAAGAAAAAGGATGTGAAATGAGCAGTTTTATTGAAATGATTAAAAATCGTCGGTCTGTTTATGCGCTGAATAAAGATTTGCCGGTGTTTCCAGAAAAGGTTATAGAACTGATAAAAGATTGCGTCCGCTATGTGCCAGACGCGTTTGATATGAAAAGTCAACGCGCGCTGGTTATTATGGGGGATAAAAACACCGAATTTTGGAATGCGGTGTATGATACATTGGTTGCGGTGTCTGGTGGACGGTTTTCGCGCGAACGCACAGATTCTTTTGCCGCGGGTGCGGGAACTATCCTTTATTTTTATGATGGGGCGGCGGTGGAAGAAACGCGGCGTCAATATTCGCTGTATGCAGAAAATTTTCATGATTGGGTGATGCAATCAAATGGTATGTTGCAATTTGCAGTTTGGACTGGACTGCGCACACTGGGCGTTGGTGCCAGTTTGCAACACTATAACCCCGCCATTGACGCAATGGTAAAAAAGATGTTTGATTTGCCAGAAAGTTGGACACTGGTTGCGCAAATGCCTTTTGGAGGCATAGCAAATGCGCCAGAACCAAAAGTGGTGGAAGATATCGACCTGCGTGTTAAAATTGAAAAATAGCGCAATTTTGCCTTGATTTTTCCGCGTGTTAGCGTATAATCGTCGGGTGATTTACGAATTGCCCTAATAGTCTAGTGGTAAAACACGTCCTTGGTAAGGACGAGTCGCAAGTCCGATTCTTGCTTAGGGCACCAGAAATGCATCATCTGTTTTGCGTTTGTTTGTTTTTGTTTCAGGTCGTGTATGTTTAAATACACTCCCATCACAAAAACTTCACAATCCGCAACATCTAATACATTTCTGGCACCCTACGGGCACTGTAAATGCGCTATCTGTTTTGCGTTTGTTTGTTTTTGTTTCAGGTCGTGTATGTTTAAATACACTCCCATCACAAAAACTTCACAATCCGCAACATCTAATACATTTCTGGCACCCTACGGGCACTGTAAATGC
>JAFZVH010000036.1 GCA_017617915.1 Alphaproteobacteria bacterium
TGCCAATCAAAATGTTTGCGGTTGGTTCAACATACCGCAAAGAAATGGATGCGACACATGGACCTATGTTTGGGCAAATCGAAGGTTTATATATAGATAAAAATGTTACGTTGTCTGATTTGATTGGTGATATACGCGCGTTCTTTAAGCGCTTCTTTGGTTTGGATGATGTAGAACTGCGTATTCGTCCGTCTTACTTTCCTTTCACAGACCCCAGTATAGAGGTTGATATGAAATGGAATGGCGACAGATGGTTGGAAATGATGGGTGCAGGTATGGTTCATCCAAATGTATTGCGTAATTGTGGCATTGACCCAAATGAATACCAAGGCTTTGCATTTGGTTTTGGTTTGGACAGGCTTGCAATGTTGAAATACAACCTGCCTGATTTGCGTGATATATATGGAAATGATATAAGATGGTTAAAGTCTTGTGGTTTTTAATAAAAGGTGCGAAAAATGAAATGGACATTTGATTGGTTAAAAGACTATTTGAAAACAGATTTATCCGCGGCTGAAATTGCAGATATTTTGACGCGGACGGGACTGGAAGTAGAAGATTTATCGGAACCATTACCCCCAATTGCGGCGAAAATTGTTGAATGCCGCCCACACGAAAACAGCGATCACCTGCATGTGTTGATGGTTGATGACGGTTCAGGGACACTGCGTCAGGTTGTGTGTGGTGCGCCGAATGTACGCGTTGGACTTATTTCTGCATTGGCGCGCCCAGGGTGCATCATCGAAGGCCACGAAATTCAAAGTGGAAAACTGCGCGGTGTTGTATCTGATGGTATGATGTGCAGTGGCCGCGAACTTGGCGTAAATGATGACCATAGCGGAATTATCGAATTGCCCGATGATACAAAACTGGGAAGTATGGTTGTTGATTGCCCAACAGTATTTGATGCGGGTATTACGCCAAATCGTCCCGATTATTTGGCGGTGCGTGGTGTCGCGCGTGATTTATCCGCGGCCGGTGCGGGTGAATATATTGCCCCAGCAGATAAAGAATTTTCTGTATACGGCAAGGCGCGCAGGGTTCAGATTAAAACAGACAAATGTCGCGCATATAAATTGGCGGAAATTCACAATATAAAAATCGCGCCCAGTGCAAAGAAAATTGCCGATCGTCTGCGTGCGATTGGCATCAACCCAAAGAATGCGCCAATCGATGCGACAAACTATATTTGCTATGATATGGCCCAGCCTATGCATTGCTTTGACGCAGATGAAATTCATGGCGATATTGTTGTGCGTATGGCAAACGCGGGTGAAAAATTTACAGACCTATTTGGAAACGAACATACTTTGTGCAATGCCGATATGGTTATCACCGATAATGATGGGATACTTGCGCTGGCGGGGGTAATTGGTGGTGCGCGTGGTATGACGAACGATAAAACCAAAAATATCATTTTGGAAAGTGCATATTTTGATCCAGTGTCTGTTCGCAAATCTGCCAAAAGATTGGGAATTTCAACGGACGCATCATATCGCTATGAACGCGGTATTGACCCAACAATTACTGGGACTGCACTAATGCGCGCCATAGACATTATAACGGATGCGTGTGGTGGAACTGTGGCGGGCACCTTTGCTGCAGGTACAGATACTGGAATGAATACACCGATTTTATTCGATGTTTCGGCATTCCAAAAACGGACAGGTTTGCAAATGTCGCCTGAAACAATGCGCGATATTTTGACGCGTTTGGGTTATACGGGTAATTTCAGTGGTTCAACTTGGAAAATTACACCACCAGATTCCCGTACAGATGTGAAAATTCCAGAAACTATAACGGCAGATTTAATTCGTATCTATGGTTATGATAAAATAGCGCAAAATGATACGCATACTGTCGGCGACGCGCGCGCTTCAGATAATCACGATTTAAAAATCAAACAGATTCTTGTGGCGCGTGGCCTCAACGAATGCCGTTCGTATGGTTTTGGTAATTCGGCGGTTGAAAAAATATTGACCGATAAACCGATTATCAAGGTTGCAAATCCAATTATCGCAAATTTTGATACTGCGCGGAATTCTCTGCTTGGAATTTTATTGAACGCGGTTTTGGAAAATGAAAAACGCGGATATCCAGATTTGAACTTATTCGAAGTTGGTACGGTTTTTGATGGCGATATGCCAAATGCCCAGCATACATCACTGTGCATTGTGCGCACCGGTATAACGGCACCAAAGCATTGGCAAAAACGCAATCGCCCTGTTGATATATACGATGTCAAGGCAGATGTGGTTGCTTTGTTAAATGGTCAAAACTTTACCATTGAAACAGATAACTCACCATTGTGGGCGCACCCATATCGTTATGGCCGCATTATGCAGGGCAAAAAGATATTGGCCGAGTTTGGTGAATTGCATCCAAATGTTGCGCGCATACTTAAAATCAAAACAAATGTTTGTGTCGCGATTGTGGAAGATATTGAAAATTTGCCACGTAAAGTTTTACCACGTGGGCCGATTGCGATGGGCGATTTTCAACCACTGACGCGCGACTTTGCGTTTGTTGTTCCAAATGATTTTCCGGCTTCAAGTTTAGTCGCAGCGGCGCGCGGTGCATCAAGTTTGGTGCGCGATGTTGTTGTTTTTGATGCTTTTGAAATGGCGGACGGGAATAAATCTGTGGCATTCACGACCACGATTGTTCCAACCGAAAAAATGTCCGAAGACGATTTAGCAAAACTGCACAGCGATATAATTGCGGCGGTGGAAAAGAAATGCCCTGCCCGCGTGCGCGATAAATAAAAAAAAACCGCCATTTGGCGGTTTTTTAATGAACTTTTTGAAATTGTTTTAAATAACGCAGCGCGGCATACTGCTCGTTAACGCGCCAGATTTCTTTTGTTGCTTTAATCAAATTTTGGTCGTCTTGCGCCATATATATTTCGCGACAACGGTTATATAGGGTTGCCATCTTATCAGCCGGCAAACTATGAACAGTGCCATTGATGTATATAACCGCATAAAGCCCAATAACAGTAATACCAAATGCTTTTTTGCCATCCAAAAATACATCATAGCCTTCGCGGGTATCAACAACAAGGGCGCCTTTTGTATTAAGAACGACAAGTGCTTCGTTAAAAATTTTTTGTTCAAATAAAGCCTGATTCATATAAATTCCTTTTTGCTTGTAGTAAAAAAACTAGCACAAAGATTTGATAAGTCAACAGAAAACAACAAAATACTTGAAA
>JAFZVH010000037.1 GCA_017617915.1 Alphaproteobacteria bacterium
ACGAAGTTTTTCTGCACGCGGAGTGATTTTTGATACAGATGTTTGCAAATCTGCCATGTCTTTTTGTGCCAGTGTAAAATGCTGGTCAACTTTTGATGCGCGTTCATTAAGGCGTGATAAATCAGTCAACAATAATTCCAATTCGCGTTTAATTTTGCCTGCCACGCGTTTTATCTTTATGTCTGATAACACTGCGCGTATAGTGTTCAATGTCGCCCACAATGTCGATGGTGATACGATAAATACTTTCTTGTGTGCCGCGTATTCAATTGTGTCTGGAAACATAGTGTGCAATTCCATGAATATAGATTCCGAAGCAATAAACATCATCGCACTTTCCGCAGTCATACCTGGAATAATGTATTTTTCAGCAATCGCGTCAATGTGTTTTCGGACATCAACCTCAAATTGTTTGCGTGCAAGACCGTCATTTTTGTTTTCCAAAATACGATTATAACTTTCCAGTGGAAATTTGCTGTCTATTATCATGTCCCCTGGTGGATAGGGCAGGCGTATTATGCAGTCTGGGCGAACGCCAGTCGATAAAACTTTCTGAAATTCATAGGTTTCAGGTGGCATAATATCGCGCACTAAATCGGCAAGTTGCCGTTCGCCAAATGTACCACGTGCCTGCTTATTACCCATCAAAATATCCTTGAAATTCGCAATGTCAGAACTGATGTTTTTCAATTCCAGTGCGTTTTGCGACAACGTGCCTAATCTTTCTGCTAATCTTTCGCGTAATCGTGCGTTATCTTCGCGCAGTGCAGACAAATCAACAGTGTTTTTTCTAAATACCAAGACCAACAGCAACAACAGGATGATAACCAGCAGTGCGAAAATATAAGTTGTCATTTGAAATTCCTTTGCTAATATCTATATAGAGATTATAAAGGTTTTAACAAATGTTGCAAATGAAACTTTGTGGAGATTTAGTTTTGCGTGAAAAATGTTCGCCTGTGGCGGACATTACACCGTCATTGCTTAATACCATGGACGAAATGGTTAAAATGATGCAGTCGCAAAATGGCGTGGGGCTTGCTGCGCCCCAGGTTGGTATTACACAAAGATTCCTGGTTATGATGGATCCGGACACTAATGAAATATACCGTATGATAAATCCACAAATTTTATCGAAAAGTGCAGAAACTGTCGTTATGGAAGAAGGCTGTTTGTCGGTCCTTGGGCCCGATGGGTTGCCAGTTTATTCTAATGTGTGTCGCCCGGCATCTTTAGATGTTGAATGGACAAATGAAAAAGGCGAAACTTTGCGTGCAAAAATGTCTGGCGTTCCTGCGCGCATAGTGCAACATGAAACAGACCACCTGGACGGAATATTGTTCATAGATTATTTATCAGGTGTAAAACGCGAAATGTTAATGCGAAAGGTTAATCGGGGGCATAAATAATGAAACTGATTTTAATGGGGACTAACGATTTTGTTGTTCCTGTATTTGACAACCTTGCTAAACATCACGATATTATCGCGGTCTTTACGCGTGCACCAAAACCAATGGGGCGCAAACATATTTTAACCCCTTCGCCAGTGCATGCTTGGGCGGATGCGCGTGGGCTGCCCGTTTATACATCAATCAAAGAATTTGACACTATTACAGAAAAGCCAGATATGATAATTGTGTTTTCTTATGGTGTTATTTTGCGTGATAATGTTTTGAATGCTGCGCCTTGTATAAATATTCACCCGAGTTCTTTACCAAAATATCGTGGGCCGTCACCGATTAAAACAGCCATACTAAATGGCGACAAAGATATGGATATCTGTTTAATGAAAATGGTATCTGAATTGGACGCAGGCGATATCTTGATGCGCGAAAATACTGAAATAGGCGAAAACGATACTAATGCAACTATGGAAAGCAAAGTATCAGACACCGCAATCGAAATGTTGGATAAATATCTGACAAATCCGCAGGCTTACCGCGCTGTTCCACAGGGCAACGATGCGGTATATACCCGTAAATTCACCGGCGATGATGAAATCATAGACTGGAAAAAATCTGCGCAACAGATTCATAATCAAATTCGTGCGCTGGGTTGTGGGCGAACTAAAATCAACGGCACAGATGTAAAGATTTTGGAAACGCGCATTGAAAATGGCGAATTGAAAATAATAAAAATTCAACCGAGTGGGAAAAA
>JAFZVH010000038.1 GCA_017617915.1 Alphaproteobacteria bacterium
CTTGCCAATTACCGCATTTGCATTTATCACGCAATCTGACCCGATTGTAGCGTTTTCTATGTGTGCACCACTGTAAACAACTGTATTTGTACCAAGTACAACATTACGACCTATGAAAGCCCCCGGATAAATTTTGACACCTGGTTCAAGAACGGCACCTTTTTCAACTGTCGCATATTGACCGATATAGTTCGTACGTTTTTTACGATAAAACACACCCTTTTCAACTGTCGCAAAATAAGAAACACCGAAACGTGGTTTTTCTGCATATATTTCCCCTAATATTTTTACGATATTTCCACGCGGCGAATCTGTGATTAACAGTGTTGCACCGTCTGGTGCATCTTTGACTTGTTCTTTTTGCAACAGAATTACACTGGCGCGCGTTTTTTGTAAAACTTCGATAGGCAAAATTTTGAACGCATTGGAATTACGTTCTGTGGAATAGAAAGCGAGTTGTCCAGGTTTAGCATCTGCAATAGGCGCAACACCGTTAACAACAACCTTGGCATTGCCTTTCAATTCAAGACCGAATTTTTTCGCCAATTCACCGGCAGTAATTTTGATTCCACGCGGTCCAAAAATTTTACGCAATAAATCTTTCATAATTTATCCTTTTTGTTTGATAAGATTATAGATAGAAAGATTATAAAAGGCAACGGTTTTGTTCTTTCTATAGAAGCGATAAAAAAACCGCCTGGATGGGCGGTTTTGATTGGTTGAATTATTTTATTCCACAGTGAAACTTATGACATCGCCATAGGAACCCAGTTCTTCAGCACCCAGGTAACATTGGATATGTTCACCGATTTCATTCATCCATTCGGCAACAGCACTGTCTTCTGCACTGTCATATTTTGCGTTCAGCACAGATTTAGTAATACCGAACCCAAGCAACCCAACAGCCGCAGTACCAGCCGCAGTCGCCACAGGCTTCACCCATTTTTTGGTATTTCCATTCTTTGTATTTCCAGCACTTTCGACACTAACATCGGAACAAGCTTTATTCAACTTAGCAAGTTTTGTTTTGAGGGTGTTACCCATAGTCTTACACTCGTCAACACTCGCACAAACCCCAGCTTCAATATCCGCGCCAGACACATCTGCGCCCGCATCTTTTGCACTATTATAGGCTCTTCGTGCATAATATACAGCACTGCTATACGCGTTTCCAGCGCTTTCATCAGTAGCCCCTGTTGCATAAATTTTGCTCACTTCTCTTTGCGCGCTCAAGATATTGCTGTCGCAATTTTTTGCTTTGTTTTCCAATTCCTTCTTATTACTGCCGCCAAGCAAACCTTTCTTTTGCAAAGCGTCAGCGCCGAAGTAAGTTGCTACGCCACCAACCAATGCAGGTGCAATTGTTCCCCAGATAAGTGCATTTCTTTCTTTGGCAGTACCTTCACCTGCCTCTTTGCGGGCGCGATCACCAACTTTTTCTGTTATTTTTTCCAGTGTTTTTTGGTCAATCCAGGAACCACATACAAAACTGTCACCAACTGCGAAATATGCGGTTGCTTTGTCACCCAAAACTGCCTGGATATCGCGGTCATCAGATGTAACAGTTATTCTTGCACGGCAGAAAGAACCGTACAAATCATTTGATGCGGTAAATTCTTTGGTTTTCAATCCCGACATATTATAGTTCTTTGGAATCTTGTTGTTTTTCAATTTTACCCACATAAATGTAGAACCATTATCAGACGCACCACGAATACCACCGTTGTTTTGCGCCAAACACAAATTCTGTTCTTTGGTAAGTTTTGCGTTATATATTGCCTGGGCTTCGCGTTCTACGTCGCTCAACAATTCTTGGAACAGTGTTTTTCCAGCATTTTCCAAAACATATTCAGCGTTGCTTTGATAAATAGGTTCTGTATATAAACAGCCATCTTCATCCATTACGCCTTCGCAAGTACCATTTTGATTTGGTTCTGCGCGGTCATAGGCAACACAGTTGTCTTTTGTTTGTGCTTCTGCTGTAGAAATCGCACAACCAATCAAAACATCTTCTGCATTTCTGTTAATTCTTGTTGTATTTGCATCTAACCATCCTGCACGAACAGTACCTGTATCCCAACTTTGTGTATCCAACTCTTCGCGCCAATCAGCCGCCGCTACTTTCAAGTGTTCTGTACAAATAGACGCGTTTTTAACCGTATTCATACACAAACCAATAACAATATTATAATCAAGGATACCACCCATTTTATTCATACTGCGGTCAAGTCTTGCACTGCCCGTGTTGTATGTTCCAGCAACGATATCTGTTCTGTTGCGATAGCAATTTTCATAATCTTTGCCACACATAGATTTTACACACGCCAACGCTGTTGTTTGACATTGTTTTTTCATGTTTTCAATTGCCGCATCATTATAAGATGTTGCCAACAAACTGTTCAATGTTGCAACAACGCCAATTGGGTCATCGCCTGTTTTTGAATCTTGTGGGTACAATGTTGTGAACACGCTATTTTCATCATTCATATAACCACTGTATAATTCGCCCTTGCTTAATACTGCCGCATATTGGCAATTGGCATCAACATCAACAATTGCACGACACGCCGATTTTACTTCCTGGTACGATTTCGGGGATTTCGTCAGATTAACTGAACCGTCTGCATCGCGCGACTGTTTATAACAAACAGAACCGATACCCGAACCACATGAACGCATCGCACAAGAAGATATTGTATCGATACATTTTTCTTGGGTCTTTGCATCAAAATTATCAATTATTTGTTTAATTTTATCGTCTAATGCCGCAAAACGCCCAAATTCCCCGCTGTACATGTCGTCAAATACTTCGCTGACATTATCTGGGTCAGTCAACACAGATTCTTTGGTAACTGGTTTGCCCTTAACAGTCATATAGCAATATCTGTTGGAACCGATGGTTTGTTGACATTCCTGACGGATGTAATTTGCAACATCACGACGGGTTGTGATTTTGGAAATCTCCATTAAATCTTGGGTTGTAACTGCGCGACCACCGTTTGTTGCATCTGCAATTCTGATTAAGATTTCAGGACGTTCTGCAATACATTTATTTGGGTTTTTCTGGCATGCATTAAGGATGCATTGGTCGGTAACCTTGTTACAAGTGGCAACCGCATTATTTACCGCCAAATCTGCGCCCTCTTTAATC
>JAFZVH010000039.1 GCA_017617915.1 Alphaproteobacteria bacterium
AACCCGAACAAAGCCTGGGAATATATTGGATCGCCCGTTGTCGCATTTATGTATCGACCTGTATAATCCAAACACAGTTCGTAATTAGAACCACAAACAAGTGGCTGACGCATCGCAGCCTCGACCGCTGTCAAACATTCGTTTACGTCCTGGGAATTATGCGCACGATATTCTTCAAGTCTTGCCTGGCGCAGGTATTTTTCCGCCGTTCTGACAGTATCTTCCAATGTAGTCTTTTTGGCGTTTAATTTCTTTTCATATGCATTACAATCCTGGGTTACCAATATAGAATATGATGAACGCGCCAAATTGAATATTGCATCCCCAGCACATGCTTCACGAGTTATTTGGGTACACTGTTTCATCGCAGCATTATATAAATCTGCGCCCTCAAGTGCGGAAATATCACTATAAGACGAACTGCCAAAGCCCTTGAAAACAATGGAATCTGAATCAAACGGCGAAGACGTATCACTGAACGCGTTATCAACATCAGATGAAAATCCCGAAAAATCAAGAATACCCAACGAAGTCGTTGTTTGTGCAGATATACCCTTTGATACGTAAGATGTTTTTTTACCAGACAAAATATCATCAATACTGTTCAACAATTTCTGGGCGGCACTGGTGTCGCGTTTTATAGCCTCTTCACCAGCTGTTGCAGTGTACATTGCGTTAACTTCTTCTGCGGTCTTATTAACAGCATCTAAATTAACGTTCTGAAATTCCGCCAATAACTTCACAGCCTGGTCTATGCGATCAGACGTATCACGAAACCCAGCAAAACGATCACTGCAAAAACATCTGCGGTATGTGTCATTTGCATTTGCACAAATCTGATCCATACATGTTGCATACGAATCGCGACAACTTGAATATCCACCACCAATTTTGGAAACATCATTAAAAACAGCCGTTGCACGTGCAACACCAGCACGCGAAGCGTTTGTATCCTTTGCCTTTGGTTTAGAACCAGAACGCGCCACAGACGATTTTGTCGCACTGCGCGCAACATTAACTTCGCCACCAGTCACTGGACGCACAGAACGCACAGACGCAGCCCGCGCCGCAACAGGTCGCGCAGTAACGACAGGCTTTGATTGACGCTTATTTTGAGTCATGGAACGAGCAATCACCGATGTCGCTGAACGTCGCACAGATTCATTTACCACCTCATCAACTGAACGTCCATCATTTACCGAATTTGCAACACCACGCGGATTTGGTTGTTGCGCACCAATAACAGTCCCAGGCAACGCAATTGCGACCAAGGATAATTTCATGATATTTTTGATAAAACTTGCCACTTTCTTTCTCTCTTTCTGTTAATTTTATCATTTTTACCAAATTGATGCAAGAATTTATTCTATACAACAATTGACCGCATTCTTTACCCATTGTCCCAGCCTTTTAACACCTGAAACTTTTTCTTCTTTCTTTGTTGTTTTTACGACTTTTTTTCCTTCCTTTTTGGTGTTGCATGCTTCTGTTGCGCCATCATAAAAATCAGGGACAGATTCATGAACTCCATCTAAATCTATGAGATGCATATTCAAACCCCAGAACAAAGAATACAAATCGTACGCTTTCTCGAACATTTCATAGGCTTCCTTTTTTTTGCCTGCACCCATAGCCTTGGTTCCAACTTCGTAAAGTCGCATAGATGCTGCCAATAAATGTTTGGAAATACACCAAACTTCGCCATCTTCGCCACTTGATTTTTTAACGATACGTTCCATCAACTCTTTGCGCATATTGCGAACAGTATTGATTAAATCATAAAATCCGACTTTGCCAGTTTTAGCACCACTGAAAAAGAAATGCTCTTCCAATGATACCAAATTCATCAATGCAATC
>JAFZVH010000040.1 GCA_017617915.1 Alphaproteobacteria bacterium
AAGCCGGTGATAACGTTGGTTTGTTGTTGCGTGGAACAAAGAAAGAAGAAGTCGAACGTGGTCAAATTATCTGCAAACCTGGTTCTATTACACCACACACAGACTTTGAAGCTGAAGTTTATATCTTGACTAAAGAAGAAGGTGGCCGTCATACAGCGTTCTTTAGCAACTATCGTCCTCAGTTCTTCTTTAGCACAACCGATGTGACTGGTACAATCACATTGCCTGCAGACAAAGAAATGGTCTTGCCAGGTGATAACGTTCGTATCACAGTTGCATTGATTGCACCTATTGCTATGGACGAAGGTCGTCGCTTTGCTATCCGTGAAGGCGGACGCACAGTTGGCGCAGGTGTTGTGTCTAAGATCATCAAATAAGGCAAATGTTTGTTGGCCGCCCGCAGGAAACTGTTGGGCGGCCAGCAAGTGTGAAATAAAAGATAAAATAAATAAGGGAAACAAGCAAAATGGTACCAGCATCAAAAATTCGCATCAAATTGACGGCCTTTGACCACAGAATTTTGGTGGAATCAGTGGGAGAGATTGTCAAAACTGCAAAGCGCACCGGCGCAGATGTCGTTGGGCCTGTTCGCTTGCCAACATTGATTCAAAAATTTACAGTCAATCGTTCGCCGCACGTTGATAAAAAATCGCGTGAGCAATTCGAAATCCGCAATCATAAAGCGGTCGTAGATATTGTTAACCCAACCCCTCAGACAGTTGATGCACTGATGAAGTTGGATTTGGCATCTGGCGTTGATGTAAAAATTAAATTGTAAGGAACTTGTTAGCGTTAGTTTACCTTGGGTATTCTAACCTCTGACATAAAAAAAGGCATAAGAAATGAAACGTAGTGGACTTATTACAACAAAAGTAGGAATGACGCGTCTGTATGATGACGCCGGCGTTGCACATCCAGTAACAGTTTTGTCTGTTGGTGATTGTGCGGTTATCGGCAATCGGACGGTTGAAAAAAATGGATATGTTGCAAATGTTTTGGGCATTCGTGAAGCCAAAGCAAAGCACGTTGCAAAACCTCAAGCCGTTGCGGCGGAAAAAGCAGGCGTAAAACCATATCGCAAGATTGTGGAATTTCGTTGCACAGATGACTGTGTTATTCCAGTTGGAACACAATTGAGTGCGTCTCATTTCGTTGCTGGACAATTTGTTGATGTTCAAGCGACCAGCAAAGGTAAGGGATTCCAAGGCGCAATGAAACGCCATAACTTTGGTGGTAAAGAAGCCACACACGGTGTATTAAAAGCACATCGTTCTTTGGGTGGTACAGGTATGCGCGAATGGCCAGGACGTGTTTTGAAAGGTAAAAAGATGTCCGGTCAAATGGGAAATGAAACTGTTACAGTTCAAAATCTGAAGGTTTTTGGAACAGACAATGAAGAAAACCTGGTTTTCGTAGAAGGTGCAGTTCCAGGCGCAAATGGCACATTTGTTTTGATAACAGATGCAATTAAAAAAGAACACAAAGATTTGCCGGTTCCAACAACAGCAAAAACAGATGTCAAAGCTGACGCGGAACCTGTGCAGACAGAGGCCGAAACAGAATCTGTCGCAGAAGTTGCAGAATAAGTTTTAAAAAATTAAGGTGAACTAAAATGCAAGTAAATATTATAAATTTTGATGGCAAAGCGGTCGGCAAGATTGATTTGCAAGATTCTATTTTTGGTTTGGATGCACGTGCAGATATTTTGCATCGTGTCGTGACATGGCAACGCGCTAAATCACGCGCAGGAACCCACGCGGTTAAAACAGTTTCTGATGTCGCGGGCAGTGGTAAAAAAGCCTTTAAGCAAAAGAAAACAGGTAATGCCCGTCAAGGTGAACGTTACAATGTTCATATGCGTGGCGGTGGTGTCGTTCATGGACCAGTTGTTCGTGATCACAGCATCGATTTACCAAAGAAGATTCGTGCACTGGGCCTTAAGATGGCTTTGTCGTCCAAGGCAAAAGAAGAAAGTTTGGTTGTCGTTGATTCTGAAAAATTGACGGCGGCAAAGACAGCAACGCTTGCAAAACAGTTGAAAAAACTGAATTTGGATTCTGCGTTGTTTGTTGGTGCTGATGTGATAGACGAAAACTTCAAAAAGTCTGTTGCAAATATCAACAATGTTGATGTTTTGCCAACGGTTGGTTTGAATGTTTTGGATGTCTTGAAACATGATAAGTTGGTTTTGACCGCAGATGCAGTCAAGGCTATCGAAGCACGCCTTAACGCGTAAGTTAAATCGGGATAAACAAAAGGTGACTGATATGGCAGAAAAGAAAGTTCAGGCAGAAAAGAAACCAGTTGTAACAGCAGATGTTTATGATATACTGCGTCGCCCGATTGTTTCTGAAAAGGCGGTGAAGTTGTCAGAAGGCAATGCAGTTGCTTTCGAAGTTGCAGCAAACGCAACAAAAGAAGATGTTGCACGCGCAATTCATGCGATATACAAAGTGAAACCAAGCAAGGTGAACATTGTTGTCGTCAAAGGTAAAGTGAAACAATTCCGTGGTCGCAGCGCAGGTACACAACGCACAGTTAAAAAAGCGTATGTTACTTTGCCGGCGGATGCAAAATTGGATTTGTCCACTAACATATAATAACAAACGGTCTTGGCAGAGAATCTGAAACAAATCAGACGTTAGTGTCAAGGCAACAAAAGGATAGAAAAAAATGGCATTAAAAAATTATAAACCGATTACCGCAGGTACACGTGGTTTGGTCTTGATTGACCACAGTGAACTGCATCGTGGTGCGCCAGAAAAGGCGTTGACGGTTGGTTTGAAATCCAAAGGTGGCCGTAATAATTTTGGTCATGTAACAGTTCCACATCAGGGTGGGGGACATAAACGCAAATATCGTTTGATTGACTTTAAACGTAAAAAGGTTGATATGCCGGCGACAGTTGTTCGTTTGGAATATGATCCGAATCGCACTGCGTTTATTGCTTTGATTGAATACAAAGATGGTATGCGTTCTTATATCTTGGCACCACGCGACCTGAAGGTTGGCGATGTTGTTATTTCTGGTGCGCATGAAGATATTAAACCAGGTAATGCGATGCCACTTAAAAATATGCCGATTGGTACAATTGTGCACAATGTTGAATTGAAACCTGGCGCCGGCGGTCAGTTGGCACGCAGTGCAGGTTGCTATGCACAGTTGATGGGTAAAGACGGTGTTTATGCCCAGATTAAAATGAACAGTGGTGAGTTGCACAAAGTTCATTCTGATTGTCTTGCGACGGTTGGAACTGTTTCTAACCAAGATCAACGCAATGTCAATTTGGGTAAGGCAGGTCGTGCACGTTGGTTGGGTATTCGCCCATCTACACGCGGTATGGCACAGAATCCGGTCGATCATCCTATGGGTGGTGGTAATGGCCATTCCAAGGGTCACGAACCAGTTTCGCGCACAGGTATTCCAGCCAAGGGATATCGTACCCGCAGAAATAAACGCACAGCCAAGATGATTATTCGTAGCAGACATTTGGCGAAAAAGAAATAAAACTTAAAAACAACGGAGTGAATTAAATGTCTCGTTCAGTTTGGAAAGGTCCATATGTTCATCCTTCTGTCTTGAAAAAGGCGGCGGTTGCAAACGAAAAAAATGACCACAAACCAATTAAAACTTGGTCCAGGGGCAGCACGATTGTTCCACCAATGATTGGTTTGACTTTTGAAGTGCACAATGGAAACAAATTTATCCCTGTGTCTATCGTAGAAGATATGGTTGGACACAAATTGGGTGAATTTGCACCAACACGTACTTTCAAAGGGCATGCTGCGAATAAAAAAGCCGCGGCGGCTAAATAACACCAGAATAAATAGGATTTAGATTATGACAAGATATGGAATCAAAGATAATCAAGTTCGCGCGTTCAATAAAATGATACGCATCAGTCATCAGAAGTTAAATCTGGTTTGCGCGATGGTTCGTGGCTTGCCGGTGGAACGTGCGATTGATGTGTTAAAGTTTTCAAAAAAACGTGTTGCAGGTGAAGTGTTGAAAACACTGATGTCTGCGATTGCTAATGCAGAACACAACAAAAACTTGGCGGTCGATACTTTGTTCGTCAAAGAAATTTGGTGTGGTAAAGCATTAACAATGAAACGCATTATGCCGGGACCACGTGGCAGTGCACGTCCAATCCTGAAACCATTTTCAAATTTGACAATTGTTTTGGAATCGGGTGTGGCGCCAAAGAAAGAAACGGCAAAAAAGAAAAAAGTAGAAGCAAAATAAAAGAACAAATCAAGTGGTATGGGCAACCTGAA
This sequence comes from Alphaproteobacteria bacterium, assembly GCA_017617915.1. Taxonomy (GTDB): domain Bacteria; phylum Pseudomonadota; class Alphaproteobacteria; order Rs-D84; family Rs-D84; genus Enterousia. The sequence goes on from JAFZVH010000040.1 coordinate 4,278, forward strand.
TAAAACGGAAAGTTTCAAGAACACTTGATTAAACAGTAAGGAAAAAAAATGGGTCAGAAAGTATCGCCAATTGCACAGCGTCTGTCTATCAACAAAGTGCCAGATTCTCGCTGGATTGTTGATAAAAAGCACTATGGCGCGTATGTTGCAGAAGATGGTGTAATTCGTAAATTTATCGAAAGAAAACTGAAAAAAGCCGGCGTGGCAAAGATTGTTATTGATCGTATTGCCAAGAAAGTTGTGATTACAGTTCACACTTCTCGTCCGGGTATGATTATCGGTAAAAACGGTGCAGATATCGAAGCGTTGCGTAATGAAATCAAAAAATTGGTCAAGAATGATCAGGTTGTTGTGAATATCTATGAAGTTCGCCGTCCTGATTTGAATGCTCAATTGGTTGCGCAGGGTATCGCACAGCAGATTGAAGGTCGTGTATCTTATAAACGTGCAATGAAAAAAGCGATTCAAAATGCACAGAAAGCAGGCGCCCAAGGTGTCAAGATTATGTGCAGTGGTCGTTTGAATGGTGCAGAAATCGCCCGCAGCGAACAAATCCGCGAAGGTCGTATTCCTCTGCATACGTTGCGTGCCGATATCGACTATGCAGCGGTTCAGGCGAAAACAACATACGGTGTCGTTGGGGTAAAAGTTTGGATTTACACTGGCGATGTTGTGAACAAAGAAAAGTTGGCATCTGAAATGGCGCGTCCAACAGAATATGCCGGCACAAGTGACAAAAGAACAAAATAATAAAAAGTTGAGGTTTGTATCATGTTAATGCCAAATAAGACAAAATTTCGCAAACAGCACAAAGGTCGTATTCACGGCGTTGCAAAAGGCGGCAGTGAATTGGCGTTCGGTTCTTTTGGTCTGAAAGCCATGTCGCCGGAACGTATTACGGCCCGTCAAATAGAAGCGGCGCGTCGTGCAATTACCCGTCGTATGAGACGTATGGGAAAATTGTGGATTCGCGTATTCCCTGATGTTCCTGTAACTGCAAAGCCTGCACAGGTCCGTATGGGTAAAGGTAAGGGTGCCGTTGAATACTGGATTTGCCGCGTTAAACCAGGTCGTATAATCTTTGAACTGGACGGTGTAAAACCAGAAGTCGCAATGGAGGCTTTTGCTTTGGCGGCCGCAAAGTTGCCAATCAAAACCAAAGTTGTTGAACGCAAAGTTAACTAATTCATCGTAAAAGGTGGCAGATATGGCAGAAAAGAAAACAGAATCTTTGAAACAAGAAGAATTGCAAAGTAAGTTGGTTGATTTGAAAAAAACTCAGATGAATCAACGCTTTCAACACGCGGCGGGACAATTGCCAAAAACACATGTTTTGCGTCAGACCCGTCGTGAAATTGCACGCGTAAAGACAAAACTGAACGCGGCGAAATAAAAATACTGATTTTGGTTGAGATTTCAAAAAAAACGAGTATCATATACCAGGTTAGTCAAAAAAACGAAACAAGTATATAAGGAATAAGGTTATGCCAAGACGTGTACTGCAAGGAACAGTTAGAAGTACTGCGAATGATAAAACGGTTGTTGTCGAAGTTGAACGCCGCTTTCGCCATCCGTTGTATGGAAAATTTGTGAAGCAGAATAAAAAGTACAAAGCGCATGATGAAGCCAATAAATATAAAGTTGGCGACATTGTTGCGATAGAAGAGCATCGTCCAATATCCAAAACCAAGACTTGGATTGTCAAGGGCTTGGTCGGCGTGTCGAAAGACAATGATGTCGAGGTAGCGGACTAAAAAAATAAATCAACCCAGGGGCCTTTGAGGGTGTGCGCATCCACCGTGATATGTACATCAGTCGGGTTCCATAACAAAGCGGCGGGGAACGGCCCCGTTCGCAGGACGAGGATAAGGTTATGATTCAAAATGAAACGGTTATGACGGTTGCAGATAACTCTGGTGCACGCAAAGCAATGTGCATCAAGGTTTTGGGCGGTTCACATCGTCGCTATGCCACCGTTGGTGATAAAATTGTTGTCGCCATCAAAGAAGCGATTCCGCGTGGTAAAGTTCAAAAAGGTACTGTACAGCGCGCAATCATCGTTCGGACAAAATTCCCAATTAAACGTCCGGATGGTTCGATTATTCGCTTTGACGACAATGCGGTTGTTCTGATTAACAAGAACAATTTTGAACCGATTGGAACGCGTATCTTTGGGCCAATTGCCCGTGAAACGCGCCGTAAATATGATGTTCAAAAGATTGTTTCTTTGGCACCAGAAGTATTATAAAAAGAGGATTGCAAGATGAAAATTAAAAAAGGCGATGAAGTCGTAGTCATTTCTGGCAAATACAAAGGCGTCAAAGGCGCGGTCTTGGAAGCACGCCCAACAGAATCGAGGGTTGTCGTTGCGGGCGTAAATCGCCACAAATGGCATGTAAAACCAACACGCGAACAGCCGGGACATATTGTTGACCGCGAGGCACCAATCCATGTTTCTAATGTCGCGTTGGTTGACCCAAAAACAAAAAAGCCTACGCGCGTTGGCTATAAGGTCGCGGATGGCAAAAAGGTTCGTGTTGCTAAAAAATCTGGCACAGAACTTTAAATAAAACTATCCCGCTGTTACGGGAAATAACGTTAAGGATAAAAAAATGCAAAGCAGATTGCGTGAAATTTATGAAAAAGAAATTGTGCCTGAATTGGTAAAAGAATTCGGTTACACAAATGCGTTGGCGGTTCCAAAGTTGTCCAAAATCGTTTTGAATATGGGCGTTGGCGAAGCGGTTGCCGATAAAAAGAAATTGGATTCAGCTGTTGCCGATTTGACGGCGATTGCGGCACAAAAAGCGATTGTCACACATGCAAAAAAATCCATTGCGACATATCGTTTGCGTGAAGGTCAGGCCATT
>JAFZVH010000041.1 GCA_017617915.1 Alphaproteobacteria bacterium
AATCGAACCATTGACTTTTTATCTTATCGTTTGGTTTTCCAAACGATAATGCTTGAAGAGAACGTTGAAGTTGATTCATTATGATGTTCGTGAGTTTAATTCTGGTGATTATAGAGCGGGAGTCACCCTCTGTTCCATTCCGAACCAGACAGGGAAACCCCGTATCGCCGATGGTACTTTGGCTTAAGCCACGGAAGAGTAGGTCGTCGCCAGAATTAAACTCATGCTTGATATAAAAACCGAATTTAACCGCCCGCTGGGCGGTTTTTTGTCCCTAAATTATAATTAACACAAAAGGAGAAGCAGAAATGGATGTTATATCAAGGGGTTCAAAGACGGTTATGCAATCGTATAATCCGATGTGCATAAGCATTATTGAAAGAAAAACAAGTGGTCAAACAGTGCAGCGTTTTTATGCCTCGACAAGCGAAATGCGTGCCGCAGACAAATTGGCATATTATCGCAGCGCCAAGAAATTAAATACCATGCGCCGTTCGCGTTAAATACGCTGTTTAAACAAAAATTCCGCCAATATGGCGGTTTTTTATTGTTTTTTTTTATTATCCTTGTATTATAGTATATTGTACAAAGATTATGGAGATAATAAATGAGTGATGGTGATTTATACCTTTGGTACGGCAGAGTTATGAAACAAAAACAAGTTGATAAAGAATTGAAAAAAATAGGTACTTGGCGCGAAAAAATTTCTCCAATAGAATTGGCGATAGTTACTTTGTTGCTTTGTGGGCTGATTGGAACGGGTATATATTGTAAAGTAAGTAAGGCAAACAAACAAAGTGATCCTGTCGAAAAGGTTATATGGGGTTCTACGCAACACAAGACAAGATAGTCTTTGAATAACATTACACCTGTGTAGTGTTTTTATGTTTATATATTTGTCTTGACAAATTTGATTGTTGTGGTATTATTGTGACAAATAAAAGGTTTGCAGATGCAAAATAATAAATCTTTAACAGCAGAGCAGGTAAATTGTATTGCGCAAAAGGCGTTGAAAGAAGTTGACGGCTGTGTGTATTTGCTATTGACGCATGCTGTTGACAACAGATGCGAATATGCTGTGCGTTGTGCTGAAATGCCGTTGACTTATGTTTTATTGGAAACGGGTTCGATTTTGTCGGATAAAACCTATTATAATATCAGCGAAAAGACGCAAAAGGCTGTTAAAAAATTCTTGGCGTACAAACAGATAAACCCTATGCCAAATTGGAAAGCGATTCCACAAACATCAAACTTTCTGCAAAGAATTTTTGGCCCAAGACAAAGATAAAATAAAAAATAACATTCCGCCGCCTGTTTCGGGCGGTTTTTTGTTGACTGGGGCGTTTTTTTCTGGCATCTATGAAATACGACAAAGGAAAAATATGATAGACAGTGAGCCCGAACCTGAACCTAATAATTCGCGCCAGATAAATAGGCGCGCGCAATTGGCACTGATAAAACACCAAAAGTACAAATACAACGACTTGTGTATTCTGTTTATGGATGGCATGGCGCTGTGGCGTGATGGCAAGATACAAATCGGTATGACAAAATATCCTATGTCATGTTTGACACGGCGTTTGGTGCAGCGTGAATATAAAAAATTATACGAAAACGCAAACAATTTTGCACAAACAGCATTAAGGTATTTAATAATGACATCCAGTTTAACAGGGTTGATTTGGTTTGGTATGTTGTTGGGTGGCAAACAAAATCCAAAGCAAACATTTAATCGGAACGCATCAGATACTACGCAAACAATTTTAAATAAGGTCGAACAAGCACGATTAAATACAATACGCCTGTCTGATAGTATAAGTAGGCGAGAGAGATAATTTGGTAATTATATATAGTCGACCCATTTTAAGTTTAATATAGCTTAAAGTAGTTGAAATCATCAAATATATAGATATAATCGACAGGTTAAAAATATGCTCTAAAAGGTATTATATTATGGTATATGTTTTAGATATAGTAAGTCCTGGACACAGAGAACGTTTCTATGATGCGCAAACAATGACTTTAGAACACGAAAAAATGTTTTATAAATCATTGGAACGAGAACATATGAACATAGGTTGTTTTGAATATAATCTAGCAGGTCCTAATAATGCATTAGCCCTGGTGGTGCGATTTGATATAGGACCGTGGTTTTTGTGGCATACTTGTATAAAAGACTATTCTTATTCAGAGCAAATAATGCTTCATAATCCCAATATATGGTCTATAATATATATGAATGATCGTTTTTATGATTCTGGAATACCAAACCGTAATAATTATTTGATAAAATATTACGATGCAATAAACAATAAACTGCAAGCCGATTTTTTACTCAGAAGGAAAAAGGAAATTTTTGAACAATGTGCCCAAGAGATGTTTTTTAATGGACTTTCATATGAAGAATGCCTAAAAAAAATAAAACTATTGCAACAATGGTTTGACCATAAAATGAAAAGTTTGGGGGAATATTTGTAATCATATAAAAATGGGTCGAGTAAGTATATAATTACCGATAATTTACTTGACAATACATTGTTTTGTGGTAAGTTTATAAGAGCAGTATAAATAAAAGGATTTTTTATGCATTTTACAATAGGCGAAGGTGATAAAATGACGGCGGAACGTGCAAATAAAATTGCGCGCACTGCACTAAGACGCAAGTCTGATTACAGGGATGATATTGTTCCAGATGCAAGCCGCCGTACAGCAACAAGCCAGTTTGCAACATGGGCGTGGTTTTTCCCAAAAGAAAATATGTACCTGTGGACAAAGAGCAAAAAAATTGGTTTTGCAAATGATTTAGATACCCAATTTGATATAGATAAAAAAACTTTGCGTTGTATTGCAAAGGCGAATCGTACAGGTAGCCATTCTTCGGATATTATTCCAAGGGTTTTCGGTATTGTGGGGGTGCTTATGCTGGCGGGCGTTGGTATTTATGCTGTGCGGACGAATGCATTTGATATAAAGAAAGGTGCAGTAAAGCAGCCACAACAAAAAGCCTTGCAAGAATACGACAGTATAAAATCACAACAAAGTACATATTGTGATACAATAATGCATTTGTGTCGTTAAAATTAAACCGCCTGTTTGGGCGGTTTTTATTTTATATATTAACTGCCATTTTTTTGCTTGCGTGCGATTCGTTTTTTGTTCTATGATTGAATAAAGAAAGGAAAGGAACATGAAACATAAAATCGTTTCTGGGTTAGGAGTTTTCTTGAGTTTACCAGTATTTGCGGGTGCGCGTTTGCCTGCGGTAAATGTCGCGTCTGCAGCGGTTTCTGCGCGTGCGCAGTATGGTTTGCCGGCCAAAGTCGCGGCAAACAAGGCGGAATTAACAACAGAAAAACCGGCAGTTGTAAAAAGACAGGTTGTTGCGCGAACGGCGAAACGCAGTGCCGTTTCTGCACCGGCCAAAGATACCGGTGAAAAAATTGCGGCCACGCAAGAGTTTCTGGTTCCAAATCGGCCAAGTTCTAATTTATGGGCAAAGAATGAAGCGCCTTTGCGTATGCCGCATGCAGATGAGTTTTCTGTGATAACATCGGACGTGTTATTGCCCGAAGAAAGTATAGATGGCCCAACCTATGGTACAACAAACAGTTTTATTGCTGATGCGCGTGCCAAAACTGCGGCGTTAGATTCACAGTTAGAAAAGTTTATAGAAATGCAACGCAAGGCCGAGGCGTCTGTTGCTTCAAATACGGTGCGTGAAATTGTACCAAAAGTTGATGATGGTGTTCGGTTGTCGCGTTTGGTGGTTCCGCGTGAAGATTCTGTTCAATCAAATGATGCGGTTCGTGCAACAAGAAAAGATGCGGCAACCAAAATAAAAGAAACGCGTGAAGATATGACAAAAATGTCGCCTGCAGAGTTGCGTCGCGCATTCAGAAAAACCTTTTTGTCGGAAAACAAGCACCTGTCCACATATCCAATAGATGATCGTTTTGATGTGGCAAGTGATATTGGCTCTTATACCGAAGGTTTTACTTCTGCACGTGATTTGTCCGAAGACGCGGATAAAATCAGGGCATTGGAAATCAAGATAAAGTTTAGAAACGAAGATTCTTCTTTGTCGCGCGATAACTATAATTTGTTATCTGAATATGCGGGAACTGTTGTTGCAAATCCAAAGCGTGCAATTCAGGTTGCTATACCTGTATCTGCTACAGAAACATCCGCAGCACGTAAATTGGCGGCGCGGCGTTTGGCTATTGTAGAGCAGGTCTTGCGCGACACAGGTGTTTCCGAACAACGCATAGTGCCGGTTTTGTCAGAACGCAACGAAGAAGGTTTTGTCTTGCGCATAATTTCTAACGAGCAGTTTGAAACATTAACGCGTCAAAAACGTAATATGTTTGGTGATACAACTTCTTCGAAAACATATAGAAGTATGAGCTGGTAATTGCAAAAGTGTCCAAGTTTTCAACATTTTTGCGCGGTTGCTTTAACAATATTACAGAATTTTTATTTCCGTCTGTGTGCCCAATTTGTGGTGCACCCGTTGAAACGCATGGTGAATTATGCGGCGATTGTTGGGGCTGTTTTGATTGGATAGATGGACCGCATTGTGCAAGGTGTGGTTATCCTTTTCCGTCTGATTACGAGTCAACTAAAAACGCGCTTTGCCCAATTTGCGCATCGGGAAAATCAGATTTAGATTATGTTCGCGCAGCGTGCATATATGATGATATGTCGCGTTCTGTTATGTTGCCCTTTAAGCATGGCGGGCGTATAAAGTTTGCGCGTTTTATGTCGCGTGCAATGATTTGGGCAATGCGTGATATAGATATTGCGCCAGATGTTGTTATGCCTGTGCCACTTGCATCGCGTAGATTATTTCAACGGGGGTATAATCAGGCAACATTACTGTCGCGGGAAATTTCGCGCGTGCACGGTGCACCAATAGACTTTGCGTCTGTGCGCAGGAAATATAGGCCAAATATGGGACACAAAACCCATGCCCAAAGATTCGAACACATCAAAGGTGTGTTTAAAGTAGTTAAGCCCGACAAAATTCGTGGCAAAAAGATTTTGTTGGTCGATGATGTTATGACCTCAGGTGCAACATTTTCGGAACTTGCACGTGTTTTGCGGCGCGCAGGTGCCGATGAAATCTATGGTGTAGTATTTTGTCGTGTCGTGCGCGCAGAATAAATATGCGTACTTGAAATTCATTTTATATTTGGTATTATTTCATGAAAACAATCAAGGACAAAGACAATGAAAGTAGAATTGGGTAAAAACATAGCATCACGCGAAATAGAATCGCGTATTCAGCAGTTTTGGGATGAAAACGACTTTTGGTCGAATGATGTTCATTCCGAAAAAACACCGTTTTGTATTATGATGCCGCCACCAAATGTTACGGGTAATCTGCATATGGGGCATGCGCTGGATAATGTTATGACGGATATTATTTGCCGGTACAAGCGTATGGCGGGCTTTGATGTTTTGTGGCAACCAGGTACCGATCACGCGTCTATTGCAACCCAACTGCTGGTTGAACGTGATCTGTCAAAACGTGGTATAAATCCGCATAGTTTGTCTTTGACTGAAAAGTTAGATGCCGCATGGAAATGGAAAGCGGAAAAGGGTGGTCAAATTATCAACCAGTTGCATGTGTTGGGTGTAACACCTGTTTGGAAACGTGAAAGATTTACAATGGACGAAGGCTTGTCGCGTGCGGTTACAGGCTTGTTTGTAAAAATGTATCGTGAAGGTTTGATATACCGCGAAAAAAGATTGGTAAATTGGTGCCCACGTCAACAGACATCTGTGTCTGACCTGGAGGTTGAAACCCGCGAAGAACATGGCAAGTTTTATTATTTAAATTATCCGTTGGTTGATGGTGGATTTATTGAAATTGCGACGACACGTCCAGAAACTTTGTTTGGCGACGCGGCAATTGCAATTCATCCAGAAAACGAAAAATTAAAACACTTGATTGGTAAAAAGGCGATAATTCCACTGACAGATATCGAAATTCCGATTGTGGGCGATGTTCACGCTGATCCTGAAAAAGGTACTGGGGCGGTGAAAATTACGCCTGCACATGACTTTGATGACTGGGAAGTTGGGGGTCGCCATAACCTTGCGCCTGTGTGCATTTTAACGCCAGATGCCAAGTTGATAAGTGCGGCCCCAGTTCCAGAAAAATATTGGGGCATGGACAGATATGTTGCACGTGATGCGGTTGTGGCGGATATTGAATCTGCGGGCTTGATGACCAAGATAGAAGACAAGATTATTCCAACGCCTTATTCCCAGCGCGGTAATGTTCCGGTTGAACCAATGCTGACCACGCAATGGTTTGTTGATGCAGAAAAGTTAGCCAAACCTGTTATCGAGGCGGTTGAGGCCGGCAAAGTTCAATTCTTGCCAGAACACAGATACAATTTATTTATGTCGTGGATGAAAAATATTCGTCCTTGGACAATTTCGCGTCAGTTGTGGTGGGGGCATCATATACCGGCATGGTATGATGCCGAAGGCAATGTATATGTTGCAGAAACAGAAGCAGAAGCAATCAAGCAGTCTGGTGGTAAAGAACTCACCCGCGATCCTGATGTTTTGGACACTTGGTTTTCGTCTGGCTTGTGGCCGTTTTCAACGCTTGGTTGGCCGGATGCAACACCAGAACTTGCGCGGTATTATCCAACAGATTTGCTGTATACCGCCGCAGACATTATCTTTTTCTGGGTTGCGCGTATGATGATGATGGGAATTTATGTAATGGGTGATATTCCAATCAAAACACTGAATTTCCATGGATTGGTGCGTGATGCCAAGGGGCAAAAGATGTCCAAGACCAAGGGTAATGGCGTTGATCCATTGGATACTGTTGAAAAATTTGGTGCCGATGCGTTGCGCTATTTTGTTTCAACTGCACCAATTGGAACAGATATTCGTTACAGTGATGATGAAGTTAAACGCGGTTCAAAATTGCTTACCAAGATTTGGAACGCGGCAAAGTATGTTTTGATGAATTTGCAAGACTTTGAACCAACAGGTTCCGCGCCGTCTGTTGCATCACGTCCAATAGAAGACAGATGGATTCTGAATGAATTGAATAAAACTGTTGCCGAGGTTCGTAAAAACTTGGACAAATACGACACATTTAACGCACGCAGTGCCATAGACGGATTTTTCTATGATATGTTCTGTGATCAGTATTTGGAATTTATCAAAGACCGTTTCTGGTCGCCTGAAAAATATGGCCCTGAATCTAAGTTGTCGGCGCAGTGGACACTTTATACAGTGCTGCGCGCAATAATTGGGCTGTACGCGCCATTTATTCCATTCCTGACCGAAGAATTGTGGCAAAAGATATACCAGCCCTATGAAGACGGTAAAACGTTGCACCTGACTGATTATCCAACGGTAAATGCGGAATACGACACAGATGTTGCTGATATGCAATACGCAATAGATACAATTCGTGCTGTTCGCGGTTTGCGCACAGAACGCAAGGTTGGTAATGGTGCAAAATTGGAAACACTTACGGTTTTACGCGATGTGCCAGAATCTTTGTATGAACTGATTAAATCTGCTGCGCGTGCAAACAATATTGTCGCCGGTGATACGGTTGACTTTGTGGTGGCAGAAAACCAAGAGACAAAATAAACAATGTCCGATTCGAAATTGACTGTTCAACGCGAACTGCTGGCCTATCAGTGCGACAGGTATGGCAATATGCGTCCTGGCATTTTGATGAATGAATTGCAAGGTATGGGCGACACGCATGCAGAAATGCTGGGGTGTGGTCGCACATTTATCCATGAAAACAATATTGCGTGGGTTGTGACACATTATTTGGTTGATATTGTCGAAATGCCGCGTAATGGCGAAATTTTGACTTATTCTTCATGGCCGGCGGTGCAAGACAATCTGCGTGCGACGCGCGATTTTGAAATTCATGGTACCGATGGGCGGTTATTGGTTCGTGCGACTTCGCAATGGATTTTAATCGATTTAGAACGTCGTCGCCCATTGCGTCTTAATGAGTGGTTAAAAATGGATTGGCCCACAGATATGCCGCGTGCATATGACCGTAAATTTGAAAAGTTCCCAGATTTTATTGCGAATAAAACACATGTTTTAAAATGCCGATTCGATGACATAGATGAAAATCAGCATATAAATAATGCAGTCTATGCAATTTGGGCAACAGAAAGTGTTGGATATGAATATCGCAACGCGCACGAGTTATGCGGCATAGAATTAAACTATAAGCATGAAATCAGCCCAACTACACCGCAAGTTTATATAGATGTTAAAATTGATGGCTTGACCACGCATCATCGTATTCGTACAGATGAAACAAGTGAAAATGCCCAAGTAGTGTGCCATTGGCGCGAAATAAAAAAATAAAAAACCAACTTGCGTTGGCCGTCCAGCAATATTTGTTACGTGTCTTATTGTATCCAAACAGAAGAGAACGCTGTTGGTGCGGTTGCGCCACTTGCATTCGGGTCGCTGGCCGCAACTGGTACCTTTACATACTGCGCCACAGGCTGACTGTCTGCGGTTGCGCTTGCGCCATAGCTTAAAACCTTACCTTCGGATGCAGATGCTGGTTTTTGAATTGCATAACTCTTAACACCGCCAGATGTGACGGGTTTAGCAGAGCTTGCGGTTGGGGTTGTATCCATGGTAACGGGCGCCAAATCACCACTGCCGTTCACTTGTAAAACTTGATTTGCACTGCCTTGATGAATTGCAACCTTTGTTGAATCTACATAAAGTTTACTGGTAACGACGGTGCCGTCATCGGAAAGCGCAACACGCGGCGCCGCAACAAACAGCACCGCTAATATCAAAACGCTACCTTTATAAAAAAGACTCATAACTCCCGTCCTTTCGCCACAAAACATAACATCCAACATTTCGTTACATGCATTTTAACAAATTTTGCATATCTTTGTAAAGAACAAAAATATGCTATTTTAAAATTTGTAAGCCATTCAGCATATAATACACGTAATTCAAGTAATTGAACGTTTTTTTACGCCCAAAATTTTAGCATAAACATGATGTTCGTGCAAGCTTGGTCAATTACAAAAGCATAAAAAATGTATTGACTTTTACAAAAACAACTTTTTTTCTGTTTTTTTATTGCATTTGTTGCAAATTTTGTGAAAAATAACCCCGCAAAAAACAACAAAAGGAGACACCATGAGCAATAAATGGGTTTATACTTTCGGTAACGGAAATGCCGAAGGTCGTGCAGATATGCGTAACTTGCTTGGTGGCAAAGGCGCAAATTTGGCCGAAATGAATTTGGTCGGTTTGCCTGTGCCGGCGGGATTTACTGTCACAACCGAGGTTTGCACATACTACTATGATAACAATCAAACATATCCATCGGACTTGATGGACCAAGTACATGCGGGTATTTCGCACATTGAAAACATTATGGGCAAAAAATTTGCAGATACAGAAAACCCGTTGTTGGTGTCTGTCCGCAGCGGTGCGCGTGTTTCTATGCCTGGGATGATGGATACAGTGTTGAATCTGGGTCTAAATGATGAAACAGTGAAAGCACTTGCAAAAAGTTCTGGAAATGAAAGATTTGCATACGATTCGTATCGCCGTTTTATCATGATGTTCAGTGATGTTGTGCTTGGCGCAGACATTGACTTGTTTGAACACACATTGGAACGCATGAAGGAAGACAAGGGTTACAAGGTTGACACAGAACTGACCGCGGAAGATTTGAAAGAATTGGTCGAACAATTCAAAGAAATTGGTGTCAAGATTGGTAAGGTCTTCCCGCAAGACCCATGGGAACAATTAAAGTTGGGTATTGGCGCGGTGTTTGGTTCTTGGATGAGCAAAAAGGCAATCACATATCGCAAACTGAATAATATCCCTGGCGATTGGGGAACTGCAGTGAATGTTCAGGCGATGGTGTTTGGAAATTCTGGCGATGACAGCGCGACCGGTGTATGCTTTAGTCGCGATCCAGCAACCGGTGAAAATAAATACTATGGTGAATATCTGATAAATGCCCAAGGTGAAGATGTTGTTGCGGGTATCCGCACGCCCCAGCCTATGAGCAAAGATGATTCGGGACGCCTGTCTTTGCAAGAAGCAATGCCAGATGTATACAAAGAATTGTGCGATGTTCGCGAAAAACTGGAAAAGCATTACAAAGATATGCAAGATATGGAATTCACAATCGAGCATGGAAAACTGTGGATGTTGCAGTGTCGTAATGGCAAACGTACTGCGGCGGCGGCGGTTCGTATGGCGGTTGAAATGGTGAACGAAGGCTTGCTGACTAAAGAAGAAGCAATCTTGCGCGTTGGCGCAGACCAGTTGAATCATTTGTTGCACCCAATGTTGGATCCCAAGGCCGAGAAGAAGGTTATTGCAACAGGTTTGCCGGCGTCCCCAGGTGCGGCGGTTGGTCAGGCGGTCTTTAATGCCGAAGATGCAGAAAAGTGGGCGTCCGAAGGTAAAAAAGTTATGCTTATTCGCGTTGAAACATCACCTGAAGATATCGCAGGTATGAATGCGGCCCAAGGCGTTATTACGGCGCGTGGTGGTATGACATCGCATGCGGCGGTGGTTGCGCGCGGTATGGGAACCCCATGTGTATCGGGCAGTCCGGATATCAAAATCGACTATGAAACCAAGACAATGAAGACAACATCTGGCGTCACTATTGCCGAAGGCGATTGGGTTTCTATCGACGGCGCCAAAGGTCAAATTATCGCAGGTGCAGTCCCAACAGTTTCTGTGGAATTGACCGGTAATTTTGGAACATTGATGTCTTGGGTTGATGAAATCAAAACATTGACAGTCAAGGCGAATGCCGAAACACCAAAAGATGCAAAACAAGCACGCGACTTTGGTGCCCAAGGTATCGGTTTGGCGCGTACAGAACATATGTTCTTTGACCCGGCGCGCATCCAAGATATGCGTGAAATGATTTTGGCCGAAGACGAAGATGGTCGCCGCGCGGCACTTGCGAAACTGTTGCCATATCAAAAGGCAGACTTTGTAGAATTATTCAAGATTATGGATGGACTGCCGGTAACTATTCGTTTGATTGACCCACCATTACACGAATTCTTGCCGCATACCGAAGCGGATATGGCGGAACTTGCCGCGCATATTGGCAAACCTGTGGAATTTGTGAAACAACGTGCCGAAGCATTGCATGAACAAAACCCGATGCTCGGTCATCGTGGCTGCAGACTTGCAATTACATATCCAGAAATCTGCGAAATGCAGACACGCGCAATTTTGTCTGCGGCACTGGAATGCAAAAAGGCGGGCGTTTCGGTTCATCCAGAAATTGAAGTTCCTCTTGTGGGTTCCAAAAAGGAAGTTGATATCGTTAAGTCTGTGATTGACGCAACGGCGGCTGCGCTGTTTGCCGAAACAGGCGAATCGATTGAATACACCGTTGGTTCCATGATTGAATTGCCACGTGCGGCGGTTTTGGCGAACGAAATCGCGGAAAGTTGCGAATTCTTTGAATTTGGAACAAACGATTTAACCCAAACAACATTGGGTATGTCGCGCGATGACACCGGCAAGATTTTGGATGAATATCGTGCGCGTGGTGTCTATGTTGCCGACCCATTTGCATCGGTTGACCAGTTGGGCGTAGGCTTGCTGATTAAAGACGCGGTTGCCAAAGCGCGTGCAACCAAGGGCGACAAGATTCATCTTGGCGTTTGCGGCGAACACGGTGGCGACCCAGAATCTATCGAATTCTTCCACAAATGCGGATTTAATTCCGTTTCGTGCAGCCCATTCCGCGTGCCAATCGCACGTCTTGCGGCGGCACAGGCGGCGGTTAAATTCCCGCGTAAATAAAAAATGCCCTTCGGGGCATTTTTTAGTGGCTAGTGTAAGTGGTTAGCAAAACATCGGCGGGTGCCGATGTTTTTTACTACCCACTAAATCACTTGTTTTTTTGTTTTTTGAACCTATAATGCAAGTATGTTAAAAATATTAAGATCTTGGTTAATGGGGCGCGCCGCACAAACTACGGCGGGTGCGCTGGCCGAAAAATTTGGGTTGGAATTGCGCGGTAATCCTGAAACGGTGGTTTCGGGGGTTGCACCAATCGCAGATGCGCGTCCAGGGCAAATTGCTTTTTATTCAACCGAACGCAACAGCAATGCTTTTAAGATTTTGCCTGTATCAGTTTTGGAAAATACTCGTGCATCGGTTATTTTGTTGCAGCCAGAAATGGTATCGCATGCGCCGACGGATGCCGCACTGTTGGTGTGCAACAGTCCACGCAGTGAAATTATC
Organism: Alphaproteobacteria bacterium; assembly: GCA_017617915.1. Classification (GTDB taxonomy): domain Bacteria; phylum Pseudomonadota; class Alphaproteobacteria; order Rs-D84; family Rs-D84; genus Enterousia. The sequence goes on from JAFZVH010000041.1 coordinate 12,286, forward strand.
AAAATCTTGGGCGAAGTATATCGCGAACCCCCACGTCGTGGTATTTCTGGCCGTGCATATATTGAGAGTGGGGTTTTCTTTCGCAATCGGCGCAGTGTTTATGTTGGCCAGTTTGCAACGATTGAACGTGGCGCGGTTATCGAAGAAGATGTGAAAATATACCCAAATACATACATCGGAAAAAATGTTACAATAGGTCGCGGTACAGTAATCTATTCGGGTGCGCATATTGAAAACGCAACGATTGGTGCGGACTGTGTGATTTATGCTGGGGCATCTATTGGCAAGGATGGTTTTGGCTATACGCGTCAAGATGGTCATAATGTGTTTATTACACACGTTGGACGTGTCGTGATTGGCAATCGCGTATCTGTGGGTGCAAATTCTTGCATCGACAGGGGCGCACTGACCGATACAATGATTGGTGATGGAACCAAGATAGATAACCTGTGCCAGATTGCGCATGGTGTTGTCGTTGGTTCGGAATGCTTTTTGGCCAGTGGCGTCGGCCTTGCAGGCGGTGTCAAAGTTGGCGACCGCGTTTTGTTGGGTGGTCATGCAGGTATTGCAAATGGTGTCAAAATTGGTAATGATGCCAGTGTTGGTGCAAACAGTGGTGTTTTCCGCGATATTCCCGAAGGTGAAACACATATGGGATATCCGGCGGGCCCAGGGCGTGAATTTCTACGTCACTATGCGTGGATAAAGAAGCATGTGAACAAGGATTAGTGAGGGTGTATTATGATAGATGCAACAGGAATTGAACGGGTTATACCACACAGAGGCTATATGCGTCTGGTGGATGAAATTCGTGAATTCAACGACAAGATTGCAGTCGGCGTAAAATATGTTCGTGATGACGAATTTTGGTGTGCAGGTCATTTCCCAGGCAAACCTGTTATGCCAGGGGTCTTGATTGTCGAGGCATTGGCCCAAACGGCATGTTTCACTGTTTTAAGTTCTTGTGGCAATAATGGTGGCAAGACATTGGGTTATTTTGTATCTATTGAAAATGCGCGTTTTTCGCATATGGTTGTTCCGGGAGATACGCTGGAATTGCATATAGAAGAAATTGGTGCAAAAATGAAAATGCACAAGTTTGTTGGAAATGCATTTGTAAACGGCAAACGTGTGGCTACGGCAACTTTTTCTGCTATAATGGACGATAATCCAAGAATTTAACAAAAAACGCGCGTAGCGCGTTTTTTTATATCTCTATACCAAAACAAATTTTTGCACATTCACCGATGATAAAGGCAGATACCGTAACAATTGCGCATATGGTCAGCATTTCCAGAAACTTTGGCCAAAATCTTTCACCGCACAGGCGCGATTTAACAAAATTAAAGAACCATATTATTGAAACAGCAATCAGATAACACATCAAGACTGCATAAAGTGTGTTTTTGATGAATACAAAGGGAACAATTAAAAATGCGGCGGTGAAAATATAACTGATGCCGGTTGCCGTTCCACGCAATTTTGCAACACCGGGTTTATTATCTGCGCGGTCGGCCAGATATGATGATGCCGCCATAGAAAGACCTGCCGCCACAGATGCAATTATCGCGGTAAGTATAATTACGTATTGGTGTGCGTCTGCGAATACCAAACCGGTAACCAAACCGATAGTGGAAACAATCGCGTCGTGCATTCCCAAAACCATTGGTCCCCAAAAAGAAGTTGCTTCTTTACATTGCATATAAAAATTATACCCCCAAATGGGGGTATATTGAATCAGGTATTAAATCACAGATTACCAATTTGGGGTATAAGAGCCTTCTTTGACGATTGGTTGTTCGTCTTCCCATACCGACAGACCTGTTTTTACATCGGTCAGTGTCAATTGCAGATAGTATTCTACGCGTGTATCTGTGGACGAAAACCAACCAGAATCAATTTTCAAATTGCGTTGCAACATTTTTCCGGTAAGCGACATGTTTGGCGCAACCAGTGTTCCTTTGCCTGTGATTGTTGATGCGTCATATTCTGTATTCCCGCGCAGTTCACGTACAGCCGCGGTTGTGCCATCTTCTTTGGTAAAACCAGTTGCAATCTGGGCGCGGCCAGAATTTATAAGTGTTGTGCGAATCTTTTTGATTAAAATATCAGAATCAAACCTTTGCATTGTATCATTTTTAATTTCACCAATCGCAATCACTGGATTTTTAACCCGCGCAAATGCGCCACTGTTTACCATAGACTTTGTCATGTTTTCTGCGGTGCGTGTCCAATCGCGGTATTCCAGTTCCATAACATTTTTCATCCCCGCAACTTCTGATTTATTATCTAAATCAACGACAGTTGTTCCGCCGCATCCGCACAGGACTGCACAAATTGTGAGTGGTATTAGTTTTTTCATCTGTTTTCTCCTTTATTTAAGTTTTATTGTTTTTATATCTGTTTTATTGTTTGCGCGCCGCAGGTAAATCAAATAATTACCTTTATCTGGCAATGAAATTTCTGTAATCAGTTTATCATCGGACTTTAATTCAATCAAGCCGTTATTATCCATGCGCAATACAGAAATCTGTTTGGGTAATGCCGCCCAGGTTCGTGTTTCTGCGGTGTTGGTTAATTCAGAATAAACTGTTGATAGCAAGCCGGTCAGTCCTGCAGAATCAGATTTTGAATTATATGCTGCACTTTGCAATGCAACGCGCGAAACCGCCGAAGTGTATGCGCGCAGAGCTTCATTTATTCTGTACTGGTTATATTCCGTCATAAACATAGCATCAACATCCGCCAGTGTTTGTGCATTTGTTAGGTTGGGTTCTGATAAATCGATAGATTTCGCCTCGGATATGGCAAGTGTTGCGATGGTTGTTCCTTTTTTCCCGATGATTGGAACATGTGCACGCTTTTCAACCAATTTGGGTGCAAAACCATCTTCAATAAAAATCCATACAGTATTTGTTGGTTTGTTCTTCGCTTTGGCCAGTTTTGCATCGCGTGCAATAAATGTGTTTTCTGGCATCATACCTGCCGCGCGGTTCAGATAAAGGGTCGCATCGGAAAATTCACCAGCATTTAGAAAATATATTCCAGATAAATACATCAGTGCTGGATTCATAATATCGCGATATGCATTCCACACCGCGTTTTCGTTTTCAAGTTCTTGAATAAATTCATTTGATATTTTGTTTTGATTTTCTTCTATCTGTTTCTGGTACTGGCGGGACATTTCTTGTTGGCGCGCATAAGATTGGTTGATTATAACGCGTGCATCATTTAATCTGTTTTCTGCCAATGCCGCCCACAATTGATAATACGATACAAATAATGAATCCATCATAGATGGGCGATAATCGTTTGCAGTTGCACCGAACAGAAAACTTTTGATTTCCCTAGATAGATTGCCACTGGTTATGTTTTTGTTTTTCTTGTTAAAGATTTCATAAATTTTATCTGCATTTGTTAAATCGCCACTGTGAAACAGCGCATCTGCGGTCAGCAATAAATCTAGATTATCTTTTTGTTCAACATCTGCGGTATCTATTTCGTCTTGGGTCATATAGTCTTTACGCACAGAATTCAATCGTGAATCAACCGTCATTACACAACCAGACAAGCAAATCACAACAGCAAAAAAACGTGTGAAATTTAACATAAGCTTTACAGTTGAACGGGTGTCAGTTCTTTTAATTCATTTGTTTGTGGGTTGAAATACTTTGGGTTGCCACTGTATTCCAAAACAGCGTGGTGCATAGGTATTAAGAATTCTGGTAATGGCGACGCGCGGCCCATTTTGACATATGATGATAATACTGGGTCACTAAACGACATACGAATTTCAGCCTTGATTGGGCGGTGATACCATCCTTCGTACAGAACAATGGCTTCGGCAGGTTTGCCACCAATTGTTGTCTTTAGTTTCATAATATCGTATTCACTGAACAAAGGTTCTGTTTTTGGAACTTCTACTTCTTTGCCGTCCGCGCCTTTTTCTTTTTTCATTGTAATTTTATTGCCGATCATTTCCGAAAAACGTTTTGCGGTTTCAATATCGTTTTGACGCAATACAACCTTGGCTGCTGTGGTTGAAATAATCGTGGCGGCGGCATCTTGACCATATTTTTCAGAAATCTGGTGCAAGTCCTGACCGATAAACAGGTAAGAAATCTGCTGCCCACGACCAACATCTGGACCTTGGATAACCGCCTGCATCTTTTGCATTTTCGGCATTTCATCAAGCAAAAACAGAACAGGAAACGGTCCCATTTTTTCGCCACTGCGGCCAACATGTTCTGGTGGATTGGCAAGCAAGAAATTCGACATAGTTTCAATAAACATTGCCGTAATCGGGTTCAACGCCTTGGCATCAACCATATTGATAGACAGGTAAACTGTGACCGGTTTCATTTTTCCGTCGCGTGGGTCAATCATTCCGCGCATATCGGCAAAGTGGAAATCGGAATGCGATGTACGATTGCGTACCGCCGCATTACGGAAAATGGCAAGTCCAGTCAATATCGTTGAAATAATGGAACCGCGTTCGGTTGAAGGCGTGTTGGCAAGTTTGGTAAGTTCCGCCACCGCACGATTTGAATATGCAAATGCGCGACATTCATTGACTGCACCTTCCAACCAGTCTTTCATTGGGTCAGCCATCATAACGGTTTGGTCGCCTTGCTTTTGTCTTTCGGCCAAGTTTGCCGCAACCGCAATTTGCGCCTCGGTAATCCAATCCAACATCATAGAGAAAGACGCCTCTTTACCAAGCCACATTTGTGGTATGTTTGCCCATGTCCCGATGTGAACATAGTTATTCGCGTTCAGTTCGCCGTTTTTGACCAAAGTCTGTGCCGCAAACGCATTTGGGTCGTTTATCATTGAAAAGTAATAATCTGACAGAACCGCGGCATCATCTGCATCGAATTCGCCAGATTGCAGTCGTGCATAGAAATAATCATCGGCCTTGGCGCGTTCGATTTTTGAAACGATAAATTGTATAAAGCCCGCCAAGCCTGCACGCCCAGATTGGGTCCAGTGTGGGTCGGCACTGCTGCCCACTGCATCGGGTACTAAAACATCGCAGATATAGTCCACATACAATTCGCGCTGTTCGGTACTGAACGGAATATGCCCAGGTGACAACGGATTCCAAGATGGATAATAAATACCTTTTTCTGGTTCGTCTTGACCGCCCCAGTCCATAATAAACACAGGCCCAACTTTGGCGGCACGATAGGCACTGGATTTTGAATCCAGTTCGGGCTTCGGGTCGTTTATGATCATAGAAACGCCTGGACATCCAAAAATTGTTGGCAATACGATACCTTCGGTTTTACCAGTTCCCGGAGGCGCCAAACACAAAACAGATAACGGCTTTGGTAACATAAGCGCCTTTTTCTTGAAATATCCAAGAACCATCATAAAGCCTTTGAACAGACCCATTTGTTCAACATCTTTTTCATTTGCTTCGCGTGAAGATTTTTTATCAAATTTATCTTTGCCATTCGGGTTAAATTCAGACTTTAATGTGTCATCGACCAAGAAGAAATACGCAATGAAAGGCAGTATCGGCACAATGCAGGCATAGTCAGGGTGCATCAAACAACGCAGAGCCCAATATGGAATCTCGGCCACGACAGACATACCGCCACTGCGCGCCATATTCCCAAGGTAGATTTTAATCCAATCCAATGTTGCATCCGACCATCCATAACGCCAAATGTGTTCAAAGATAAACGAAAAACAAAAAACAACCGCGCATACCAACCACACGCCCACAGACCACCGCAAAGCCCAAAAGATTTGCGCCATTGGTGTTTGTTCGTGTTCTTTATATGCGCTGGATTTGAAAATATTCAAACCCTTGCTGTCGCGACCCGCAGATAAAATCTTGAACTTTTCAACCATCGTGTTATGATTATACCAGAAAAAACAAAACAGATAAAGTATGGAAATCAAATTTTAATGAAAAATGTTCCAAGAATTTTTATTGAAGGTGAATTAAAAACAGGTGCAGTTTTACCAGTGGCGCGTGACGTGGCACATTATTTGACGCGGGTTATGCGGCGGCAAGATTGTCTGGTGTTCGGTGGCGGAAATGAGTTTTCGGCGCACCTGTCTGCGGATGAAAAAAATATAATTGTTGGCGATAAAACCGCGCACAGCGACCCATCAAATGATATTACCCTTTACTTTGCGCCGATAAAAAGAATAGATGACTTGATAAATATGGCAACCCAAATGGGAATAAAAAGGTTTCAGCCTGTAATTACTGACCGCACAGTAAATCATCATGTAAATTGGGCACGTATGGCAAAAATAGCAATAGAAGCCGCCGAACAATCAAATCGTAACAGTGTGCCAGAAATTGCACAGCCCATTGAATTTTCAAAACTTGATTTGAACGGTATTTGTTTTGCCGATGAAAGATTTGCATATGAAAACAAAGTGGTGCCAGAAATCCCCGCAAATGTTCGTGGAATTTTGGTTGGTCCCGAAGGTGGTTTTTCAGATTCAGAATTTGCCGCGCTGGATGCGGCGGGCGTAATGCCGGTATCACTGGGGACAACAATTTTGCGGGCCGAAGTTGCCGCCGTAATAGCAATAGAAAAGATAAGAAAATGAAAGTAAGAATTGCAAAATTTATCGCTGATTCTGGTGTGACCTCGCGCAGGGGGGCGGAACAACTGATTGCGGCGGGCGCGGTTTCTGTAAATGGTGTGGTCATAGATACGCCTGTACATTTTGTCGATGATACAGATGAAGTAAAAATAAAGGGCAAAACAATTACCAAAAGAACAGATACAAAACTTTATGCATTTAATAAACCAATAGACACTGTGACAACAACGCATGACCCGCGTGGGCGCAATACGATTTATGATATCTTGCCGCTAGAATACAGGAACCTGCGTTATGTTGGGCGGTTGGATTATAAAACAACAGGCTTGTTGTTGATGACGAACGATGGTTTATTTGCGCGCAGATTGACCCAGCCTGATTCAAATATTCCGCGTGTATATCTTGCAGATGTTGCGGGTAATAATATGTCGAAACTTGACAAGGCGCGTCAAGGCGTTGTGATTGACGGCATCAAGTATCGCCCAATGCAAATAGAAGTGATGCGCGACAGGCGTTTGCGGGTGACAGTGACCGAAGGTAAAAAAAATGAAATTCGTATTGTGTTGAAATATTGTGGTCTGCCGGTTAAAAAGTTGCATCGAATAATGTATGGACCAATAAGCGTAAAAAATATTCCATCTGGAAAAATAGTAGAAGTTGATAAAAAAACGATTGACGCATTGATTGAAAGTTTTCTATAATCAAAAAAACAGGAGAGGGTTTTTCAATGAAAAATACAAATGTTAAAGCGAAACCTAAGACGGGGGCGGCGCGTGGCGTCAAGATAAAAAGCGTTGAACGCACTGGGATGGCGTCTGGTTGGTCAATGTCGATTTATGTTTATTGGTTTATAATTTTGTTCTTTATTGCGGCGACTTTTTATATTTTGGGACGCAGTCATATGACCCCAATGGCGGCCCAGACTGATGAAACCGCGGTTGTCGCGGTTCAGCCTGAAACCGCAAATGTTTCCGAAGAAAATTTGTTACAGGCATCTGATTATTATGCAAATGGACGCAGCGAGATTTTGGCGGGCGATTTAGACAGTGCAATTGCAGATTTAACTTCTGCAATAATGGCGGACGATAAAATGGTTGATGCGTACATCTTGCGTGGGGAAGCATATATGCAAAATGGCGATTATCGCAATGCTATGCAAGATTTCAATACTGCAATTGGTATAGATGCGCTAAGTTCGGTTGCTTATTATGATCGTGCGTTGTTGAACACCAGATTGGAAGATTTTGGTGCGGCAATGAATGATATAAACAACTCGATTGCGGCATATGCGGCCAGAGAAAACGATATATTGCAATTGCGCGATATGTATGCAAAACGTGGTCAATTAAACCTGTGGCAAAAGAACTGGGAAGGTGCGGTTGCAGATTATACAAATTCGTTGGTGCAACCAACAGGCACAGCCAGTCCGGCTGTTTATGCGGAACGGGCCGAGGCATATACTGCACTGGGGCAATACGCAAATGCAATCAACGATTATACTTCCGCGATACGCGTAATTGCAGAACAAATTCAGGGCGCAACAACAATGGAACAGAAAGAAGATCTGTCTATGCGCGCAATGAGTTATTTTGAAAAATCTGCAGCGTTGAATCTTAGCAGTGGAAACAGAATTGCAGCAAATTCCGATTTGACGGCGGCGTATGCGATAGCAACATCATTGGGCGATACAGATTCAGTAGAACGTTTACGCGGATTACTGTCAGAATTACAATAAACGAAATTGTTCAAAACAAACCCCGCCAAATAATGGCGGGTGTTTTTTGTTTGATAAATTTAAAAAGTTATACGAATTCCAGCGGCCAAGAATGGCTCTTCGCGCGACATACCAACGGAAGTCCAACCATCTACATTTTGACTGTATTTATATCTAAACGATGCCAAAACCGTATGGTCTATATAATTTTCGGCCGCTTTATGCCACAGCCCTGTTTCAGAAAACATATATGTCGCCGACAAAGTGTAGTTCAGTATATCATAACTGATACCCGTCCCCGCAGCAATACCGTCTGTTGCGATTCCAATTGGATTTTCGTCATAAATCAGGCGACCGGTTAAACCAAAAACCAAACTGTTATACTGAATATTCAGCCCAGAATAAATTTGTCCGCGCCAATCGGCTGTTGCGCCCGCGGTAAAAGTGTCGGTTGAAAATTTATCGGGATGCGACATAAATGATGCGCCAATGGAAAATGCATATTTTGTTTTTGCTTCGGAATATTTTAGTTTTAATCCTGCATCGACTTCGTAATCATAATCATCGGTCAATCCCGCAACAGATATACCGTACTGCACGTTTTTATGTGCCGCCGAAACGATATTTACGCGCGGCGCATCGGAACCATTTGTAATCGTTGGGTCTGCAATAATCACCCCTCCAGTACCCATTTTGCGATAAATCAACGAATCGTGATTTATGCGCAAACCACCGGCATCCGGCAGCCCCAGTCCCAATTTATGTGCAACGGCATTGGTATAACCGATTTCTATTCTTGCAATATCATGTAAATGCCAGAACACAAAAGCGTCGTGATAAAAATCTTCTTCGTGCAGCGCGATTTCATCCATCATATAAACCGCACCAAAAGTGTTTGATTCCAGTCCATCGTATGTCAATTCTGCACGCACACGAAAATCACCAATAAAATCAGGCTGTTTAAAATCTGGTTCTAAAACACCAATGGTGCCATAACCCGAAAGTCCAAAATTAAAATCACCCGCTTGGGGGGCTTGTGCAAACGCACTTGTTGCAAAAGTGGCAAAAATTGCCGCCAAAGAAATCTGTTTAATTGTCATTGTTGGTTATTCCGTTCACCTCTTGTAAAATTGCATCGCGCAATTTAGTGTATGCGCGTTCTTCTATTTGTCGCACGCGTTCACGTGAAATCCCATATTTTTTTGATAACGCTTCCAGTGTTGCAACGGGTTCACTAAGTCTGCGTGCGCGCAATATTTCGCGGTCGCGCTCAGACAGTTCCGCCAAGTGTTTGCGAAGTAATTCGCCACCGCGTCGCATCATTTCACTGCGTTCAATATTATCCAGTATGCCGGATTTATCGTCTGACATATTTGATAAAATATCTGTGCCTTCGTGTTCGTCATTGCGTGATGGCGCGTTCAGCGATAAATCGCGCGCAACAATTCGTGTTGACATACGTTTGACCTCTTCGGCGGGCACACTTAGATATTCGCCAATTTTTTCTGCTTGAGCGTCTGACAAGTTGCCGTCCATAATCCCAAGTGCGCGTTTCGCGCGTGCAAGGTTAAAGAATACGCGTTTTTGATTTGCCGAGGTGCCTATTTTCACAATAGACCAGTTATTTAATATCGTTTCATAAATTTCTGCGCGAATCCAGAACATCGCATAGGTTGAAAACCTAAATCCACGTTCTGGGTCGAATTTTTGCAATGCCTGCATCAGGCCCATATTACCACTGGCCACCAGTTCTTGAGTTGGAATACCATAGTTGCGAAAATCATATGCCACAGATACAACAAGACGCAAATGACTGACCAGCAGTTTTTCTGCGGCGGCGTTATCATGGTCGCGCGCCCATTTGGTTGCATATTCGTATTCTTCTTCCGCAGACAGTATCGGAAACTTGCTGATTTCGCGGAAATAGCCCGCCAACCCAGCGTCTTCGCCATAAGCTGGTACGGCAAGACTGGTTCCTGATTTTGATACTAATGCGTTCTTGATTTGTTTTGTCATAACGTTTATAGTATAGCAAGAAAATAGAAATTATCAAGGTACCAAAACAAAATACAGGAGATTATTCTATGGCAACAATGCTTGAAAGAAACAAAAAAGTCAAAGCCCCAGAAAAAACAATGCAAGAACATGCCCAAGACGCGCTTTACCGCGAAGTTTGGGAAGATGTTAATAATGAAAAAACACAACAGTTTATCAAAAAATATGGCAAGCATATGCTGGCGGCGGCGCTTGGGATTATGATAATTGTAACCGGTATTCAGATTGGGCTGCGCGCGCACGCGGCGGCGAAACTTGCAACGGCCGAAAATTATGAAACTGCGATTGACAATGCAGATGTGAATGCGCTGGTTGGAATTGCGGGCGGCACATCTGGTGCAACCGCAGATTTGGCATTGTTTCAGGCCTATGTTTTGGATGGCGATATTAAAAAGTTAGAAACATTGGTTGCGGATGGCAATACACGTCAATTTCGTGACTTGGCGCGTATGCATATTGTTGCGGCGCGTGGTGACGATATGGATGCGGCGGCGGTGGGAAAATATCTGGCTGAACTGGATACAAAAGATTCTCCATTTTATTACACTTCGGCATTGACGATTGCCAAGAAATACATTTCTGTTGGCGATCGTGCGGCGGCAAACAAATGGTTGTCCAAAATATTGGATGATGCGGCGGCGCCCGCGGTTATTCGGGCCGAGGCGGAAACATTAAGGTAAGATATGCGAAAAATTCTGACCACGATATTTTTGGCGTGTTTGGTTGTGGCATGTGACAAGCATGATCCGATTTTGTCGGGTACGCGTATTGCTATATTTGACACTGGTGCACCACGCGTTTTAAATGCCACGGTAAAAAATTTACCTGAAACATCAAGTAAGACAAAAGGCGCATCATGTAAATATGTTCAGCGCAATGATAATACTGTCTGGGATGGCGACAGGAAAATTTTTGCGGGGCTGGCGACGAACACTTTTGTTAACAGTGTGCATAAACCAGTATGTGCAGGCGGATATGTTTATGCCGGTCTTAGCACAGGTGAACTGGTAAAATTTAATCCGAAAAATCGTCAGGTTGTATGGATTGCAGATGTTTATCGCCAAAGCAATATGATGGGTGGGGCATCTGTATTGGATGTTATTGCACCTGCGGTGATTTATGGCGATTATGTTTATGCAGGCGGATTGGGTGGCGCGTTTTGCAAGATATCTGATGAATCTGGTATGACCCAATGGTGTATAAATATCGGGGTTGAACATCCGTTTGTTATTGCAGATTCTGTCGCCTATGTTGTTGATACAGATGGTAATCTGAATACGGTTCGTTTGCGCGACGGTGCGCTGTATTGGCGCACGGCGGTACAAAAATCGGCTGTGCCAGAATATTCTAATGGCATAGTTAGTGTCAGCGGTGAAAAATTTAATGCTGCGGACGGTTCTGTTGTAAAACAGTAATTTTACCCAAGATTTCTTATTTACAGACAGGTGCAAATTTGTTATAATATGACAAGATAATGGTGAATTCTGGTTGCAGAATTCGCCTGCGATGCCTAAATTCGGGGTGCCCGAAGGAAGAAGGAGAGTTTTAATGAAAAAACGTTCAGTTGGAAATTTATATAAAAATGCGGTTGGCACAGTGTTTTTGCTAATCGGTGCGTTTTTTGTCTGTTCAACTTTGCTGTCGATGCGCGCTGTGTTGGCGGACCCAGTTGCCCCTGTTGCGCCGAATAATACGGCGGCGGGTGTGATGCAGTCTGGGCGTGCGTCTGCATCACGTGCAAATCCGCGTGGTAATGCGGCGTCAACTGTTCGTCCAACGCGGCAAACAAGTGCGTCAAACGCAAGTCGCGGAACATCTGGACGAAATGTGGTTTCAAGAACTAATACCTCAACAACGGCCGCAACAAATTCTGCGCGCAGCGTGGTTGCGCGCACCGCGACAAATCGTACAACATCTGCAACGCGTGGAACACGTGCGCGTACCGTTCGTGCGCGTACCGCATCTGATGCGCGTGTGTCGCTGTCTGGTGATGCAATACGCGGCAGCAAGGGCAACACAAACAGCACCTATTACACATATTTGAACGGTAAATTGTACACGGGAAATTATTCAAATATTATTGATGCGTCGACTGGTTTGATTTCTGCCGATGCGTACAGCGCGTGTTTAGAATCTTATTATACCTGTATGGATGAAATTTGCACGGCGCGTAATGAAACCCAGCGTCGTTGCGCTTGCGCGGGTCGTGTAAAATCTTTTGCGGCGGCCGAAAATGCATTGGAATCCGCAAATGCAGAACTTGTTAGATTGGCAGGTGAATTAACTCTGCTGAACGCAAACAAAGGTAAAGAAGTTAGTGCGGCCTTTACGCTGACCGAGGCCGAACAGGTTATGAATTGTGTATCTTGGCGCGAAGCAAGTCAGAACGGAACAAGCGATGAAAACTTTGGTGATTGGTGCGCAGAACATGGCTTGTACAGTGATTGTTCTTATTCTACTGCCCCGAAATATTGTTATAAAGCAAGCAATAATAATCTGTTTGATGTTGGTGATTTGAATGGCACCAGCAGTGATATTTTGTCGGCATTGTCATTGTGGGCGGATACAATCAAAGAAAATTCTAACACTATTTTGAAACAAGACGATGATGCGGTTACCCAAGCTTTGCGGGCGACGAGTGATGCGGTAAGCGGTTTAACAGGCGGCACCATAAACTTGAATGAAGATGAAGTAATAGATACCTTGGCCGAAACATGGGGTTATGATTTGTTTGGCTATGCGCACAACAATGTTTGCGCCCGCGTGTTAGATTCTTGCTTTAATGGTATTTACGAAGCGTGTGGTACGCCGCCGTCTGGTGGTCGTTGCGCAAATGGTGCAAATTCTTCTTGTCCATATAATTATAACAGCAAGGTGACGATTACATCGGCGGGTGATGTGACGCTGAATGAACGCAGTACAAACAGTGCAAATTCTTCGGCGACTTGCTTTGGTTATACGTCCACATCGGGCGATCCATATTCTGCATTGCGTGGACCTGTTGCGGATGCGCGCCGCAGCATTATGCAAAAATACTTGCTTGATGCGAATGCAGATTGTGATTTATATGGGGAACAGTTAAAGACTGCGGCACAAAAACTGAATCTGCAACGGGTTGCGGCCCAACAGGCATTGCAGCAAAAGCGTTTGGAATTCTATAATGAAGAACAAGACAAGATTTTGTCTGATGCAACCGCCGCTGGTACTAATTTTAACGAATGTGTTAGCGAACTGTGGGAGTGCTATGATACTGCTTCGTCTGCACATCATGATTGGTCAACTTCTCGTGTCAAGACATACTGCGCACAAATTGCGAATGCACCACATTGCTATCAAGATATGATTTGCAATCCGTCTTATGCGTCGTTCAAGGCGATAATCGACAAGGAAGACAGTGCGTCTTGCAAATGGCATTCCAGTGATTATACGCAAAATAACTGCCGCAATATTGTGACTTTGAACGAAATATTGAGGAGTGCAGCTGACGGTGTTGCCGTGCCAACAAGTAACACAACGACCGGTGATTCGGCGGCGTTTCGTGAAAGTTGCCTGCAAGAAGCGCTTGGTTGCCCTGGCGATGGTTGTATCCGCGAGTGGACAAATCCTTACGCAAACACCACAGGTAATTAAAAACAAAAAAACAACAAAAAACGGGGGCATTGCTCCCTGTTTTTTTACCATGAGCTAACATTATTGCATGATTTTTTATGCAAAATGCTTGACTTTTTGATAAAAAACGATATCATTTGCATAAACTTTTGGACAAAAGTTAAAAAACAAACCATAAAAGGAAATAGAAGATGAGTGACTTTGCAATCTTTCAAACCGGCGGAAAACAGTATCGTGTTAAGGTCGGTGATGTTATCAAAGTTGAAAAACTGGATGCATCGGGCGATGTCACATTTGACCAGGTTTTGATGTTGGGTGACCGTGTTGGAACGCCTGTCGTCGCGGGTGCAAGTGTTGTCGCAACTGTCGTTGAACAAAAACGTGCAGATAAAGTTTTGGTGTTTAAAAAGAAACGCCGTCAAAACTATCGCCGTACACGTGGCCATCGTCAGTTTATCACTGTATTGAAAATTAAAGAAATCAAGGGCTAACCTGGAATTAAAGGAGTTTAATTATGGCACATAAGAAAGGTGGTGCAAGTACCGCAAATGGCCGCGACTCAGCGGGACGCAGACTTGGTATTAAAAAATCTGGTGGCGCACGCGTGATTCCGGGCAATATCATTATTCGCCAACGCGGAACAGCGGTTCACCCTGGTGAAAATGTTGGTATGGGCAAAGATCATACTTTGTTCGCCAAGGTTTCTGGAACTGTTTCTTTCAAGCGCGGTTTTCGCGACAGAAAAACAGTTTCGGTCATACCAGATACTGAAAGCAAATAACAAAAACCGCCGTTTGGCGGTTTTTTAGTGGCTAGTGTAAGTGGTTAGTGAAAACATCGGCGGGTGCCGATGTTTTTTCTAAAACTTGAATTTTCGTTTTATATACGGTATAATGTGCGTGCATTGGGTGACACCCAGTGTGAGGCATAGAAACCTCTTAATACACATAACTCCACTTGGTTGGAGGGTTGCGAATATATTGAATAAGCAACGCTGTTTGTGTATTACAGTTTTTCTATCCTCCAACCGTCAATTCGTCATTGACGGTATTTTTAATAAAAAAGGAGAAAAGATGAAAAAAGTTAGCATAAAAACCGATTCTAATAAAGAAGAACTGATTGCTGCTATTTTAGAGTTCTATCGCAAACATCCCAAGTACAGGATGACCCAAGGAGAATTTGTTGGTTTAATTTGTGTAATAAGCCAACAAATGCTAAGTGATATTTAACGCTAACCACTTACACTAACCACTAACACTATTGCATAATTTTTTGGACTGTGATATAATTGTTCCAAGAGATGAAGGCTTTAAGTTTATCATTGCTGATTGCGCTGTATGCGCTGCCCACGATGGCGGCGGGTGTTTCGCGTATTATTCCTGGTACAGATACAACAACCTCGGGCGCGCAAATTCAAAAGTCAGAACCAGTAAATGAAAATTCAGAAACTGTGCGTGGTGCGGTTATTTCGCGCGCGGCGCGGACGGTGGGAAAAACACGTACTGCGGTTGCGCGTACGGTTGCAAACAGGGCGCAAACAACTGAAACTTCTACACAAAATAGGTCCGCGGCAACGCGTGCGGCGGCTGCGGCAAGTGAGGCACGTGGCGGATTGGCGGCAACGGTTCGTAGAAGCGGCCTGTCAAGTCGTGTGGAATCTGCAAGCATAAATGCAAATCCGGCGGTACGGCGTGCGGGTCTGACGCTGCGTCCTTCTGTTGCCGAGGTCGGCGGTCGTGCGGTACTTGCATCTGGCGAACAAACGGGCTCTAATATAGATTCTGAAATCAGGAAGTTGCAATCGCGTGCGGCAACACAAAATATGGATGCGGCGGAAATTGCCGCGGCCAAGGAACGTATGCAACAATCTGCGGATTTAAACAGGTCTTGTCAGGAACAGTATAATGATTGTATGGACCAATTCTGTGCGGTTGTTGATGCAAACCAAAAACGTTGTTCTTGTTCCGCGAATTTAAGCAAATATACCAAAGTCGAAGCCGCAGTAAAAGAAGCGAACACAAAGTTGAACGAAGTTGCCCAGAATATCCGCTATGTCGGGCTGTCTGCGGACGAAATTTCTGCGATAATGTCCGCGACCGAGGCGGAAGAGGCATTGTCTGGTAAAAAAGATACGACAGAAAGCCGCAATATGTTGGCAGAAATCGAAAAGATGATAAAAGACCCAACAACCAGTTCTATGTCGTATTCCGAAACTTCTGATAATTACGGTATGTTAGATATAGATTTAGATTTTTCTGCATCTGATGTTTCTGATTTGTTCAACTTGGATTTCTTGGACGGCGGCGACAGCGGCAGTATCGCAAAATTACGCGGCAGCAGTTTGTATAACGCCGCAAAAAAACGTTGCAACGCGATAATTACCCAGTGCAAAGACATTGGTGGCAGTGCAGACCAAATTACAGGGAACTATGATTTGGCCATAGATAAAGATTGTATCGCATACGAGGCAGGATTAAATAAAATGAACGAAACCTTGGTTTCCAATGTGCGCAGCGCAACACGTATGCTGCAAAAGGCGCGTCTTGCGGTATTGGAAAATCAAAACAGTTATAATGCACGTGAATGTGTCAGTGCGCTTGAAAAATGTATGACTGATGAGATGGTGTGCGGTGAAAACTATAACAAGTGTATTGACCCGACCAAGATGTTTATAGATGAAAATGGCAATGTTGTTTTAGGCAAGAATATAAACAGCATCCAAGAATATATGGAGAATTATAATAACGCCAATGTAGATAAAGATTTTCTATCTGCGGCATATAATTCGACCATTTCGGACACAAGTTGCAGAACGGCTTTGGGCGGAACGCAAACCGGTTCTGGTGGTGATGGGCATTGTATAGTAAAATATTTGCTTGGAAAAATCGGAACCAAACAAAAGGCAACAGACGAAGGGCTGTGTCGGCCTGTGTTAGACAAGTGTCGTGCATACACATATGATACGCGTGGTAATTATTCGGCATATAACGATATCGTTGTGAATTATATTCAGCGCGCTATGGTGAATATCAAGGCGGCGCAGTACAGAATTGTATCTGATTACGCATCAAGTTGTTTGACCGATATCGCATCGTGTTATAACGATCAGGTGTCCCAGATTACATCTTGGTCTGCAACAGCGCAGGCAAATAGCATTTATAACATTATGCGTGGCGCCTGCCGCAACGTAGCCTTGACGTGTGGTTATGCGGTGTTTGCAAACAGTTCAGATGCCAACATGTGTCCAGATGATAACCCAGATGCGTGTATAGAACACGTTTCAGAGATATTCTATCAATCCTTGTTATGCCCAGACAATTCCTTGTACATAAATGGCACCCAAAGCCACGATGTTGATGCAAATAATACACGTGCTGGCTGGGTGAATTCTATGTGCAAATGCCAAACAGGTTTTGTTGTGTTTAACGGCGCATGCTTGCCAGAGTGTGAAAACAGTGGGGAATATTTATCAACAGGTATATGTTCCAAAACAGCATGTCCATCAAATTCCAGTGAAGTTAGCGAAGAAAATGCAGAGTTTTATGGGCATTGCAAATGCAATTCTTCGCGCCATTGGTATAATAATGCGTGTCGTTTGTGTCCTGCAAACTCTCAGGAAGTTTCGTCCCCAGGTCAAAATGGTGCAACGGCCATGGGCGGGTGGTGCAGATGTGATACCAGTGATTCAACATATCCTTATGTGGCAAGTACTAATGGTTTAACGTGCATACAATGTAAAGCAAAAGAAATATCATCAAATGGTCAATGGACTGGTAATTATATCCCTGTGTATAACAGCGATTATACGGCCTGTCAATGTCCAGGTGGTGCAACCTATCATCCAGAGCTCAGTTGTTGTGGGTCTTTTTCATATTGCCAGAATCTGAGCCAAAGTCAAGGTTCTGTAGTTGTGCAAAATTAATAAACAGTATGCCACACACCACAAATATATGCTTGCTTTTTGGTAAATATATAATATAATCCAATGGCCTTTTGCGGGCATAGTACAAGGGCTAGTACGCAAGCCTTCCAAGCTTGATATGCGGGTTCGAGTCCCGCTGCTCGCACCACTGGTCGTTGCTGATGCGATAGCGAGAGTCGGAGTAAAATGAGTTCTGGGCGTGCGCCGGAGTTGGAGAGCCGGGGCAGACTGTAAATCTGTTGTCTTACGACTGAGGTGGTTCGAATCCACCCACTCCCACCAAAAGATACACCGCACTTAAAAAGTGCGGTTTTTCTTTGGTTTTTTAATATCTGCACAGGTTCGAAAATAGCATATCCAAAAAATATGAATTTTTATCAAACTTCGAACAACCAAGATTTCTAAGTGTTTGCTCCGTTCGACTCCGCCGAGGCGGTTTTGTATCACAACTTGACATTGTTTTAAATGTTGGTATTGTCTTAGGTAGTATAAAAAAGGAGTTTATAATGAGTACTCAACAAG
>JAFZVH010000042.1 GCA_017617915.1 Alphaproteobacteria bacterium
CAAAATAAAACGACCACCATTTCGGTGGTCTTTTTATTTTGGCAGGGCCATCTGTGCAACTCACGAGCTGATGTTCTTCATGAAATTTTGTCGTTTGGAAAAGAAATTAAGGCATTCTTGAAAAATTGTTAGTCTTGTGCTACAATTTGTATCATGACAGATAAGGAAATTTTGGAATCTTTACAGAAAGTTCTCGATAAAATACACAACCCAGATACAGGTGCTTTTCGTCATGCAAAAAAGTTTGCAAAAGGAATAACAACAACTCGTCTTGCAATTACAAAAGGTGTGTCTGTAAAAGATGTTCGTTTTGATATATCGGGAAAAGAATTTTATGAACAAAGGCTGGGTGATTTGGCTTCTTGTACAGGTATGACAAAATTGTTTTTATATGCTGCGAAAGATTCAGGACTGGACTTAAAAGCCGTTATAACAACAGAAATAGATTGTTTAAATGCTGGTAAAAGCAATATTGGTCATGTTGTGCCTGCTGTTAAAATGTCCGATGGACAATACCATGTTTTTGAACCGCGTTGTCGTAATGTGATGGGACAAGATTTTCAAAGAATGTTGAAACAACCTGTTGAAATAGGCAAACCTGTTTTTCATATATTAAATGCAATCAAAGATAAACCTTATGAAGTAATAGATATTATTTCTGGTGAAGACTTAGAACAAATTAAAACAATGGATGGTATCATGAACAAAAGTCGTCGAAGAATTGCTACCCCTCAAAAAATTATGGAAAGAGATTAAAAAGTTCAAACTCCCACAATAAATACGAACTAAGAAAAAGGTTATATTTCTAACCTTTTCTTTTTGAAAGTTCGTAAATTGGCAAAACGGGCTGTGTTTTTACTACCTAATTTACGAACTCGTGAAAGTGTTGGAAAATCAACAAAAAACCGACCCAAAAGGTCGGTTTTAATCTTTGGCAGCCCCACTCGGATTTGAACTCGCCCCCTCGATACACAATAATAAAAATTAAAAAAATTTCGTAAACTTCAATTTTTTAAAATTTTTCTAATTGTGTATTCTCGTATTGGTGCTGCGTGCGTTGCACTCGCACCCATCCCGGTTCAAACCCGGGGGCGCAAACAAAATAAAACGACCACCATTTCGGTGGTCTTTTTATTTTGGCAGCCCCACTCGGATTTGAACCGGGATTCTCGCCTTGAAAGGGCGGTGTCCTAACCATTAGACGATGGGGCCAGAACGGACACAAAAAAACTGGCGGGATGTAAGGGGCTCGAACCCTCGACCTTCTGCGTGACAGGCAGACGCTCTAACCAGCTGAGCTAACACCCCAAAGCCGTGCCGATATAATATACCGTCAAATAACAAAAATCAAGTTTTTTTTACAAAAATTCACCAAAAACCGATAAATTACGATTTTTTGCCGCGGCGCATCGCAAGCACTATTAACCCAACGCCGCAGAAAAACATAATGCCAGACAATAACTGGCCCATGGTCAGGCCCCAGCTGGTCAAGAAACCAATCTGGGCATCTGGGGCGCGGAACTGTTCACAAAAAATTCTGAATATCGCGTACAGCATCGCCATAGTTCCCGCCAGTGCGCCCGCATACTTGCGCAGGTTTGTCCAGCGATACAAACAAAACATTATGACGGTCAACAATATGCCTTCGGTTGCGGCCTCGAACAATGGGCTGGGGTATCGTGGCACTTCGGAAATGCCGCGAAAAATCACACCCAACCAAGAATCTGTCGGGCGACCCATAACTTCCATATTTATAAAGTTCGCAATGCGACCAAAGAACAGCCCAATCGGCGCGACAACCGCCAACATATCCAAGATATGCAACCCGCGCATCCAACGCCGCGCAAAACCAAATGTTGCAACTACCACACCAATCAGGCCGCCATGGAAACTCATCCCCCCATGCCACAGCATAAAAATTTCCAGTGGGTTTTCAATAAACACCGGCAGATTATAGAACAATACATACCCTAGCCGCCCCCCGATTATCACGCCAAGAATCAGCCAAGTCAGCAAATCGTCCAATTCTTTCTTGGTCAGCTTCACCGCCGCACGTGGCGACCGCATCATATATTTTAGTGCAACATAACCAACAACAAATGCGGCGATATACGCCAGCGCATACCACCGCACAGGAAAACCGAATACACTAAATGCAACCGGTGAAATTGGGTCAATTACAATTGCCATAGGTTATAAGCTGTACCCTTCGCGGCGCAAAGTTTGCGTTAAATTTGAAACAATTTCTTGCAGACGCGCAACTTTTTTATCTTCGCGGTCCGCCTTTGGTTTGGCCATTTCTGTTTCTAATTTTTTCTTTTGTTCAAGATATTTCTTGATAAGCCCTTCGACAACCGTTGACCTTGCAGGTTTACGCACCAAATCTTCTTTAACCGTTTTGCGGTCTATCGGATTTTTTCTGGAACTTGCTCTTGGCATTATTAAATCTCCTTTTAAATTTTTATTCCTTGAAAAGATACCTTTATTATATTATATATTTTACGAACTAACAAGGAGAAAAATTATGCAAACAGCACCTAAAACAGTTGCCGCGCGCGGAATACGGGCAAGAAAACTCGGCGGCTTTGATTTATATCTGCGTCGAATTTTTGGCCTGATGTTCGGTGCAGTTGCGGTAACGGCACTGACATCGTTTATCACAATTTATCTTGGCGGAATCAGATTGTTGGTATCGCCGGCGGGCATGACACCATTTTTCTATATCGTTATATTTGGCGGATTGGCGCTGTCCATTTGGGCACAGGTGCGCGCGTTTTCTATGAAACCAAATGTTGCGGCCGTATGGTTATTTGTTTATTCTGTCCTGATTGGATTGGGCATGACACCACTGATTTGGGGCGGATTGGCGGTTAATCCAGCATCTATCGTGTGGGCCTTTGTAATTGCGGCGGCAATGTTCGCATGTATGGCGGCGTTTGGGTACAAGACCGCAAAAGATTTGTCGTTTTTGGGCTTGTTCCTGATGATGGGTATGATAGGTCTGATTTTGGTCGGCGTTGTTTCGATGATATGGCCAATGGGCGGCACATTTTCAACAATAGTATGCGCAATTGGCGTGTTGGTATTCGCACTGTTCACCGCATACGATATGCAATCTCTGCGTCGTGCGTATGCCGTTATCGGCGATGAAACGCGCGCAGATCAGTTGGCAGTTTTGGGAGCATTGCACCTGTATATCTCGTTCATTGCGATGTTCCAATACTTGCTGGGGCTTTTGAACAGACGTTAAACAATATGGAGAAAAAAATGGCATATAAAGTAGATCCAACTAAATGTATCGGCTGTCATTCTTGTATGACGGTCTGCCCTATGATGGCGATTTCTGCGGGCGCAGATGGCAAATGTGCGATTGACCCGTCCAAGTGTGTGTCTTGCGGAACCTGTGCATCGGTTTGTCCGGTTGGTGCAATCGTTGCAGGATAAAAAATTCATAAAAAATTTAATGGGGCTTTGCCCCATTTTTTTTGTTAAAACGGTTGCAAAACCTGCAAGAAAATATAATACTTACAGGGACAATAAAAAACAAAAGGTGTAAAGATATGCCAGCAAAAAGTGTAAATGATATCGTTGCCTTGTGCAAAAGACGCGGATTTATATTCACAGGTTCTGAAATATACGGTGGTATGGGTGGAACATATGACTATGGCCCGTACGGTGTTGAACTGATGAAAAACATCCGGAACGCTTGGTGGAATTCAATGGTTTATTCGCGCAATGATATCGAAGGACTGGATGCATCACTGATTGGCAATCGTTTAATGTGGAAATATTCTGGACATGAAGGCGGATTTTCAGACCCACTGGTTGAATGCAAAAAGTGTGGCGCACGTATGCGTCAAGACAAAATGCGCGACCAAACAAAGTGCGATAATTGCGGTTCAACCGATTTGATGCCGCCGCGCGAATATCAACTGATGATGGGGCTGTCTATTGGTGCGGTATCTGACGGCGAAATCAATGCATACCTGCGTCCAGAAACTGCGACAACGACATATATCAACTTTAAAAATGTTTTGGATTCTACGCCACACAAGTTGCCTTTTGGTATCGCCCAGATTGGCAAAGCGTTTCGCAATGAAATTTCTCCGCGCGGCTTTGTTTTCCGTATGCGCGAATTTGAACAGGCCGAAATGCAATACTTTGTGCGCCCAGGCGAAGATGAAAAATACTTTACCGCGTGGCGCGAAACGCGTATTGCGTGGTGGGTGAATGTTCTGGGAATACCTGCAAACAAATTGCGCTTTACACCGCACGAAAAACTTGCGCACTATGCCAAGGCGGCGGGCGACATCGAATACGAATTTCCTGATGGATTTGACGAGGTCGAAGGCGTTCACAATCGCCAAGACTTTGATTTGGGCTCGCATACTAAATCGCAGAACGAATTCAAAATTGCGGCACATGTTATGGAAAACACCGACAGCACAGTTAAATTGGCCTATTCTGACCCCCAGACAGGCGAAAGTTTCATCCCATACGTTATTGAAACCGCGATGGGTGTAAATCGTGCGATGATGGCACTGATGATAGAGGCATATACCGAAGAAGACCTTGGCGAAGGAAAAACACGCGTTGTTTTGAAACTGAAACCGCGTCTGGCACCGGTCAAGGCGGCGGTTATACCATTGGCGCGTAATGTTCCAGAATTGGTCGGCATCGCCGAAAACATTGAAAACGATTTGCGCGCACTGGGCATCGGACGCATAGAATTGGAAAATTCCGGTAATATTGGCAAGAACTATCGCCGTCATGACGAAATTGGCACCCCAGTATGCATAACGGTTGACCATCAAACACTGGAAGATAACACTGTTACACTGCGTCATCGCGATACAATGGAACAGACGCGTGTAAAGATTTCTGATATTACAAAGCGCGTAATGGCTATAATCAACGAGAAATAGTAATGTACACTTTTTATTTCGATATGGACAACGTGTTAGCTGATTTCGAGTCGCGCATGCCTAAGTATGCAATTGATACTAACCGCCCTTCTGACCAACTTGATGAAATTGCCAAAGAACAAAAACGGCGTATGTGGCACCAAATAGAACAAACACCAACTTTCTGGCGCAATTTACCGATGATATACGGTGTCAAGAATATGCTGCATGTGGCCAAATCACATGGCAATATGTATGTGTTAAGTAAAGCCCCAAAGGCGAAAAATTTTGTTCGTGGCGCCAGTTATGTCAAATTTATTGCCGACGAAAAAACCGAATGGATTTTATGCAAACTTGGCGATTTTTTTGATAAACAGCATATTATTATTATTTGCGACAGCAATAAAGAAAAACTAATACAACCAACAAAAAACGACATTTTGATTGATGATAGAATCGATAATGTTAATGCATGGTGTAAAAGTGGCGGACGCGGTCTGCACTTTATTGGTGTCCAAGATGCAATTATGCGACTAAAAAACGAAAAATTTATGTAAAAAATATCGGCATTTTTGCCGATGTTTTTATTCATTCATTGTTGGAATTATCGCTTCATCGTTATAGAAGCTAAGGAATTTACGTCCTGTGCCACAATAGAAATTTTCTAGCGATGCATTATATTCACGCATAGCCTGAACGAAACGCTCTTCTATATCACTTTGAGCACCCTGATAGCCCGCAAAACCGCCGATTGCCGCACCTGCGCCCGCACCTTTCAGGGTTGAACCCAAACGCGCCTTGTTCGACAAATCTACCACAGCACCATCATCGGCATTTATTTGCAACGGAGTAAAGTTTTAAAGTGTGTACAAATCTGGTTTGTCTTCGTCACACAACGGGGTACCCTTGCTATCACGACGACAAACTGTCGCATTATTACCGGCTGCCTTCCATTTACGCCAATCTGACATTTTTTTACCAAACGTACTGTCATGAAAATCAACAACAACCGCAGGCTGAGAATCTGTTACTTCTGCAACCGTTGCCTTGTAAATATTGCCGGCTGGAGACTCCTCTAATTTGTTGTTATCAATCAAATTATAACGTTTTACACTCGTCACGCGCTCCGGATCTTCTTGAAACTGATCCAGAGTTAAATTGTCAATATGTTTAACCACATAATTATAGCGTGCAACACAATCTTTTATATCACCACCATTGGTTTCGCAAGTGTAAATTGTTCTTTTATCTTTATTATAATACCCGTCCGCGTCGGCTTGTTTTAATGACGCCACATTTCCCCACAAGCATGATGTTTGGCGACCTTGGTACGTGCATTTTTCTACGCGCAATACTGCGTCACCCGATGCCAGCATATTGCCAACAACACCGCCAGCCGCCGCGTTCACGCCCGCCTGCAAAATTGTGTCACCCGCAACTTTGCCAGAATAAGCGCTTGCCGCCATCAAACCGCCGCCCAGCAGCGCCCCGCCGGCGGTCGTTTTTAATTTATCTGAATTCGTACCGAACAAAGAATCACTGCCTGGCGCACTTTTGCCGACCATATTGCCGGCAATACCCGCCGCCAAGGCCGCCGCAACGATTTTCAGACCGGCTTTATTTTTCTGTTCTTCGTTCATCACTTGAATAACGTCTTCGCGTGTCGGTTTTTGGTCGGCAGGAAATTCCACTTGTGCCAAAGCCGGCAAATAACTGGACGCAGGGAAATTAGATATGTTACAGTTGATAAGATCACCAACCGCCAATTTTCCACGTGCAACCGTTGTATATTCCAAACCACCACTGGAATCCAATTTGCGCATTTCAACGACCGCAACACAGGTCGGCGAACCGCCCGCACCACGCCCCAATGTTGGTCTGTCCCACATAAATTCGCCATCGGGATAAATCATCGCACATTTGTTCAGTGTGCTCATATCCGTTTCCGCATTTGTATCACCACGACGAACTTGTTCAGCAACCTCGGCATCCGCAACACGCACAGGCAATTCTGCGGCAGCTGCAGCCGCGGCTTGTGCTTCGGCGGTTGAATTATAATATTGCTGTTGCATTGCAAGGGTATTTTTACTGCTGGATGCATAGTTGCGCGACAAATTACCAACACGAATACCTGCATCGGCCGCATCAAATACGCCCGCCAAGAATGCCGGCAAAAAGCACCAAAAAGCATAACCAGTCTGTTTCATATAACTTTCCACCAAATTCGCACTAGAACTGCAATCTTAAACGAACGCCAACATCTATCAGACCAATGCGACCGCTTTCGTACCAATTTGTATAGTGATAAACGCTGTCATAGTCCGCCTGAACTTCGTTGCCCAGTCCATCAGCCAACCATTCTGTCTGGGATAATACAATACTGCCCGAAGTCTTTACTTTACCTAAATTGGCATAGCGCGCAAAGAAATCAACCCTGATGCCTTCGCCCATATCGGTTGTAATACCGGCTTCGGCCATAAATGCCATCTGTTCAGTTGTGCCGCCGTTATGATATGCGTAAATATCCGACACGCCTGTCAAAACACCCGCCTGATTTATTGTAGTCCCCAAATCTTCTATGATTTTATAGTAAGACCCATCGTAAACAACATAATCTGAAATCGTATTCAGCGACAACCCAACACCAACACCAATATATGGACGCAATGAACCACCCGCCAAATAACCAGTGTAAGAATCAAGGTTATAGTATATGTTCAACATAGTTGTATTCGCGGTAATCGCACCACCTTCGACCGCAGCAGTCACATCGGCAATATAACTGTCGTCAACAGCGGTCTGAACTTTATCTGGATAACTTAACCCAGAATAACGCGTGTAAGAAAAATCTACACGAAAATCGTTGTTCAGCGACGCACCAACAGAAACCTGCAATGGAATTACTGTATCAGATTCAAAATCAGCCGTTGCAAAAGCACCGGGAACCGTAAAAGAATCTTTTTCGCCGATATAGTCTGCCTTCATACCACCCATAATACTTGCAGCATACGAAACAGAAAGTCCGATATACAAACCACTGTCCGCCAAACGGTCATAATCTGTGGGTTGATAATACCGCCGCCCCGCCGCCGTTGCATTTGAACCCAAACGCGGTAAAGAGCCCGTCACACGCGTTGGCGCCGCCGCAACCCCAGAATTTGCCGTCAATACAGAATTATTTGTCGCCGGCAACTGAACCACATTGCGTGAATAGGTCGTATCAACCGCATATTGCTGCTGATATTGTACCGGTATTTGGTTCGCATATTGTGCCTGATAAACCGGATAAGCGGCACCCGCCACACCAGTGGCGAACGCATAAAATACTGTCAAAGCGGCAGAAACACTAACTTTCCTCATTCTCTTTGTACTACCTTTCTTGAGATATTATATCATAAAAAAGGCATTAAAAAAAGCGTTTTAATAAAAAACAAAAAACGGATCCAATTTGGACCCGTCTTTTATTGGTTTTCTGTTCAAACCTTAGAAACGAACATTGGCACGAACACCAACTTCCGCTTTGACATCGGTACCATTTTGAGAATTCTTGTGAGAATCATCAAATGTGTATTCACCAAACAAAGCGATTTGAACACTGTCTGAAATTTGGTTTGCAACCGACGCAGACAAAATGTATTCGTTCCAACCATCGTGCATATTTTTTGTTTCGCTAAGCAACTTGTCAACAACCGCCTGTTGATGCGCCGCTGTTGCAGGCGCCTGTGGTGCGTTCAATTTAGTATGAATAGATTTTACACCATTATCGGTATGTTCAACAAATCTGAAACCGCCACCAAACGACCAATTATCGTTTATCTGATAGAAAGCATTTGTTCCAACAGTAATTTCCTTAGTCGATTTCAAATCAACAGAAATTTCATCTGGGAAACCAACCATTCCAAATGTCAAAGGTCCTGCGACAGCAGCACTTTGGTCAATTTTGATTTTGTTGTTATGATTGCCAAATGTTTGCAGGTATTCTGCGAACAAAGACGCGGTGAACTTCGACCAAGTTTTACCAACTTTGGTTCCTAATACTGCGCCCCAACGACCATTAGAAAAGTTGTCGTATTTAAAATCAACATTACCATTTGTTAATGTTACAGAACCTTTCATCGGTGAAACGCCAGACAAGTACGCTTCGCCATAAACATCCCATGCAATATTATCCAATGTTTCAATCGCACGATAGTTCAAGCCTAAACGGCCACGATGCATACCTTTGCGGTCAATGTCATCATTTTGTGTCCAACCCAACAATACATATGTGCTTAAACGGTCTGTGATACCATAACCAAAGTCTTCGGTAAAACGCCACACTGGGAATTCTTCCGCCCCATCGTGATCTTTGATTTTCAATGCGTCCGTATGGTCCGCCTTTTTGTACATCACACCTGCGCCAGTTTTTGAAGCAAATTCACCGGCCTTTGGAATGAACAGTGGATTTTCCATATTTGTTGTAACCGCCGCCATCGCAGATGTTGCCATTGTTGCGGATGCAACCGCTATACCTAAAAGTTTTTTCATTTTTTTTCCTTATATTTTTATTTGTTGATTACCAACCCCCATTATTGGCAAGATTGGTGCCACATTCCCGACACCGCCCATTATTGGCAACAGTGCCACATTGGGAATATAACCCTAGTATGATTGCGCAATATTGAAATAAAGTCAAAAACTTTATTGTACCTTGACTTTTTTGTTGTTTGGTCTATATATGCAAATGTGGATACGATGAAACAGGAATTTAAAGAACAACTTACGCGCGCATATATGAATTTATTTGATGCGTTGGTGGATGTGTATATGGCAAGTAATTTGTCAATGGGTCAGTCTTTGTATTTTGCAACCGGCATTATGCGTACCATATTGTCTGATTTGCCACGGTCGCCCGCAAGTGAATATTTGATTGCCCTGTTCAACACACATAAAACAACAGTTGCAAAAAAATCTATGCTGATGCCTGATGCGCCGACCACACTGGATGGAACGGTTGTTATGCCAAATAAAGTACGCAAAGTCGAAGCCACACTTAGCAATCTTGCGGCAGAAATAGACAAGCTCGATATGCTAATGTTGGTACAAAATTTCAAAATGCCGGAACTGCCACCATTGCCAGAGATTGTTATTCAAAACGACATACGTAAAAGCAAACCAGTGTATCATCCACAAGTGAAACAAATTGTTACTGCGCCGGCCGCATTTATCAAAAACTATAACCTGCGCAATGCACGCCGCAGAAACAGATAACAATTCGATATCAACCAGTTTACCACAAATGAACACGTTTTTCAGGCGCAACATACATTTTGTTGTCTGGCTTTACACCAAACGCATCGTACCATGCATCGATATGAGGCAAGATTCCATTTACACGATTGCGATTCAATGAATGCTCGTTCGTTTTTGTTTGTGTGATTTCTTGTTCGGGTCTGATATTACCCGCCCATGCGCCCGCATACGCCAAGAAAAACCGCATATCTGGCGTGAATCCGGCAACTGTATCTGATCCTTTGCCAAAATTTTTGTATGCTGTATATGATATTGTTACGCCGCCATAATCCGCTAAATTTTCGCCAAGTGTAAATGTACCATTTGCGTGAATTTCAGGTGCAATTAAAATCTTGTCGAAAAAGTTTTTCATAACATCTGCGCGCTTTTCAAATTCGGACGCATCCGATTTTGTCCACCAATCGCGCATATTTCCATCCTTGTCAAAATGCCGCCCAGAATCATCGAAACCATGCGTCATTTCGTGCCCAATAATCGCACCAATCGCGCCATAGTTAAACACATCGTCGGCATCCATATCAAAGAACGGATATTGTAAAATGCCTGCGGGAAAGCAAATCTCGTTCGTCGATGGATCATAATACGCGTTGATTTCGTGCGCATTCATATACCACAGGCTAGAGTCTTTTTCTTTACCGATTTTGTTCAACCAAAATTCATCTTCGAACTTTGCAACGCTCAACATATTTTCAAACAAACTTTCGTTTGCATCGATTGTCAGTTTTGAATAGTCACGCCATTTATCGGGATAACCAATTTTCGCCTTGAACGCATTTAATTTTTCGATCGCCTGCGCGCGCGTTTCGTCCGACATCCAATCAAGTTTTTCAATACGCAATGCATACGCGCGTCGCAAGTTTTCAACCAATTCCTGCATACGCTTTTTAGCGGCCGCCGGAAAATATTTTTTGACATACAGCCGTCCAATTTCTTCACCCAACGTGTTATCCAACATTCCAACCGCGCGTTTCCACCGCGGCTTTTGTTCTTTCTGACCGGACATAGTCCGATTGAAAAAGTTGAATGCCGTTTCATATGTCGCATCATCCAAAAAAGTTTGCGCGCCCAAAATCACACGATATTTCAGGTAAGATTTTAATAAATCTAAATCTGTATCATTTATGATTTTGATGGATTCTGTAATCGCAGATGGTTGAGCAACATTCAGATATTCTGCGGCATTTGCACCGCGGGCATTCAAATATTTTTTCCAATCAAAGCCTGCAAATTTGTTTGCAAAATCATCGCGCGACATTTTGTGATAATTCGCATGTGGATCACGCAACTGTTCTTTGGTAAAGAAAGATTTTGCCATTCTTTCCTCTAGTGCATAGATTTTTTTTGCATCCGCGTTCACACCAAAATTCTTTAATTGCGCCGCGATAAATTCTACATATTTTTTGCGAATTTCGCGTGTGTGCGTATCATTATCAACATAATAATCACGCGACAGGCCAATGCCACCTTGGGTTATATTATACAGGTAATGTTCGCTGTCTTGTTCATCCAGCGCAACCGCGTCACCCCAAAAGGACGAGAAAAACGCGTGATTCCGCCCCAGATATTCGGGCAATTCAAATTTGTTTTGAATTGCATCTATTTCATCAAAATATTTTTTGACAGGTTTGGTTTTGTCTGCATTTAATTTCTGGTCATCCATCGCAATTTTATACAGTGTGCCGATTTTACCAGTGTCTGATTCTGCAATTTCGCGGACGCGCGCAATATTCGTTTCGTTCAAAATTTCAAATGCACCATAGCGTGTATAATCGTCAGGAATCGGATGCGATTTGCGCCACCCCAGCGTTGCATAATCAAAAAAATCATCCGCCGGATTTACGGTCATATCCATATTTTCCTGTTTTATACCTGTGTGCATTGTTTTACTCCTTTTATAATTCGTGACCAAAAGTATGGACACAACAACACAAATAATTCCCAAAACATTTAAAACAATATGCTTCATTTTACTTTACCAACTTTGTTATCAAATCGTCTAATACCAACATTCCTTTTGCCGTTGCCGCCAATCGGTCGCCGTTAAACGATAGCATATCTGGACAAGATTTTGCAAATTCTAAATTTATAATATTTTTAACATGTTCATCCAATTTCACCCCGCGCACAGTTCGCAGACCTGTTATAACGCGTTCAATCGCGCGGTCAGCATCTGACATAGGCTCAAACTGTTTATTGCCGCCAAGTTGTTCATACCAAACACCATTCAACAACACGCGCCCCGCCGCACCTGTACCGATGCCTATGTATGGTTCGCCGTCCCAAACATTTTGATTATGCCGGCATTCTTGACCGGGCACGGCATAGTTTGAAACTTCGTACCGCGGCAAACACAAGTTGTCATTTATAGCATTATACATATCTGCCATAGTTTCATTATCCGGCATTTCTGGATTGGATTGTCCAAGTGGTGTATTCGGTTCAATTGTCAATTCGTACATAGAACAGTGCGACAAACCAATAGAATTTATTTCTTGGCAAGTTTTAATTACCGCCGCAACTGTTTCATTTGGCAAACCATATATAAAATCTGCACTGACGCGCAAGCCATGCCGCAATGCGCCATCCAGTGTTCGCCGTGCATCATCGGCGGAATGGATGCGTCCAAGAAATTTTAATTTTTCGTCATCGAATGATTGTACGCCAATGGAAATTCTGTTCATGCCGATTTTGGCAAATTCTGAAATTTTATTATCGTCAATTGTTTTCGGATTTGCTTCGATAGTGATTTCGGCATCTGGCGCAAGATTTAAATTTTTTCTTATTTCAGTTAGAATCGAATCAAAAACTTTTGTGGGCATAAGTGACGGCGTTCCGCCACCAAAAAATATTGTAGGGACAGAAATTTTTCCAAGCTGACGGCTGAATAATCTAATTTCTTGGTTTATGTTCGATACATATTGGTCCCAATCTGGCGCACTGCATGCGCGGGAAAAAAACGCGCAATACCGACACTTCGCGACACAGAAAGGAACATGAATGTAAATATTATGTGCTTTGTTCATATCGGATTCATATTACAACCTAAACAAAATCACGCAAGTTATAAATTGCTTTTTCTGGAACCAATTTTGTGATATAATATAACAAGATAAGGAATGAGAAAGGAACTAATTGCTTTTTTACCGGCGATGGTTTTGCCCTTTGCTGCGCTTGCTGCAAACGAAGGGGTGCCTGTGTATTATCAACAGACGGCACCCGCAAATGCTAACCAAGTTGGGTATGGTCAGTATGCAAATCAAGGTTATACCAAGTATGTTGGCACATCGGGCAGCAAACAAATTGTTGGTTCACGTGTGACCACGTATACAGTGGAACGCCCAAAAGTTCAAAATAATTACATATATAATAACTATGCGGCATCTTCGGGGATGACGGTAAACGGCGTCGCACTGACCCCAGATATGGATTATAAAACCAGTATGTATGCCGGCTATTCGCGCAGGTTTGCGAATTTCGACTTCAAGACAGGTGTGAATTCTATCTTGAAATGGGACGATATGATTTTTGACGAGATAAATGTTGGCGCACGTCATACTTTTTCGATGAAGAATCTTGATTTGTTCGCGTTTGGTGAATATACGTATGGAAAAATGTCAAGTGGCGGTCTGTCAATGGACTATGATTTAGAGCCTTATGATTGGGCGGCGCCAGACCAAGGAATTTTCACAATATCTGTTGGTGACCAAACTGGCAAGAGTCAACATTTGCGTCTTGGCATTGGTGCGCGCAACGTATGGGATATAGCGGGTTGGAAACTGTCGCCGGTTTTTGGTTATGAAATATTCAAGCACGATTTAAAAATGTCTGATCACCTGTATCCGAACCAAGGCATATACTTGCCGTTGATGACGAATATGGGCGAATATGTCTATGGTGACGAGCAAGGATATTATTATTCTTTGCCAATTGACGCGGTTCCGCCAGATACTTGGTATCAAGTTTGTATGGGCCCCGAAGATATCAAGGTCGTCGTACAAAGTGGTTCAACCAGTGGTGCGGTAACGGCATTGGGGACTGCTTTGACAACAACCGATTACACATCTTCTATGGGTGATGTGCCATGGGGCGTGTACCAAGGCGAATGCGTTATCATTGGTGGCGATGGCCCGATTAAGGTCGGCGGCGTGACGCATATATACAACACGACTTGGAGTGGTTTCTATATTGGATTAGAGGTTGAAAAGCAAATGACCTTGTCCGACAAATTGCGCTTTTATTTCCAGGTCAGTTTGCCGAAGTATTCATCCGAAGGCATTTGGCCGAACAGAACAGATTGGCAGCAATCGCCAAGTTTCTTGGACGAGGGCAGCAATGGCGCCTATGCTTACGAGGCCGAAATGGAATACAATATGCGTTTGTCTGAGCGGCTGCAGCTGGCAATCAAAGTTGACACGAACAAATTCCATGTTGGCAATATTCCTGGAAAATTATATGTTGCGCAATATACAGAATTTGTTGTAGATGAAAACGGTCAGTATGTTTTAGATGACAACGGTTTACCATATCTTGAAACTGTGCCCGCACATACAGAACATATCAGCAATTCATTAAAGAATGCGAACTGGCAATCATTTGGTTTGCATCTGGGGCTAAAGTTTGCTTTCTAAGTTTTTTTGGGGGACATTATGCATAGTGCGGTAAAATTTTTTCCGCTTTTGACAGTATTGTTTTGTGGTACGGTGGTGGCCGATACAGGTGTGTTTGACACAGCGCGCTGGGATGCGATTGTGTCGGGTGTTCGGACGCGTGCGGCGACGGAAAAGGTGTCGGATGCAACGATTGACGCGACGCTTCGTTCGCCTGCATTTGTACCGTCAATCGTAAAAAACGACAAAAACCAATCAGAATTCAAATTGACACTGGACGAATATTTGGCGCGGACGGTGAATGCAGACAGAATTGCAACCGGTCGCAAGATGCACGCAAAATACCCAACAATGTTGTCGCGGGTGGACGCGCGCTATGGTGTGCCGCCGCATGTGTTGCTTGCCTTTTGGGGGATGGAATCGAACTATGGTGCAACTAAATCGCGGCATCGTTTGGTGGATGCGTTCTTTACACTAATGTATGACGGACGGCGTGAAACCTTTTTTGTGAACCAGTTGATTGCCTTGATGAAAATTGCAGACAAAAACGGACTGGATATAAATAAAATCCGCGGCAGTTGGGCGGGTGCAATGGGACACTTTCAGTTTATACCAACGACACTGGCGCAATACGGCGCAGACGGCAATGGTGACGGCCATATTGATATTATTACCAGTATTGGCGACGCAATGGCCAGTGCGGGAAATTACCTGAATAAATTGGGCTGGGACAAAACGCAAAGAATTGCGCGTCGCGTCGTTTTACCTGCGAATTTTGATTTGGGCTTGCTGGACGGCAAGACGAAAAAGCCTTTGACCGAATGGGCGGAAATGGGCGTGACAAACCCAGACGGTACACCGATTCCAACTGGAAATATGGTTGCAGGCTTGGTCGCAGATGTCGCGAATATTCCCGCGCCAACGGCGCCAGATGAACAAAACCCTGATGCCGATATTCCGCCAATGCCGGTGGTCAGCGCATATTTAACATATCCAAATTTTTATAGAATAAAGCAGTGGAATAATTCCAACTGGTACGCGATAGCAATTTCCGAATTGGCCGATAAATTGAAATAATAAAAATATTGCACTGAACCGTTTTGTTTGGTACCATTTGGGGGTAAAAACCAAGGATTTTATATTATGGCCATAAAAGTTCGTGATTATGAAGTGCGCTTGACGCGGAACAAAGATGAACGCCGTATGGTGCGCCAGTTGCGCTATGAGGTGTTCGTTGAAGAAGAAGGCGCGTCCGCAACCGAAGAACAACGCGCGTTGCGTGAAGAATATGATGACTATGACAAAAATGCCGAATATATGGCGGTGTTCCACAATGGGAAAATCGTTGGAACCTATCGTATTATCGACAAAAAGGCCGCAGAAAAAATGGGCGGCTTTTACACCGAAACAGAATTTAATATTTCCAAAATTAAAAAGGCTTCTGATAACATCGCAGAAATGTCGCGCGCGTGCGTCGCTGCGGAATATCGTGAAAACGCGCTGGTTATGCGTATGTTGTGGGCGGGTTTAAGTGAATATATATTGCGCCGGCGTGTCGCGGTCATGTTTGGTGTCGCGTCTTTTGTTGGGCAAAAACCTGTGGAATCGGCTCAGGCAATCTCTTATCTATATTATAATCATTTGTCGCCGATGCGTTTGCGCGCACGCGTGATACCGGAAAACTTTGCGGACGGCGCTGACCCGCGTATGTCTAAAATGAATATTTTGCCGCGTGCATTTGTCGATGAAGAAATGGCAAAAAAGCAAATGACGCCACTTATCAAAGGTTATCTGCGCATGGGGGCAAGTTTTGGTCAAGGTGTGTTTATCGACAAGCCTTTTAATACGTACGATGTGTTCGTGATGATGCAATCGAAAAATATGGATGCTGCATATCAAAAGCATTTCTATGGTCGCGAAAACGCACTGGAACATTTGGATGTAAAGCCGCATCCGATTCAGACATTGGGCAAGATTATGCTGTTGCCTATTACTGGGCCATTGAATATGTTGGGTGCGTTTTTTGAATTCTTGTTGCGCGAAGACGCCGCCGATGCAGAATTTATCGATGAACCAGAAACGCAAGAGGAACAATAAAATATGTCACGCGTTAGAAAGCAAAACGTTTTTAATACTATCACTGGTGCGCTGCGCTTTGCGGCGTTCTGGTTCATGGTTGTGGTTCAGTTGCCGATTTTGGTTTTGTTGCCGCGTGGAAAGTGGTCTGTTAAATATATGCATGTGTTTATGCAGATTTTGCTGTGGCTGTCCAGTATCAAAATTGTAAAGCATGGAACCATATCAAAAAAACGGCCGCTGTTGGTCGCAGGTAATCATATATCTGTGTTTGAAATTGCGACTTTCCCAGTAATGTTCGGGGGCAGTTTTATTTCGAAAAATGATGTGCGCCGTTGGCCGATAGTTGGCTTTGTCGCGAACAAGTTTGGCGTGGTGTTTGTTGACCGCCGTCCTTCGCACGCGGCCGAGGCCTTGGCCGAAGTGCAAAAAGCAATTTCTACGATTTCATATCCGCTGTATATTTTCCCCGAAGGCACAACAACCAATGGCGCGTATGTAAAAGAATTTAAAAGCAGCCTGTTCAATGTCGCCGAAGGCACCGATGTCACTGTGCAACCGGTTGTGACACAGTATTGCTATCACGACGGCACACCGATAACCGAAGAAGACTTGGCGGAACACTATGCGTATTTTGATAATGCAAAGCAGGACCAAGGTCCACGCTGTTCACGTGAACGCAGCGCGTTTGGCCAGATTTTCCATGTAATGGTTTTGGGCGGCTTTACTGTCAATGTTTATATGTTGCCACCACCGCCAACGGGCGGTATGGACAGAAAACAAATTGCACAAACAATGCATCAAATAATTTCAGATAAATATATGGAACTTAAAAGGCAATAAACTATGAAAACTGCAATAACCCCGACAAGGGCAGAAAATTTTAGTGAATGGTATCAAAATTTAATCGTGGCGGCAGATTTGGCGGAAAACGCGCCTGTGCGTGGCTGTATGACGATAAAGCCGTACGGTTGGGCAATATGGGAACTGATGCGCGATGCGATGGACCGGCGTATCAAGGCGGCGGGCGTT
Organism: Alphaproteobacteria bacterium; assembly: GCA_017617915.1. Taxonomy (GTDB): domain Bacteria; phylum Pseudomonadota; class Alphaproteobacteria; order Rs-D84; family Rs-D84; genus Enterousia. The sequence continues at coordinate 17,912 of JAFZVH010000042.1, forward strand.
CTGAACGCAAATTTCCCGTTGCTGATTCCAATTGAATATTTTAATAAAGAAGCGGAACATGTCGCTGGCTTTGCCAAGGAAGCGGCGGTTGTCACACATTATCGATTAAAAATGATAGATGGTAAATTGCAACCAGACCCAGAATCAAAACTGACGGAACCTTATATTATCCGCCCAACATCGGAAACTATTATCGGCGAAGCAATGTCGCGCTGGGTACAATCTTATCGTGATTTGCCGTTAAAGTTAAATCAGTGGGTGAATGTTATGCGATGGGAAATGCGTCCGCGTATGTTCTTGCGCACTTCGGAATTTAACTGGCAAGAAGGCCACAATGTGTTTGCTACGCACGAAGAAGCAAACGAAGATGCGCGCAAAATGCATAGGGTTTATGGCGACTATATGCGCGATGTTTTGGCGATACCTTGCATTATGGGCGAAAAAACACCCGAAGAAAGATTTGCAGGTGCCGATCACACGTATACTGTTGAACAAATTATGCAGGACGGGAAAGCCTTGCAGGCCGGTACTTCGCACGATTTAGGCCAGCATTTTGCAAAATCTTTTGGCATTAAATACCTTGGAACCGATGGCCAGTTGACCTATGCCTGGACTACATCTTGGGGAACATCAACGCGTATGATGGGTGGCCTGTTTATGACGCACAGTGATGATGATGGCCTGGTGTTGCCGCCGGCGATTGCCCCGCACCAAGTTGTGATAATTCCGATTACGCGTGGTGACGAAGATATGGATGCGATGAACGCATTTACCGCAAATCTGGAATCACAATTAAATGACCGCGGTGTACGTGTGCTGACCGATAACAGCGATATGCGCGCCCCCGATAAAATGTGGAAATGGATTAAGCGCGGCGTGCCATTGCGTGTCGAAGTTGGTGCGCGTGAAATTGAAACAAGCACAGTCACCATTACGCGGCGCGATTTGGGCAAGGTTTCACGTGAAACAGTATCTGTTGCAGATTTGGGTGAAGCAGTTGTGGCAAAACTGGATGCGATGCAGCGCGATATGTTGGCCGCGGCGACCGAGCGCAATAAAAAAATGATTCATGATGTTGCGAATTTGGCGGAACTGGAATCTGCACTGGCGGACGGCAAAGTTGGATTTTTCCGTATCAAATACAACACGACACAATCGCCAGAATTTGATGCACTGATGGAAAAATACAAAATTACACGCAGATGTCTTGACGACGCAGACCCAGAATATGTATTTGTTGCAAAGTCGTATTAGTGTTTAGTGTAAGTAAGTTAGTGTGGGCGCGGTTGCGCCCACTTTTTTATAAAAATACACATCGGTGGTTGCCCACCGATGCGCTCTCCTTCCTTCCGGAAACCGGAAACTTTTTGCCCAAAGGGAAACTGTTATGCCGCCATCGCCACAGAATCTTTGTCTGCGCCGGATTCTGCGTCCATAATGCGTTTTGCCTCTGCAAATACCATTTCTTTGACACGCAGTGCTAAATCAGCGGTTTCCAATGATTCAGCCGCAACATCAAAATTATCTGTGCGGATTTGCAGTGAAACATACGCACCAATCAGCGATGATCTGGATAAATCTTCAATAGAACGAGGGGAATTATTATGCCCAATTTGCAATTCATCACTAAGCGAGATTATCTGACGGTCGGCATTGACCCAGACAGTTGTGCTTAAAACTTTGTGCAAAGCAATCATTATTTCTTTGATGTTTTTTGGCATATATTCCCTCCTTTTATTGGGCATTGTTGATGAATTTTGATTTGGGTTTGTATTTACATGATGTATTTACAAAAGCCCAAATCAAAAGTGTTTTGTTTTGTTTGTTTTCCCAGAAAACCGCTTTCCCTTTTGATTTCCTGGGGCTTTGTGTGTGCTCTCAATGTCTATACACGGATCATAGAACAAAAACGAATCGCGGGTCAAGAGAAAAATGCAAAAAAAATTAAAAAAAATGAAAAAATTTTTTATCTGATTCGCAAGTCACTGCAATTAGACGAATTTTTCTGGAATAATTTTTGTAAAAAATTTAAATATACGTTTAAAAATCGTTGTATCAGGACAATGATGATATTTGCGCGGCACTTCTTCACCATATCTGTGCCCACACCAAGTGATTTTTCCATTCGTTTCCGTCACGCGCCAAGACAATTTTGTATCGTCTATAATCATATTGCGCAATTTTTGTGCGAACTCTGGACTTTCAAAGATTGCAACATTTTCGGTATTATAATAAGTACTACGCGGATCCAAATTAAAACTGCCTATCCACGATATTTTGTCATCAAATACAATCGTTTTGCTGTGCATAACAGAAAAACAAGAACGACGCTGTTCCCGCTTGCGCTTTTGGTTGCGCGGCTTTTCCGCAGACTGCATAAATTCATAGATTTCAACGCCACCTCGCACCAGCGCATTGCGGTACTTTTCCCACTTGCCATACACAGTCGGTGCATTGGTCGAACCTAATGAATTTGTGACAATAGTGACATGAACACCCGACTTTTCTTCGGCCAATATTGTGTTGATTCCGCCACGACCTGGGACAAAATACGCTGCGGATACATACGCGCTTTTCTTTGCCTTGCGCCAAAGTCTGTTCAGTGCGATTATGATTTCCCCAGGTCTGCGTTCTTTACGCATCATCGACATTTCAACTTTTGCGGCTGGGTCCGCCAAAAACTGTCCCCGTCCCCAAGAAAAATCAAAGTTTTTATTTTTGTATTCATTCAACGCCATCAAAATAATTTTGTTATATTTTTCTGCACGACGCGCACTGGTTCGTTCAAGTTTTTTAAATTGTTGGTCCAATTTTTGCAATGCGCGCGCCGAACCTGCACGCGGTAAAACAGACGCAGGTATCGCAAGCGGATGATTCCAATAGTCATTAAAACTTTTCGTTGCGCTTTCTGTAATTTTGCCAAGGAACAAAACATCTGTGTCTGAAAAATTCATCGCAGTTTCAGGCATAAAATAATTGCTGCCTATATTACGACCACCGGTAATAAGCGCGATGTTATCAACAATGAACAGTTTGTTATGCATACGCGAATTTAATCTGTTAAAATCCATCAGCATTTGTGGGTAGTACAAAAAACGCAACCTGTTTTTCACAGCGTTGAAAATCTTGACTTCTATGTTTGGATGCTGGTTTAGTAAAATCACATCGGCGATATCAGAATTTGTGCCGTAATCATCGATAAGTATGCGCACTTTGACACCGCGATCGGCCGCATTTTTTAATTCGTTTATTAAAACATGCGCGGAAAAATCATTGCTGTAAATATAAGTTTGCAAATCTATGGTTTTTGTCGCCATACGCGCAAAAGTTGCACGAATAACAAACGCCGACAGACCGTCTTGGATAAGACTTGCACCACTGGCATCCGATACGTGTGCAAGTTCATCTGAATAAACCTTTGCAATCGGCGTTTCAAGGTTATCATATGCAAAATCTTTGGATGTAATTTTTGGGGTGTATTTTGCAAGCCGTTTATCACGCATACTGGTTGGAATCTTGGTCCATCCAACCAAAGGTAAAGCCAATAAAAGCCAATAAAGTTTATCCATTTATTGAAAATTTCTCTGTGAATTTGATTATATCAGTGAATATTTTTTTGGCAAGGCAAAAGAAAAGATTCCAATGCATCAAATCATGCAAATTTTGATGTATTTTTTGTTTGCGTAAATTGCTGTATAATGATAAAATATACAGAAAGAAAGGAAAGTATAAAAATGAAAAGATTTGCCATATTTCTTGGAAGTTTATTGGTTATGCCCGCCTTTGCAGAGGTTGTGCCTGATTGGTATTTTGACGAAACTGTTGTCGAATACGAAGACGCACAGCACACAGATGACGCTAGCGAGGCAGAAACCAAAACCGATGTGACAGCGGCAAAACCATCGCGCCAGATAAATTCTGGGCGCGTAACGACGGCAAATCGTTCAACAACTGCACGAACAGTACCGACAAATTCTGTTGGCACAACAACACGTGCATCAAATTCTAATTCAAAACGCGTTGTGGCGGCACGTACGGGTACCACCCAACGGACGGCTGAACGCGGTGCAATTTCACGCGCGGCGGCACGACCAATGGGGCGTGTGTCGGGAACACGTGCTTTGACTGCGCGTTCGGCAACACCGACAAGTGGCACAAATAATGTTGTTTCACGTGCGGCAACGACTAAATATACCAGTATTCAAGGTTCTGGCACGACATTGTATAACCCAAATAATGTCAGTCGTCTGGGGGTTCGTTCAGACGCAAGTACTGCACGTTCGCCAATTATACGCGTTGCGTCCAGTGGAACAACGGTGAACGATGCATCTGTATCCACCGCAAATATGGACGAACTTGCGGAACTGACCGACTATTGCAAGGCGCAATATGCGGCATGTATGGATGAATATTGCAATGTTTTGGATGGCGATCAAGGACGTTGTATTTGCAGTGCTAATTTAAAAAATTATTCAAAAACAGAAGAAGGTTTGAAAAAAGCGACCGAAGAATTACAAGAAGTTGCTCAAAAAATCAGATATATTGGCCTGTCCAATCGAGAAATAGATCAATTGTTCAGCCAGACCGAGGCAGAACTTGCTATGCAATCAAAATCTGATACAACACAGTTGAAAACCAGTTTGGATAAAATCAAGGGGTTGATTGTTAATGTCCAGGGTGGCACTTCAACCAGTTCTGGCCTCGTCAATATGGATTTGTCAGGGCTGTTAGACTTCACAATCGACAGTTCTGGTTTTGATATTTCATCGTTTTTGGGTGTGTCTGACTCGTCAAATGTCAGTAATCAACGTGGTAAAGATTTATTCAATACGGCCAGTGCGCGGTGCAAGGCGAACGTGTTGAATGCTTGTGTTGCCCAAGGTGTTGACGCGTCAATTATCACAAATTCGTATGATTTGGGCATTGACCAGGCTTGTATGGCGTATGAACGCAGTTTGACGGACTCTAATGACCAAATGGTTGCAACGATTCGCAACGCGAAAACTGTTTTGCAACAAGCACGTTATTTGGTTGCAAAACAAAAGAACGAATACGATATGCGTCAATGCATAAACCAGTTAGATACCTGTATGCAAGATGATTTTGTTTGCGGGTCTGATTATGAAAACTGCCTTGACCCAACCGGCCAATACATTGTAAATGGCGCCGTTGTAGTGGGCAGCAAACCTGGTCTTGCCGGCAACAGCAGCAGTGATGTATATGCGACATGGAATTATGGCACCAATGATAATACAAATGCGTGGGGCGATGGTACATTGGCGGAATATATCACAGCGACTGTGACTGATAATGCCGCCGTTTCGCCAAGCACCCAGATGTCTGAATATTTGCAAAATAAAATCGGATATATTGATGGTGAAAAAAGTTATGGTATGTGCGTATCTGTATTAAAGAAATGCCAAGATTATAGTTATAGTGGCACAGGTTCAAATATCGCTTATGACAGGAAGAACAGTGTTATTAAACAATACCTGAATCGTGTGCTGGTTCAAATAAAAGCGCGCCAGGATGAAGTGCTGGCGGAATATGCGGAAAAGTGCAGTACGGATGTCGCATCATGCTTGAATCAAAACGGTTATCCATCTGCGAAGCCGCATGCAACAAGCGGATGGTCAGATTCCAAGGAGCGTGTTGCAATAGCGGCATGTAATTCTGTGATTACTACATGCATGTCCGTCAATGGCGAAACAGATATGACGGGTAATAAACCGAAATGCTGGGCACGTAGCGTACAGTATTCAGACTATGACGCAAGCAATGATACAGATTGTCCCGATAGCAGCAGTAGTGGCTCTGGCAACTTATCTGGTGGTACAACCGGAGAACGTGACTAGTGATGCGTAATTAAATGCATAACAATTCCAGCAATGGTAAATATTGTTATACAGATAAGAATTATGCGTTGCGTATGATGATGGTGCGTTGAATTGCAATGGTTACAGTTGCAATTACGATGCCCAAAGTACACAATCCAAGACAGACACAACATTAAACCAGAAAAAATAAACACCCATTTTTCTGCGCTTTCAGGAATGATTTCATGGTCTGAAATCATATCGGGTGCAATCATACCAACCAATCCCAAAACAACTGGCAACACACAACAAAACAGGTGCGGCAGAATACTGGCAATAATTCCAATTTTTACGGCGTGATTTTTCATTTTTTTTGCCTTTATTTGTGGTATCCCCAGTCGGAATTGAACCAACATCTAATTCTTAGGAGGAACTTGTTCTATCCAATTGAACTATGGGGACACGCCGTGTTATTTTAATCAAAGATTTTGATATTGCAAGTCATATTAAATTCTGTATAATATAGGTCGCTTTAGAAAGAGTTTAATTGAATGGGAAACAGACTTATTGGTTATGGATCTTATTTACCGACGCGTGTTATGACCAACGCGGATTTTGAACGCGTTATGGACACAACCGATGAATGGATTGTTGAACGCACCGGTATCCGCCAGCGTCATTTTGCAGCACCGGATGAAACGGTTGCAGACATGGCAACAAATGCGGCGCGCGCGGCGTTGGAAAATGCGACCCTTGCCATTGACGATATCGATATGATAATTGTTGCGACCACTACGCCTGAACTTGATTTCCCATCTGTTGCGGTCCAAGTTATGGGTCGCTTGAACCCAAAGGAAAACATACCTGCGTTTGATGTTCGTGGTGCATGCACTGGGTTTATTTATGCTCTGCATGCGGCGCGTGGATTTTTTACCGCGGGTATGCATGAAAGAATTATGATTATCGGCGCAGAAAAAATGTCGCGCTTTGTTGATATGACCGATAGGTCAACGGCGGTTTTGTTCGGTGACGGCGCAGGCGCAATGATTTTCGAACGCTCTTCATCAAGTTATTCTGGAATTATCGATACTGTGGTAATGTCTGATGGCAAAATGTTTGGTATGCTGCACGGTTCACCAGACCATAAAATCATTATGAACGGTCCCGAAACATACAAAATGGCGGTGTCGCTGATGCCGGATGCGGCGCGCTATATTATGGACCACGCGGGTATTACCCAAGATGATATCGATTGGATTGTTCCGCATCAGGCGAACATTCGCATTATTCAATCTTGTGCGGCGCGTTTGGGCTTTCCAATGGAAAAGATTTTAATAACGGTGGACAAACACGCGAATACCAGTGGCGCATCGGGCGCACTGGCGTTGGCGTATGCGTTCGATAACAAAATAATCAAACATGGGCAACTGGTTTTGTACCCTGCTTTTGGCAGTGGTCTGACCTGGGGTGCAACTTTAATAAGGGTGTAAAAAATGGCAACGATTACAAGAAATGATTTAGCAACAAAATTGCGTGAAAAATTTGGCTTTACGGCGGCGCAGTCGGGCAAGCTGGTCGATTTGATTTTTTCAGAAATCTGTGAATCATTGGTGAACGGCGAAGAAGTTAAATTTGCGGGTTTTGGTACATTTAAAATTCTGGATAAATCTGCGCGTGTTGCGCGCAATCCGAAAACCGGCGAAACCGCGATAGTATCTGCGCGTCGTGTTGCATCTTTCCGTCCGTCAAACGAATTTCGCAAACGCGTCAGCGCAAAAAATGAATAAATAGCTTATATTCTTGTACAACAAGCCAAGCGGGGCATACGCCCCGCTTTTTTTGTTTGCGTTATATTACAACTTTTGATAGAATTAAACCAAGAACCAGGCAAATTGTCCGGTTCGGGGCTGTCGAAAGCCCATATGAAGTCGACACACTGTGTCGTTAAATAAATACCCCGATATTGTCGGGGTGCCCGCGGTGAATATTTGAATACTGTGGGAGTCATTACTTCATATGATTTTCGAACACCCCGACCGTCAGTTTTGTTGACGGTTTTTTAATAAACAAAGGAGAAAACTATGACAAACCCCCGCGTAAAACCCGATTCCAATAAAGAAGAACTGATTGCTGCTATTTTAGATTTCTATCGCAAACACCATGGATACAGGATGACGCAAAGCGAGTTTGTTGGCGTGATTTGTGCAATAAGTCAACAAATGTTAAATGATATTTAACCACGACCACTAACCACTAACACTAACCACTAAAATATGCTATAATAATTGCATTAGGAGAAAAAAATATGAAAGTTGCAATTATTGGCGTTGGGTCGGTCGGTTCTGCGGTTGCGACCGCGGTGAAAAATACTGGACTGGTTCATGAAATAGTTTTGTTCGACCGTGACGGAATGCGTGCACGCGCCGCCGCCGAAGATTTGGGACACGCCGCAAGTTTTGGATTTGATGTAAAAATTAGTGCTGTGAATAACTATCGTGGTATTCGTGGTGCCGACATTGTGATTATCGCGGCGGGTGCAAATCAAAAAATCGGCGAAACCCGCACAGATTTGTTGCAACATAATGCAGAAGTCATTCGCGATATTGTTCCGCGTGTTATGGCAAATGTAGATTCGCGAAATGTAATTTTGATTATTGTGACGAATCCACTGGATGTTATGGTAATGCTTGCACGTGAATTGTCGCGTTTGCCGGCGGGGCGTGTAATTGGCACCGGCACAATGTTGGATTCTGGACGGCTGCGGACTATACTGGCACGCACACTTAGTGTTTCGCCACAATCGATACATTCCTTTGTATTGGGCGAACATGGCGACACCAGTGTTATTGACTGGTCTGGCATTACTGTCGGCGGATTGCCCTTGGACGATTTTTGCCGTCAAACAAAAACGCCTATTTCTGTTTCCGCGCGCAGGACAATAGAATATCGTGTTCACAATGCCGCGTACGAGATTATTCATGGGCGCGGTGCGACTTGGGATGGTATCGGTGCCGCAGTTGCAGATTTGTTGCGCAGTATAATAAATGATGAACATAGAATTCTGACTGTGTCTATTGTCGCCAAGGATGGTATTGCGATGTCTTTGCCACGTGTTGTTGGTGCATCAGGCGTAACGGTCAGTTTGATACCCAAGATGTCGGCGACGGAATCTGCAGAATTGCGGGCCAGTGCACGTGTTATAAAAAAGAATTTCGGATTGCTGTGATTCAATTGCGGAAAACATCCCCGCGTTTTGGCATTCATTCATATTAAATTATGGCATTTTGTGTGCTAGGTTTTTTGTGCAAAGAAAATGTGTGGATACCAATGGATATAGAATATACAGAACTTACAAATGGAAATGGTTTTTGTGCGCGCCTGAATGGGCGACAAATTGGCGAAATAGACATTATCGCCGTTGGCTCGGACAGGCTTGTTATCGAATCAACCCAGATTGAACCAGAATATGAAAACAGTGACCTGTGTCGCAACCTTGTGCGATGTGTGGCAGAATTTGCGCGCGCCACCCACAGAAAAATTCTATCTATGTGTCCACGCGCGCAATCCATCTTTAATCGCTATGCGGAATTTGATGATGTGCGCCTAATCCGCGTTGCAGCCTAGGCCACATTCATATTATCAACAACGAATTTCCAGTCTATTAGGTGATTCAGAAATACATCGACAAAATCCGCACGCCGGTTTTTATAGTCCAGATAGTATGCGTGTTCCCACAGGTCTAAAACCAATGCTGGCTTTTGCCCATGTGCAATGGGAGTGTTCGCGTTTTTAGTTGCAACTATTTCGAATTTGTTTTCGTTCGTATGCAGCAACCACACCCATCCAGAACCAAACACATCTGCGGCAACCGCCTTGAATTGTTTCATAAATTTTTCTTTGCCACCAAAGGCATTTGCAATTATGTCAGGCGTTTCATTGTTTCCCCGCCCCAAACAGTTGAAAAAGAAAACGTGATTATATACCTGCGCCGCGTTATTAAAAATTGTTTGCGCACCCGCATCGTTCACAGTCGCCAATATAATTTCGCGCAGGTCCATATCTGCAAACTTTGTATCTGCAATCAGGTTATTTAAATTCGCTATATATGTCGTCAAATGCCGTCCATAATGGGTGCGCACAGTTTCCGCCGACATAAATGGTTCTAAATCTGTTTCGCGGAAAGGTAATGGATAATCGATAATGTTAAACATTTTATATTTCTCCTTTGAAATTCATTTTACACAGGTCGTACATTCATCGCCACAGGAAAAATAGTTTATTTTTTGTTAAAAATGACTTGCGAAATCGCATCAGATATTTCTATAATATAAATCACATATAAAAGGAGAAATTATGAAAAAATTATTGGGTTTGATTTGTGCATTGGTTTGTGGTTCGGCGTTTGCCGCGGATATCACTTTGTATTATTCGCCTACATGCCCGCATTGCCATCATGCGCGTGATTTTATTTCAAACACTTTGGTTTATGAATATCCAGAATTAAAGGTGACGGCAGTTGATGTTACCAAAGAAGCCAATCAACCAGAATTTTTTGATACTTTGCAAAAGTGCAAATATGAATCCGGTGGCGTACCGGTTTTGGTCATCGGCGAAAAATGTTTCCAAGGCTATGGTGATTCTATGGCGGATTCTGTTCGCGCGGCGGTTGCGGTTGATTTAACTGACGAGGCCAAGGCAACGGCGGCGGCAAACAAAACCGAAATGGCCAAAGATGCAGAAACTTTTCGTGCGGCGCACGCGGAACGCGCGGCCGTAATAGTTGAACGCGAACCAGTTGTCACAGAACCCGCAACAAATGAATCTGTGGCCAAACCTGTGCAAAAAAAAACTAACAAAACAGACGACACTTGGGTCTTTTATGTAATTTTGGTGGCATTTACCGCGGGACTGGGGGGTGTACTGTTGCGCAAAGGTAATAAAAAATAACGGATAAAAGATATGCTGGATCTAACTTGGGTTGATTATGCGTATGTTGGCGTGTTGATTGCATCTACGGTATGGGCAACGATTCGTGGCGGTGTTTATGAGACTATTGCAACGCTGTCATGGGTTATTGCGGCGGTTGCAGCGCGCTTTTTATCGCCGATGTTGGACAAGTTGTTGCAAGGTTGGTTCGGTGTTTCTGAATCAACGGTCGGTACTTTGGTTGCGTCATATTTCATTGTGTTCTTTGTGATTTTGCTGATTGTCGGCTTTTTCAATCAGAAATTGCGGGATATGATACACGCCAGTATGATGAGTGTAACGGATCACACCTTGGGCGTAATTTTCGGCATAGTACGCGGCGTAGTGGTTATGGGCATATGCTATTGGGCGGCGCTGTGGTATTTTTCAGACAGTCCGATGGTACCAAAATGGTTGACCGAGGCGCGCACGCGTCCAATCATGCAAATGACAGCGGTAAAGTTAGACGAATGGTTTATCCCAGGCGAAGAGAATAAATTATTAAAACACGATTTAGAGGGCACGCGCGAGGCGCAAAAGATATTCGACAACCTGATAAATCCGCGTGTGGTGGACAAGGCTGCGACAGTAAAGGCTGAGACCGGAAACGCGCAAAAGCCAGATGACGAAACGGGTTATAAAAATTCTGAACGCAATTCATTGGAAAATCAACTGTTGCAAATAGAAAGCGTCGCCAAAGCGGTGGAGCAGCACGAAAAAGCGCAAAAAGAATAAATTAAAAAAATACCCCGCATTTATAGCGGGGTAATTTTTTTTATTCATTATAACTGTGCATAGATATTGTTTTATATTTTTCTTTGTCAGTAATTTTGTCGTATTCCGTTGATTTAGTACTTTTGTTGTACCATTCGCGAATAAGCATTTGGTGTCTGTGGTTATAGTACATATAATTCCCATATGTTTCGTATTCTGAAAATGACGATGTTTGATTAAAATCCAAATTATCTAAAATTGCTTGATACCATTTTTTGTGTGTATGTTCTTCTATCTTTGTTTTCATTTCTTGCAAAAAAGTCTTTTTGAACAACATATGATGTGCAACAAACGACAATCCAAATCTGTTATTCAACCCAAGTAATTTTTTATATGCGGTAAAATAAGGTGTGTGATATTCGTTAGAACAATCGAATACCATTTTATCACGCTTTATAAAAAATTGTTGACGTGTAAATACCGTATCTGAATCGATAACCAAAATGTATTCGTTCTTGCAAAACTGGTCGCAGTTCAATTTCAGTAATTGTTGAAAAATCCAGCCAGAACGATCCATTCCACAAGGTTTGTAATCTATATCATGAATAGTTAAATCTAAAACAGTGTTTTCATCTATGAATTTACAATTATATTTTGCACAAAAATCTTTAATAAACTCGGATACTGGCGCAACAATATAAATATTATCTATATGATGTTGAATATTGACCAGCGACGGTATAACCAATGATAATTTTGCTAAATCTTTATCTGTGGTCGGCACAACCACATCAATATGACCACGTCGTTTAGAAGCAAAACACTTATCATAGAAAAACAAACTTCTTGATTTAATATATTTATGTTTCATATCTATATCCTTTGCCATTCTTGTGGAACAATATCTGTGGCAGTACCATCTGCAAACCATCGCAGCGGTGCAATTACAATTTTAGCTGGATTTTGATTCAGCCACGCACCCCACCAAGAAAAACTGCTGTTCGCGATAATGTTATGTTTGCATTGCATCATCAGGTACATATCCCACGCGCTGTCGCGCCCATGATTTATATCAACAACAGTATATGGAAAATCTATTTTCAGGTTTTCAAGAACCCATTCTGTATCATCCGAAAAAATAAAAAAGTGCGGTTTTCGTATTTTATTTGCGATATATTCTATGCCACGTTTGTAATAGTCTAAATCACACAGACCATGTACTTGCTGTAATTTAACATAATCGCCACGACGAATATGCAATGACACGCTATTTGTTGTATGAATCAGGTCTAATATTTTCTTGTTCGCCGCATTCGGGTTATTTCTCGGGGTAAAATCCTGTAATAATTGTGCGCGTACAGGTCCGTAATATTTCGCCACCTGAAAATAGCCCTGAATTACACCGCTTTTAATTTTTAATAATTCTGGGTTATAAATATTTGCTGGATGTTCAATAATTTTTTTGACTTTGATAAAACCCAAAATGCGTGTCTTGGGTTTGTTCGTTAACCTAGGGTTTATATTCCAAAAGTCTAATTCATATTCACGCGGTGTAATATTCTTGTTGTTCCGACATTTATCAAACCAAGATGTGTCATAGCATACATCCGCCCCCAGCAACACACCAAACGCATACTGGAACATCTGATTACCAAGTCCACCCATCAACCTGAGGGTTTTCATCTTTTTAACTCCTCACATATTTAGCGCGAAAATTGTGGCGCGCGTGACGGCTGAAAATAAACAAACAACACAGCCGCCCAAACCATTTTGGCAAAAAGATTCCTGAACCAGGCTTGTGCAAAATCATTTGTTGGATTGCATTGTCATCAGTCAATTTATTTAACACATTTTGTTGCACTTGCCTGGTCAGTTCTTGTTGACGATGTGCATGCTCGATAGAAATGTTGTTGCCATGCCATCTGTACTTTAACAGCACTTCTGGTAAATTATGAATTTCTGTCACAAACACCATACGCGACCACAATTCAAAGTCTTCGGCATACTTATATTTCTCATCATAATGAAATTTATATTTATCCACAACGGCGCGCTTTAACATAACAGTTGGATGACCAACATGTTGAACCTTTACAATATTACAGATTTTGACGCATTCATGGTTACGAATAATTTTATCAGACTTGCCAAAACATTTAAACCAAGTTCCTAAAACGCCGCATTCAGGATGCGATTCCATATATTGAATTTGCCGTTCAAAACGTGTCGGCAATGAAATATCATCACTGTCCATTCTTGCGATATATTCACCTTTGGCCAAATCCAGCCCTTGATTCAGCACACTAACAATACCCCTGTTATCTTTGTTGTTAATAAATTTGATTCTTTTATCTTTATTTGCATATTGCAAAACAATTTTTGCAGTATCGTCCATTGAACCATCATTTATGATAATAAATTCAAAATCAGTAAATGTCTGATTTAATATAGATTCAATCGCTTCGCCTATATACTTTTCAGAATTATATGCAGGCATTACAACAGATATGCGTGGCGTTTTCATTGTTTTTCTCCATTCAGGGGTATTTTACCCGTTCGACCTGTAAAGTGCAATACAAAAAACCGCGGATGCCCGCGGTAATTTCTGGTGCCAGTTGTCGGACTTGAACCAACGACCCTCTGATTACAAATCAGATGCTCTACCAACTGAGCTAAACTGGCGACGCCCCACAATTATACATATTCGCAAAGTCAAAGCAAGAAAAAAGTTTCAAATTTTAAAATAAATCTTGAATTTATCCGGTTCTGGTTTAGTATTAAACCGAAATGATAAAATTACCTGAACTTTTGGCGCCAGCGGGGACTTTGGACGCGTTTAAAACCGCCATTCTTTATGGTGCAGATGCAATTTATGCTGGGCTGCCTGGGTTTTCTATGCGGGCGCGCGCTAAAATAACGCCAGATGAAGTAAAAACTGGCATAGACTTGGCACATGCCGCGGGCAAAAAAGTTTATCTGGCATTTAATCTGTTTGCGCATGACGGCGAATATGCAAATTTGCCACGCGTGTCAGAAATGATTCGATATTTGAATCCTGATGCGCTGATTGTATCTGACCCAGGCGTTTTGATGTGGGTACGCGAAAATCACCCCAACATACCTGTTCACATATCAACACAGGCAAATATATGTTCGGCGGCATCGGTCAAGTTCTGGCAAAACGCAGGGGCATCACTGTGCGTGTTGGCGCGTGAAGTATCACATAATGAGTTTATTAGCATCCGCAAAAAATGCCCTGATATAAAACTTGAAATTTTTGTTCATGGCGCAATGTGTATGTCGTATTCTGGGCGTTGCTTGCTGTCGAACTTTATAACTGGGCGGCCTGCAAATCGCGGCGCATGTGCACAACTGTGTCGGTGGAAATACGATGTAATTTTGCGCGAATGTGAAACGGGTATCGAAATGCCGATATCCGAAGACAATCGTGGCGCATATATTATGAACAGCAAAGATTTGTGTCTGATGCCCCGGTTGGGCGAAGTTATTGCGGCCGGCCCTGATTCGCTGAAAATCGAGGGTCGCAACCGCAGTGAATATTATGTGGGCAGTGTTGTGCACGCATACAGATGCGCAATGGACGCATATGCGCGCGATCCCAAACGTTTTGACCCCGCGCCTTATATGGAAATGTTGAATGTATTAGAATCGCGCGGGTACACAACGGCGTTTTTTGATGGGCCCCTGCCCCCAGATGCGCACAATTACGATTCGGCGCGGTCAATTTCAGACTACCACGCTGCAGGTGTTATCACAAATGTTGCCGATGATGGTTTTATAATGGAACTGCGCAATGAAATAAAACCAGATACGGAAATTGTTTTTGTTTTACCAAATGTAATGAATAGTGCCCCAACAAAACTTGCACAAATTATTGACGCTAAAACACGCGCTGTATTACCTAAAATGTCTGCGGGGCAAAACAATTCAATATTTATTCCACGTGCATGGGTTGCCCAAGAAATTGCGGACAAAATTGTGCCATTGGTATTGGCATACAAGCATAAATAATGTCGAAAAATTACTGTAATTCTGCGCGGATGTTTGCCAGCGTCGCCGCGCGTGCACGAATAATATCGTTCAAATCATTTTTCGCCAAATCAGACGCATACTGTATCGCGTTCGCGAATGCCAGCGCATCCGAATTGCCATGCGTTTTTACCGCAAAACCTTTCAGCCCCAAAAATGTTGCGCCCGCATACGAACGCGGATCTATTTTGTGTTTCAGTCTTTTGAAAACATGAACCAAAAAGAACGCACCAATTATCGCCCATACAGATTTCTTCATATTTTCGGTAATGACGCGTTTAATCAACTTTGCAGTGCCTTCGACCGTCTTTAATACAATATTGCCGGTAAAGCCGTCGGTTACAACAACCTGAACGCGACCGGCACTGATATCATTTGCCTCGACAAAACCAAGATATTCATATGGCAACTGGTCGCGATGTGCGGTTAAAACCTTATTCAACTCTTGCAGTGTTTCATTGCCCTTGGTTTCTTCTTCGCCAATATTCAACACGCCAAGTTTAGGACGCGGCATTTTGCCAATTACTTCCGCATATACGCCGCCCAAAATTGCAAAGTCGAACAAATCACCCGCATCACATTTTACATTTGCACCTAAATCCAGTACCACCACGCGTGAATCACCCGCACCCGATGGCAACATAGTTGTTATCGCCGGACGCGAGATACCCTCAACCGTTTTTAATGCCAACTTGGACAGCGACATCAGAACGCCAGTGTTTCCCGCGCTGACCACCGCAGTAGAATTTCCTTCACGAACATCTTTTATCGCCATATACATCGAAGTATCCGTTGCATGGCGAATAACATCGCGAATCTTGTCTGTGCCACGAATGACATCAGGCGCATGAATCAACGTGCAATTACGCGCGACACGCGGATAGCGCGCCAACATTTTACGCAAAACCTTTTCATCGCCAAATATACGGAAAAAAGTATTTGAATCTGCGTGTTGATACAAGAACTGGTTCACACCACCAAGAACCGCGGCCGGTCCTTTGTCGCCACCCATAGCATCTATTGCAATGATTCTTTTATCGTCTGACATTGTGCACTAAAAATGCAGAAAGGCACAAATCAAATTTATTCGTGCCGTATCTGCCATATATCTACCATTTAATTATTTTGCACCGCATGCAGGGCAAATATGATGTGGGCGTTTCTTTTCGCCACATGTTTTGCAAACGCCGCATGGCATAGCAGACAAAGCATCGTGTGAACGACGTTGTGCACTGCGTGCTTTACTTGTTTTACTTCTTGGAACTGCCATTTTTTATCCTTTTTATTTTATGCGTTATATTCTATTACAATCTTGGGCTTTTGCAAGGAAAACTTGCGCCGACCGAAATATGTCGGCGCAAATAAACTTTACAAATCCAGCAACTGTTGATGTTCGCCACCTTCGCGTGCCAATTTTTCCGCCTTTTCTTCGGCCTTGGCAATTTCGCGAACACGACGGACATATGCACCAGTACCAATTGGAATCAGTCGACCAACAATGACGTTTTCATTGATACCAACCAGTTTATCTGTTGCACCATTGATTGCCGCATCTACCAACACCTTTGTTGTCTGTTGGAACGATGCGTTAGAAATGAACGAACGCGTTGTAAGTGATGCACGTGTAAGCCCAACCAAGACCTGGGAGGCAACCGCCGGACGGCCACCATCGTGCACGACACGCGCATTTTCTTCTTCAAAGTCAACGCGGTCAACAACATGGCCCATAAGGAAGCCTGTATCACCTGGGTCTGTGATTTCAACGCGACGCGTCATTTCACGTATCAAAATCTCGATATGCTTGTCGTTGATGGACACACCCTGCAAGCGATAAACTTGTTGAATCTGTTCCACCATAAAGGTTGCCAACGCTTTTTGACCCAAGATACGCAAGATATCTTGTGGTACTGGGTCACCATCGACCAACTTGTCTGCTTTCTTGACAACATCACCGCTGCGCACCAACAGATTTGTTCCCTTTGGTACCGCATATTCAACTGGCGCGGTTCCGTCATCAGGTTCAATACGAACAATAATCTTGGTTTTCGCATCTTCCAGTTCAACCGTACCATCGATTTCGGCCAACAATGCAGGGTTCGCAGGACGGCGAACTTCCAACAATTCTTCAACGCGCGGCAAACCACCGGTAATATCGCCTGTACGTTTTGCCTGAACAGGGATACGCGCCAAAACATCGCCTGCTGCAACTGTTGCACCATCGGAAACCATCAACAACGAATGTATCGGCAACAAGTATTCTGCAATCTTTTTGCCACCCAATGATAACACATCGCCTTTTTCATTGACCAAGCGAATTGCAGGTTGCAAGGCTTTCTTTGTGTTGCTCTTCCAATTTATAACCTTGCGCGAAGCAATACCTGTCATAGAATCAACTTCTTCTTGGAAGGAAACATTTTCAATCAAGTCATTCAGACTGACTATACCGTCTTTTTCTGCAATGATTGTATTGGAATATGGATCCCATTCTGCAACCTTAGCGCCCTTTTCAACTGTATCACCATCGTTGACAATAAGCATAGATGCATATGGCAATCCGCAAGTGAATAATTCATCACCCTTGTCGGAAACCACAGAAATCTTGCCATTGCGCGACAGAACAACAATACGGCCTGCAGAATTCTTAATCGTGTTCACGCCAACAAGTTTAATCTTACCCGCGACAGGAACTTCGATATAATGGCTTTCTGCACCGCCAGATGCAATACCACCAATATGGAAAGTACGCAATGTCAACTGGGTTCCAGGTTCACCAATGGATTGACCCGCAACCAAACCAACCGCTTCGCCAACATGCACCAGTGCCTGACGCGACAAATCCATACCATAGCACTTTGCGCACAGACCATCGCTGCAGCAAGTCAGCACACTGCGCACATCAACACTTGGCAAACCAGATTCATTGATTTTGCGCGCAGCAACTTTGGTAATCAGTTCGCCCGCTGGCACAATAACTTCTTTGGTAATCGGATGCACAACATCATGCGCCGCAGTACGACCCAAAACAACATCGCCCAGTGGAACAGACAGTGTGCTGCCCTGATATACCGGCTTTGCGGTGATATATTCTGTTGTACCGCAATCGTGTTCAGTAATAACCGTATTCAACGCCAAATCGACCAAACGACGTGTCAAATAACCCGCCTGAGCCGTCTTTAACGCGGTATCGGACAAACCTTTACGCGCACCATGGGTTGACGTAAAGTATTCCGCCATGGTCAGGCCTTCTTTAAAGTTCGAAATAATTGGAACTTCGATAATAGAACCGTCTGGTTTCTGCATCATACCACGCATACCCGCCAACTGTTGAATCTGGCCTTTGGAACCACGAGCCTTGGAAACCGCCATCATGTGGATAGAGTTCCAATTATCACCCTTGGTCTTGCCCAAACCGCTAAACGCCAAATCCCCAAGTTTTTCGGTTGTTCTTTGCCACATATCAATCAATTTGTTATAACGTTCACCACCAGACAACAAACCGTTTTGATATTGTTCTTCGATTTCCTTGGCTGCCTTTTCTGCCGCCGCAATCATTTCAGCCTTTTCTTCTGGAATGACAACATCGTCAAACCCAATAGAAATACCACTGCGTGCCGCCTGTTCGAAACCAGTATTCTTTAATGCGTCCGCCAACAAAATCATCGCTTTGTCGCCACAACGTTCATAGGTCAAGGACAACAGAGATTCCAAATCACCACGACCCATAACCTTGTTCACCAAATCAAATGGCATATTGTCAGACTTTGGCAACAACTGACCAATAATCATACGACCGGCCGTTGTCTTATAGTTCTTGCCATTTATGCGCGCGACAATTGGTGTATGCAATGTGATAGTTTTGTTTTCCAACGCCAATTCCACTTCGTCCATATTGGCAAAGCGCGGTGACTTTTCTGTGTGTTCGCCGTTTATCAGGGAAATATAGTAAATACCCAAAACCATGTCTTGTGATGGAACGGTCATAGGCTCACCATTGGCCGGCGACAAAATGTTGTTTGTGGATAACATCAAAGTACGCGCTTCCAATTGCGCTTCCAATGAAATTGGAACGTGTACAGCCATCTGGTCACCGTCAAAGTCAGCGTTAAAGCCCTTGCAAACCAGTGGATGCAGACGAATTGCCTTGCCTTCAATCAAGATTGGTTCAAACGCCAACAAAGATAATCTGTGCAAAGTTGGGGCGCGGTTCAGCAATACAGGATGTTCGTGGATAACCTTTTCCAAGATTTCCCAAACGATATCTTCACCGTTTTCAACCATCTTGCGAGCGGTCTTTAATGTATTAGCATAATCACCCGCCATCAAGCGCGCAAATACAAATGGCTTAAACAATTCCAATGCCATTGCCTTTGGCAACCCAACCTGATGCATTTTCAATGATGGTCCAGACACAATCACGCTGCGGCCAGAATAATCAACACGTTTACCCAACATATACATACGGAAACGACCCGCCTTACCATGCAATGCCCCAGACAAAGACTTAAGTGGTCTGCGATTCTGGGAAACCATTGGGCGCGACTTGTGTTCATTATCGAACAAGGAATCGACCGCTTCTTGCAACATACGCTTTTCATTACGAATAATGATTTCTGGTGCATGCATTTCCATAAAGCGTTTCAGACGATTGTTACGAATAATAACGCGGCGATACAAATCATTCAAATCAGATGCCGCAACATGCCCCGCATCCAATGTCACCAAAGGACGCATATCTGGTGGAATAACCGGAATAATATCAGGCAACATCCACGCTGGTTCTGTTTTAGAATCCAAGAACGCTTCAACCAATTTTAATTGTTTGATGATAGATTTGCGTTTAGCTTCGGATTTTGTTTCCGCCAATTCTGCGCGCAGACGTGTTCTTTCATCGCCCATATCAAGGTTCGCAATAATTTCACGAACACCTTCGGCACCAATGCCAACGCGGAAACTATCTGGACCAAATTCTTCAACCGCCGCACGATATTCATCTTCACTGATAACATCGTACTGTTTCAGATTTGTCAGCCCCGGTTCAATAACAATATAAGCATCATAGGAAACAACCTGTTCTAACTTCTTTTGTGACAGATTGTTCAACAAAGTTGCAATTTTGCCCTCGCGCAGGAACCAAGTGTGCGCCACAGGCATTGCCAATTTAATATGTCCCATACGTTCACGACGAACAGATGCAGAACCAACCTCGACCCCGCAACGTTCGCAGATAACACCGCGGAATTTGATTCTTTTATACTTTCCGCATGCACATTCATAGTCTTTCACAGGACCAAAAATCTTTTGACAGAACAATCCATCCGGTTCTGGTTTCAACGAATGATAGTTGATTGTTTCTGGTTTGGTCACTTCGCCATGGGACCAAGACAGAATTTCTTCTGGCGATGCAATTGTAATGCGCAGCGCATCAAACTGTTCTCTGGTTTCAATTTGTCCAAATATCTTTTGCAACATATTTGCCATTTTTCTAAGCTCCTTACTTAGTGTTAGTGGTTAGTGTTAGTGGTTAGTGCCAGTGGCGCTTTACACCACTGGCGGCTAATACTTTCCACTAGTCAATCTTCTTTGGTGTTAACGCCAACCCAAGCCCGCGCAACTCGCGCACGAATACGTTAAATGCTTCTGGTGTTCCGGTCTGGATATCATCACTGCCAGAAATAATAGATTCGTACATCTTATTTCTGCCGACAATATCGTCAGACTTTACCGTCAACATTTCGCGCAACAGGTGTGCTGCACCATGTGCTTCCAGCGCCCAAACTTCCATTTCACCAAGACGCTGACCACCCATGTGTGCCTTACCAGACAATGGTTGCTGGGTCACCAACGAATAACTTGCAGTTGAACGTGCGTGTATCTTTTCATCAACAAAGTGATGCAGTTTCAACATATACATAACGCCAACTGTGACTGGACGTGCAAATTTTTCACCCGTCACACCGTCGTACAATGTGAACTGACCTGTTTCAGGCAAATTCGCCAGTTTCAACATCTTGCGAATGTCTTCTGGAGTTGCACCGTCAAATGT
The DNA here is from genome assembly GCA_017617915.1 of Alphaproteobacteria bacterium. Lineage (GTDB taxonomy): Bacteria > Pseudomonadota > Alphaproteobacteria > Rs-D84 > Rs-D84 > Enterousia. The sequence continues at coordinate 39,500 of JAFZVH010000042.1, forward strand.
CGGGGTTGCCATTGGAACACCGTCACGCAGCAATGCCGCATGGGCGCGAACATCGGTATCTGTCATTTTGGCCAGTTTTTCAGCCATATCTTTACCGTAAATCTTGCCCATAATTGCGCGCAAATCATCCGTCACAGCACGTTTCTGTTTAACTTCGTCCAACACCGCGCCAATCTGTTCGCCCAATGTACGCGCCGCCATCCCAAGGTGAGTTTCCAAAATCTGACCAAAGTTCATACGACTTGGCACACCAAGTGGATTCAGAACAATATCAACTGGGGTTCCATCTTCCATGTGTGGCATATCTTCGATTGGAACGACACGTGAAACGATACCCTTGTTTCCATGACGACCCGCCATTTTATCACCAGGCTGCAATTTCATCTTGTGTGCGATATAGACCTTGACTTCCTTCAAAACGCCCGCATTCAAAGAATTGCTTTCTGTGGCCTTTTCGATTTCACGATCTGCATTTTCATTCAACTGTTTCAATTTTATAACATGTTGTTCATACAGTTCTTCAATCTTTGCCTGCGCTTCTTTGTTATTGACGACCATTTTCTTGATGTCAGATGGTCTGATACCTTCAAAGACTTCCTGGCTTAATTTCTTGCCAATAAATGGTTTCAAACTGCCTGTACCAGCCGAAATCGTTTGGCCTTCGGCGATTTGGAACACTTGGTCTGCAAAACCCTTTTCGATAATCTGGATTTCTTCGTCGCGATCTTTATTTATCTTGGCGATTTTTTCCAATTCAATCATCTGGGTGCGTTCGTCTTTCTTGACACCATGACGCGTCAAAATGTTCACACCGATAACTGTACCTTCTTCGTTCGGGCCAACACGCAAAGATGTATCTTTGACGTTCAGCGCCTTTTCACCAAAGATGTTACGCAACAGTGCCTCTTCTGGTGTCAACAATGTTTCAGACTTTGGCGAAACATGTCCAACCAAAATATCGCCCTGCTTTACACGCGCACCGATATAGATAATACCAGATTCATCCAAATTCTTTAATGCTTCTTCACTGACATTTGGAATATCGCGAGTTAAACTTTCAGGCCCCAATTGTGTATCACGAACCTTGATTTCCTTTTCAACGATTTTCACAGAAGTATAAACATCGTCGCGGGAAATACGTTCGGAAATAACGATAGAGTCTTCATAGTTATAACCACGCCATGGCACAAATGCGACCAAGACATTGCGACCCAGTGCCAATTCACCATAGTTCATCGAAGAACCATCGGCAATGATATCGCCCGCAGAAATACGGTCGCCTGCCTTGACCAACGGTTTCTGATGCAAAATAGTATCATTGTTGGAACGTTCATATTTTTCCAAATTGTAAATATCAACGCCGGTTACAACATTGCGGCTGTTCATACATTTAACCACGATACGATTTGCGTCCGCAGATTCAACGATACCACTGTGTTTTGCAACCTTGCCAGTACGGGAATCGCGTGCAACTTCGCGTTCGATACCTGTGCCAACCAAAGGCGTTTGGACACGCATAAGTGGAACAGCCTGACGTTGCATGTTCGAACCCATCAAAGCACGGTTCGCGTCGTCGTTTTCAACAAACGGAATAAGTCCAGTTGAAATGGACACAACCTGACGCGGTTCAACGTCGATAAGGTCAATTTCATCGCGTGGCACACGTGTAAATTCGCCGTCAACACGCGCGGTAACCATATCTTCGGCCAAAACGCCCTTGTCTGTGGTCGGGGTGTTTCCTTGGGCAATTTTGTGGCCCAATTCTTCATCCGCCGTCAGATAAACCATCTTATCTGTAATCTTGCTGTTTTCGACAACATAGTATGGCGTTTCGATAAACCCATAAGGATTCACACGCGCATAAGATGCAAGGTGGTTAATCAAACCAATGTTTGCACCTTCGGGTGTGTTAATTGGGCACAAACGACCATAGTGCGTTGGGTGAACGTCGCGGACATCGATGCCGGCGCGTTCACGATTAAGTCCCCCAGGACCAAGTGCAGAAATACGGCGCTTGTGTTCCAATTCGGACAACGGGTTATACGCATCCATAAACTGGGACAACTGGCTGGTTCCCAAGAATTCCGCAACAACAGACATCAAAGGATTGACGTTGACAACATCTTGTGGTTGCATTGTTGCGATGTTCGGCGAAGACAAACTTTCGCGAACCAATCTTTCAATACGAACCATACCTGTACGGAAATTCTGCTCCAGCAATTCGCCAACCGTACGAACACGACGATTAGACAGATTATCAATATCATCTATTGTGTCTTTATGGTCGATAATATTAGTCAGAGTTTTCAAAACCGCCAAGAAATCTGCCTTGGTTAACAAGCGTTCATCTTCTGGCTTTTTACCAGAATCGATTTTCAAACGCTTATTCATTTTGAAACGACCAACCGCAGACAAATCATAGTACGCAGCATCAAAACCTTGACGCATAAACAGGTTGATTGCCGCCTCGAGTGTTGGACGTTCGCCCGGTCTGATAATATTATAAATTTCAATCAGCGCTTCTTCACGATTTGTTGTTTTATCTGCAACCAATGTGTTGCGCATATGCGCCGTCATGGTTGTATTATCGATAGAAATCAGAGAAATTTCTTTAACACCCAATTTTTCGATATCCGCCAAAACTTCTTCGGTGATTTCAGTGCCAGATGGATATACAACTTCGCCCGCAGATGTAATTGGGTCGAACAAGTATTCACCAATCAGGCTGTCTGGCAAAAGACCGAATTCCTTGGAAGTTGCCATAAGCTTGGTCAAACGCTTTGCATTCAAACGATCACCCTTGGACGCCAATGCCTTGGAGTCCTTCGGATTCAAAATATCATAGTTCAAACGATATTTATCCAAACCTTCGAAAACAGATGTTTCACCAACCCACATTTTGCCATTATTCTTCAAGGCAATTGGTTTATAGAACACAGACAAAATTTCTGTATCTGACATACCGCGAATTGTGGTTTTGCGTGGTTCCGCAAGCCATTTCTTTTCGTCTTCGGCGCAAGGCAAACAACGCAACAAAACCGTTGCAGGAATCTTGCGGCGGCGGTCAATACGCACATAAATAACACCCTTGGATTCTTCAAAATCAATCCAAGAACCATGTTCTGGGATAATACGCGCGGTATATGTGATTGGGTTGCCGGCAACTTTGGCCTCTTTGGTTGTTGCAAAAACGACACCTTGGGTTCTGTGCATCTGGGAAACGATAACGCGTTCCACGCCGGATGCAATGAAACTGCCACGTTCAGTCATAAGTGGCACTTCGCCCATAAATATTTCTTGTTCTTTGATATCGCGCAGAGTTTTTTTACCATCTTCCGCAACATCCCACAAAATCAATCTAAGTTTTAATTTTAATTTGCTGGAATATGTCATTTTGCGCGCAAGGCATTCTTTCACATTGTACGCAGGCTTTTCCAAAGTATATTCGACAAATTCCAATTCTGCGGCACCCGCATAGTCCTTGATTGGGAACATAGAAACAAATACGTTTTGCAACCCTTTGTTCTTACGATTTTGGGGTGCAACATCAGCCTGCAAGAAATCCTTGTAGGAATCGTATTGAATTTCAATCAAATCAGGAAGCGGAGTTTGCAAAAAACTTTTACCAAAAGATTTTCTAAGTTTTTGGATAACTGCCATGGGTTTCAATCCTTTTTTTATGTGCGTTTTGCAAACGAAACTGTTTTTATCTCTTTTTCCGCCCGCGACCCGCCACAGAAATTTATCCTATGACGGGCGTCGGACGCATCACGAAAGTCGTGACAACTATTTTTTTGAACCACTTGGGTTCGGGATAGAACTGATTATTTCAATTCTACTTTTGCGCCAGCGGCTTCGATAGAAGCTTTCATTTTTTCTGCTTCATCTTTCGCAACGGCTTCTTTCACTGTCTTTGGTGCAGATTCAACCAATGCTTTGGCTTCACTCAGACCCAAACCTGTGATTTCTTTCACAGCCTTGATAACGGCCAATTTGTTTGCACCAACATCTGTCAGAACAACATCAAATTCTGACTTTTCTTCAGCAGCGGCACCCGCAGCTGGACCAGCAGCAACAGCTACTGCCGCAGCGGCGCTAACGCCCCATGTTTCTTCCAACGCTTTGGACAGTTCAACTGCTTCCAAAACGGTCAATTTAGACAATTCTTCAACCAATTTTTGAATGTCTGCCATTTTTTGCTCCTATTTGTGATTATTGGAAACAAATTCCCAATAATTTTATTGATTCTTTTTTCCATACTCTGCGGTAACACGTGCGATACGGGATCCTGGTTCGACCAAGATACGCGCGATTTTGCCACGAATTTCCAACAGTGAAGGAAGCTTGGATAATTGCACAATGTCATCCACACCCAAGACACCCGCGTCCATTTTACCACCAACGATGGTTAAATTTGGATGTTCTTCGGCGAATTTGACCAAGACCTTGGTGACGGCCAGACCGTCAGTTGCAACCGCAACCGCAGTTGGGCGTTTCATAAGGTCAGATACGGCCACGAAATCGGTATCTTGCAACGCCAATTTCATCAAACGGTTTTTGACAACTTTGAAAACAGAAACCAATGGGCGCAATTCATTGCGCAGGCCTTCCATTTCTTTAACTGTCAAACCATGGTTTTCAACAACGAAAACACCGTTTGCTTCTTTCAAGGATGACTGCAACGCTGAAATCAAGTTTGATTTTTCTTCGCGTTTCATCTTTTTACCCTTACTTCTGGTTCGGGTGGCGAACCACACAAACCAACTTTTGTTAAACTTTCCATCCGATTTTCATCGGGATGGGACCTTTTCCTGTCCCAAAGAATTGTCTTTGTCTATGATGGAAATTAAGCGTTTCCGCACCATCAGTCACGGACAGAAATCTTGTTTGTGGCTTGGGGCGCACCCCAAACCACATTTTATTATTTTACATCGATATGCAGGCCTGGACCTTGGGTTGTTGCAATTGCTGCACCCACGATATATTGACCTTTGACCGACGCAGGTTTAACCTTTTTCAATTGTTCGATTAACGCATTTGCATTTTCGACCAATTTATCGGTTGCGAAAGACATTTTACCAATGCCCGCGTGAATGATACCATTCTTTTCTGCACGATATTCAATTTGACCCGCCTTGGCACTTGCCACCGCCGCCGCGACATCATTTGTAACCGTACCCAATTTTGGATTCGGCATCAGGCCCTTTGGACCCAAGACGCGTGCAACTTTGGACATCTTTGGCATCATTTCAGGTGTTGCAATAACACGATCAAAGTCAATCTGACCCGCCGCAACTTTTTCGATTAAATCTTCGCCGCCAACAACATCAGCGCCCGCCTTTTTGGCATCTTCTTGTTTGTCATTGGTAAATACAGCGACACGAACTTTTTTGCCTGTGCCATTTGGCAAAGACAACATTCCGCGAATATTTTGATCCGCCTTGGTCACATCGATATCCAAGCGAACTGCGATTTCCAAACTTTCATCGAACTTTTTGGACGCAAATGGGCGCAACGCTTCAATCGCATCTGCAACCGCATAGACTTTGCTTTTGTCCAATTCAGCCCATGTTTTTTGTCTTTTTGTCAGTTTCATAGCTTATTCCTCCACCTTTACGCCCATTGAACGGCATTGACCCGCAACGATATTCATCGCAGATTCAACGGTAGAGCAATTCAAGTCCGGCATTTTGTTTTCTGCAATTTCTTTGATTTGCGCTTTGGTAATAGTGCCAACGAAATCACGACCTGGCTTATGAGAACCAATCTTTAATTTCAACGCCTTTTTGATATAGTAAGAAACCGGCGGCAATTTCATAATAAATTCGAAACTGCGATCCGTATAGACG
>JAFZVH010000043.1 GCA_017617915.1 Alphaproteobacteria bacterium
AATGTGGGCACTTTTCATAAATGCAAAGATTTTTTTCATCACAGTAAGGGCAGTTCACTATGATGCCAGTATCATCGATAATAACGCCATCTTTGATAACTTTATCGAACTGGTTCAAACAAGATGTCAGTTTATTTTCACCAGTCAAATTATACTTTTCATTATAACTTGTAATTTTTTTTAACGCTGCTTTCACTTCTTTTTTCATCTTTTGTCCTTTTGTTATACTTTAAGTGCATTTATAAATGCGGACTGTGGTATTTCAACATTACCAAAGGTTCGCATACGCTTTTTACCCTCTTTCTGCTTCTCCAAAAGTTTTCTTTTACGCGTGATATCACCGCCATAGCACTTTGCAGTAACATCCTTGCGATATGCGGCAATTGTTTCACGCGCGATAATTTTTCCACCGATTGCGGCTTGCAGTGGTATCTTGAACTGGTGCCGCGGAATCAGGTCTTTTAATTTTTCAACAATGGCACGCCCGCGCTTTTCAGCAGCGGACCGATGACACATAAACGACAACGGTTCTACATTTTCTTCATTGACCAGAATCGAAACCTTGACCAAATCTGCAGGCTGGTACCCTTGAACAACATAATCAAACGAAGCATAACCCGAAGATATAGATTTAACGCGATCATAAAAATCAAACACTATTTCCGCCAAAGGCAACTGATAGGTCAACACCGCCCTGTTTCCGATATAAGAAATATTTTCTTGCACGCCACGCCGTTCTGTGCACAGCGACATTATTCCACCCATATATTTATCAGGCATCATTATCGTTGCGCGCACCCAAGGTTCTTCTATCGATTCGATTTTTGTAATGTCGGGCATATCGGCGGGATTTTCCAAATCGACCACTTCGCCATTGCGCAAATGAATTTTATACAGCACACTGGGAACAGTGTTTATCAGATTCAAATTGAATTCGCGCGAAAGCCGTTCACTGATGATTTCCATATGCAACAAACCCAAAAATCCACAGCGCAACCCAAACCCCAGCGCAGACGATTTTTCTGTTGTGAATACAAAAGACGCATCATTTAACGCCAACCGCTCGGCACTTTCGCGAAGTGTTGGATAATCGTCAGATTCCACCGGAAAGAACGAAGAAAACACAACTGGCACCGAAGGCTTGAACCCTGGCAAAGGTTCGGCACCCGCACGCGCATCACAAATTGTATCACCAACCTTGCAATCGTGAATCGTTTTCATACCCGTAATAATGAACCCTATTTCACCGGTTGACAGTTCATCAACATTTACCATCTTGGGTGTAAAGTAGCCAATCTTTTCGACAGTGTATTCTGCGCCGGTTGCAACAAACCGAATCTTTTGTCCGCGACGCAAAGTTCCATCCACCACACGCACCAAAACAACAACGCCCAAATAAGAATCATACCAAGAATCCACCAACAACGCGCGTGTCGGCGCATTTTCATCGCCGCTTGGTGCCGGCAATTTTTTCACAATCTCTTCTAATAACTCTGGAACACCCGCCCCTGTTTTACCTGATACCGCAATCGCATCGGAGGCATCCAGACCAATCACATCAGAAATCTGGGCACGCGTAGCATCAACATCACTGGACGGCAAATCAATCTTGTTCAAAACCGGCAACATTTCCAAATCATTGTCCAATGCCAAATACGCGTTCGCCAATGTTTGCGCCTGAACCCCTTGGGTCGCATCAACCAGAACCAGCGCACCTTCACACGCCGCCAAACTGCGCGACACTTCGTACGAGAAATCGACATGCCCTGGGGTATCCATCAAATTCAGTTGATATGTTTCACCGTCTTTTGCGCGATAGTTCAAACGCACAGTTTGTGCCTTGATTGTAATTCCGCGTTCGCGTTCAATATCCATTGAATCCAAGACCTGCGCCTTCATTTCGCGCGATTCCAGACCACCAGTATATTCAATCAACCTGTCCGACAAGGTCGATTTTCCATGATCGATATGTGCAACGATTGAAAAGTTTCGTATATTGCTCTGCTTCATAAACACTTCCTGCGGCAATGATACACTCGTATAGCAAATTATGCAAGGTCTAAATTATCTAAAATTTCTTCAATTTTTGCGGCGCGTTCCAGTGTATCATCATATGTAAATTTAATTTGTGGAACATATTTCTGGTCAAGTTTTTGCCCCATCTGATAACGAATCGTTTTGGTTTCAATATCCAACCTGCGCTGGGCCGCATCTATATCATTTGTCCGACAATAAAAGAACAGGCGCACAAATTGCAAACCACCATGTGCCACCGCACCAACCAAAGACACACCCGACAGCACAGGGTCATCGGCATAATTGTTTTGCAATATTTCGGCGACCAGTGTTTGGACTTTGGCGGCAACCCGTTCATTACGATTCGAATCGATTTGTTTTTTCGGCATTTGACTAACCTGTTGTTTTATTTCTAATGTAAAGGTATAATATATTCGAAAACAATCAAGCAAAAATTTAACAAAAAGGCCGAAAATCAAATGAAACTGTCCGAATATTTACTTTCCAAGGCTGAAACAAAAGCATACACATGGCTGGTGTTCGTGCTGACAATCTGCGAATCCATATTTTTGTTTATTCCACCCGAAGTTTTTATGACCCCACCAATTGTTGCAAACAAAAAACGCGCGGTGCCGGTTGTGCTGGCGGCAACACTGGGGTCAATTGTTGGTGGTGCGATTGCATATTGCATTGGACTGATGGTTTTCGATTCGGTTGGTATGTGGATAATAGAAAACTTTGCAAGTATGGAAAAATTTGAATTGGCCAAAACTATGTTTATTAAACATGGCGTATTCATAATCTTTATGACGGCGGTAACACCAATTCCATATAAACTGATGGCGATAACGGCTGGCTTTATGGGATTTCCGGCCCTGCTGTTTTTAGGTTTGTCCGCAGTATTTCGCACTGGGCGATTCGCAATCTTTGGTTATTTGTTGTGGCGCTTTCAATCGCGCGCCAATGCAATTGTTAAAAAGTTCTTTTGGCCCCTAACCGCGGCGGCAATAATCATTGCAGGCCTTGGAATTATTTTAATGCTTGCACTTTAATTTTGCGGCAAATACGTATTTTCCCCATAAGGTTGATACGGCGTGGCTGTCGCGCCCTCTTCCAATTGAACATTGCTAATTGATACTCTGCCCTCCTCACCGTACGTGAACCAAATATATGAAATTGTCTTGTCCGCTGGCGTTGTTATCACAACATGTTTTGTTTCACCAGATGCCACATAAGGAACGTCTCGCCCAATCCCATCTGTATAAGTAATAACAAAGCGAGCTCTGATCAGACCGTCATTTCCCGAACCACTCATAGTATATGACAATGTGTATCGTGTATTTGGTTTAAACGCCTGTTGGAACACGAATCCACGATTATGCCCATGCGTATTAAACATATCACTGGCCATACCAGTATAAACTCCATTTTCTTCAACCCAACCTGGGGCTTCTAATAACTGATTTGAATCAAACAAATTCTTACTTTTATGATATGCGTTTTGCACTTCGTAAAGCAGGCAATGTGCATTGTCATGGGTGCTGCCCTGCCACTCAATACAGACGAATTCGCTTTCCAATGCATTTTGAACTGCACTGTTAAAAGCACCCGCAGTTACCAGTGCGTCTTGCTGTTCTGCATAATCATTATTTGAATTATAAATCGCCTTTTCGCCAACAGTGCCCGCAGTACCAGTATTTGTCAGAACAGTATTCGCATTCTTTGCGGGAATTTGTGTTTGTAAATTTGAAACCTGTGTATCTACATATTCTTTGGAAGTAATGGTATTATCGGCACGAACAGAAAAAACAAACAAAGCCAAAACAACAAACAATAATTTTTTCATTTTTCCTTTCCTTTTTTAGTTCCCCTCCTGCGGAGGGGGGGGCTCGCTGTAGCGTCAGCGAAAGCGGGACGGGGTGGGCCCCACCTCCCAGCGTTCCACGCTGTACTCCTCCGGTGGAGGAGAACTTTTGCTCTCGACCAAGCCTGACGAGATTCCATGTTTCCGCGGTGTGACGCGCCAATCACTAACCACTAAAAATTGTGACAAAAAGGTACCTTTAAATCGACCGATACAAAAATACTGTTCGGAAACAAAAAATCCCAGAAATCTGGAATTTTTGATTTTTCAAAACCCGAAAAAAACAGGTTGATTTAAAGGTACGTTTAAATCAACCGATTTTGGTCCAGAAATCCAGCACTTTTGCGGGGAACACCCCTAACACTACGCACTATGCCTGTTTATTGCTTCGGCTATTTCCGGCAATGTTGCCGTCGATGGCAATAATGGTTCAAAATACACACTTGCGGTGCCCGAACGCATACGGCCACGCTTTGGCCAGAACACGCCTGTATCAACACCAACCGGCATTATCGGCAACTTTAACACATGCGCCAAGAACAACAGACCGCGCTTTAACTCTTTCTTTTCCCCTGGTTTCACACGCGTACCTTCGGGAAAGATAATCAGTGTTCCGCCATCCATAATTTTCTTGGTCACCGCCGCCGCCAATTTATTCATATTTGTCGCACCGCGCGCACGATTTACAGGCTGCAGCCCCATACGCCAAAAAGACCAGCCATATATCGGAATCCACAGCAATTCGCGTTTCAAAATGAAAAATGGATTTTGAATATTCGTGACCAAAATAGCAACTTCCAGTATCGACATATGCTTGGATGCGATAATCGCCTTGCCGTCCAAACGAACATTACCGTTGGGCTGGGCCGGCACACCATTTTCTTCGGTTGGCGGATAATATATGCGATACTTTATTCCCGCAACGATTCGCGCCAACAATAACACACCACGTGCGTCAGTTATAATAAGGAAACTGGTAAGTTTTTTAGAAACCAACCCCAGCAACAACAGCGGCGCCCACAACACAAAATAAACCGCCAATAAAAATTTAAATATAACCGTTCTTACCATTTTCTTTTACCTTTCATTTACAACAAGTTCGGACTTTCCTTGATACCGACCAAGGTCACCAAGTATTTGACATATTCTATCATCCACCGTTCCAATCTGCGTGACGGCGACATTTCAGACAGTGCAACTGGACACGCCACAATCTGGGCGCGCGGCAACTCTGATTGCACCAGGTATTTTGCCCGCGACATATGATCTTCGGTTGTTATCAAAACGATTCGATCCAGACCAGATTTATTAGCAATCTCGCGTATTGCAACCGCATTTTGATATGTAGATTCTGAACCAGATTCTATTATTGCGCGCCCAGTTTTTTCATATGCAGCATCAGGTTTTGCGCCAATAATATACAAATCAGAATCGGGATATTTTTCCATTTGCTGCATTGCAAAAGGAATTCGCCGAAAATCGCCAGTTAAAACAAAAATACTATCACTGGACACAATAAAGTTGCAATCGTTCGGACTGGTCAACTTGAACACTATTCCGCCAAACACGAACGCAGTAAACAGCAAAAAAGATGGTCGCAAAAATTTCATATTATTGGTTCAAAATCTTTAAAGTCGTCTTCCTTGCAATCCATATTGCAAATATAATTATAATAACAGGCACCGCGACTAATACGCCCCAGCCCGCACCACTGATATTCAGCATTGCCATCAAACCAACGCGCGCCGAATGCGCCACCGCGACAGTTCCCAGTAATATCGGCACCGCCGCCAAGAATCCGCAAAAGCACGCAACAAAACATATTTTTGCAACTATGATTTGCATCTGGTGCGCGACAAACGAATCGCTTGCACCAACTTGATTTAATATTTCCAATTCACGCCGATGCAGCACCGCCGTATTACGCGCAATAAAAGATATACACACACCAATAGTTCCAATTATCAACGCCAAAACAACCGACAATATCGCGACCATTTTCCAACCCGCTGACACAGACGGCCGCAATGCATCACTGTGCGAAATAAAACGACCATGCTTTTTGACCGCATCGCCAACCGCCACCATATCTGTGCCTTGTTTGAACCGAACCTCGAACATAGTCGGCAAATACTTTTGCAATGTATCGCGCCCGCCATCAACCCAAGGCCGCATCAGTTTCAACATTTCATCAGATGACACTTCGCGACTAGATTCCAACTTATCTTTATTATCCGCCAAGATTTTTTTCACCGCCGCGACATTTTTTTCGCCCGACACTTGAACAGACGCATACGCATCCCACTGACGGTTCCAATTCACAACGCCGCCACCAATCGCAATCGCCAATCCCAACGCCATCACCGCCAAGAAAGTCATAACCCCCATAACCGCCGTCATAAAGACAGACTGTTCATGCACCAGAGAAAAAACAATTGGTCGTTTCATTACTTTTCCCCGATTTCTTTGAATTGCCGCGTCAGGTCTGCGAAATATTCCGTTGCGGCGGCGGCATTTGCAGCCTTTTTAACCGTCGTTTTTGCCGCGCCACCCAAGAAAGTCAGTTTATGATTTTCGACATGCATTACTGGGAACTTATAAGTTTCCATCAGTTTTGAATTATGCGTCGCCAGAATTATCGTCGTCCCAAACATTTTATTCATTTGGATAAACAGTTCCATCAGCCTTGATGCATTTTCATCATCCAAGTTTCCTGTCGGTTCGTCCGCCAGCATAATTGCGGGCTGTACAATAATCGCACGCGCCACAGAAACACGCTGCTGCTGACCACCACTAAGTGTTTTTGGATTTGCATTTGCGTACTTTGCAAGCCCGACCCATTCCAGAGTCTTATTCACCAGTTTTTTAATTTTATCTTCCGCAACCCCGCGCACGCGCAGCGGCAACGCAACATTATCGAACACAGAAATATGCGACAGCAAAGAATATTCTTGGAACACAATCGCCATTTTATGGCGCAGTTCTGCAATTTCATCGTGCGATATATTATTTGTCGGCCGTCCAAACAGTTTTATCATTCCGCGGCAAGGCTTGTGCAACTGGTAAATCAAACGCAACAAAGTGGTCTTGCCCGCGCCCGATGCGCCCGACAGAAAATAGAACGAACCCGCACTGATATTGAACGACACATCGGTCAAAATATCAGGATTGTTGTCATACCGCGCGCCAACATTCGCAAAAGCAATAACTGTGTTATCTTCCATAACGACGATATTAGTAAAAAAAAACATTTGGGTCAAGGATGATTGGCGCACACGACACATAAAAAACATAAAACTGTTTTTTTGCACTTTGAAAAGGGACAAAAATATGATATCATATACGCAGAAAGGAATTCAGGAGAAAAAGTCTATGAACAAGATTTTGGTTAGTTCTATCGCTGTTTTAACAACTGTTGCGGCACTTGCGGACTGCCCATTTAGCAATGGACAATGCGGTGCGAAACCGAAAAAACAGCGCATTATATATATAACTGCGGCAGAACCAGAAATGTATGGTGAACCGGTGTTTGCTGATACGGTTATTTCGCACAATATAGAAGAAGAACCAGAAGTCACTCCTGCACCTGTGATGGTTTCAGAACCTGTTTCAACTGCACCACTTGGCTATGTTGGTTTGCGCCTTGGTGTTGATATGCCCAGTTGGCGGAATAAATACAAGGCCAGTCCATCATCGGCGGCACTTGATCCAGATTCTGATCACGACAGTTATATTTTCGAACCGGTATTTGGCGCAGATATTTTTGCGGGCCGTCATTTTGGTCCTGCATGGCGTGGCGATTTAGAACTTGGTTATATTTCCCAGTTCAAAGATTCCGAAGACGATTTCACGTTCAAATTGTCCACAACTTATTTGATGGCGAATGCATATTATGATTTTCTTGGCGGATTTTATCTGGGCGGCGGCTTGGGTTTTGCATTGCCCAAGGCGACACTGAATTGGGACTACTTTACGTCAAAGTCTGAATCTGACACACGTCTGTCGTTTATGTGGGGGCTGTCAACCGGTTTAACACACCCATTGTCTGAC
>JAFZVH010000044.1 GCA_017617915.1 Alphaproteobacteria bacterium
CTTTGTTTTCCATGATTTTACCGACGACTATTTCACCAGATACACCTGCATTTTCAGCAATTTGCATACATGGTGTGACAATCGCCTGGCGGACAATATCGATACCGACATTTTGATCGGCGTTTGCACCGTGCAAATCTTTTAATGCAGCAACTGCGCGAACCAATGCGACACCACCGCCGGCGACAATGCCATCTTCGACCGCGGCACGTGTTGCAGCCAACGCGTCATCGACACGATCTTTCTTTTCTTTGACTTCGACTTCGGTCATTCCACCAACGTGAATCACAGCAACGCCGCCGACCAATTTAGCCAAACGTTCGGCCAATTTTTCGCGGTCATAATCACTGGTTGATGTGGAAATGGATTTGCGGATTTCATCAGCGCGATCTTTGATTGCGTCTTTGTCACCGTCGCCGTTGACCAACAAAGTTTTATCTTTGGATACAACGACGCGTTTTGCAGAACCTAAAACCGCCGGTGTGATGTTTTCAAATGTCATGCCCATATCATCAGATATAACCGTTGCACCGGTCACAATGGCAATATCTTTTAACATTTCTTTGCGGCGATCGCCAAAGCCAGGGGCTTTGACCGCACAAACCTTTAATCCGCCGCGCAAACGATTCAGCACCAACGTTGCTAATGCTTCGGATTCGACATCTTCGGCGATAATCAAAAGTGGGCGTCCCGATTGTGCGATTGGTTCCAATATGGGCAGCAATGCTTGCAAGCCAGTAATCTTTTTTTCAGATACCAAAATTTGAGCATTTTCTAATTCGGCCAACATTTTTTCGCTGTTTGTGACGAAATAGGGTGACATGAATCCTTGGTCGAATTGCATACCTTCGACGACGTCGATTTCTGTGTCCAGACCTTTGGCTTCTTGGACAGTGATGACACCTTCTTTGCCGACTTTGTCCATGGCGTCTGCAATTTTTTGACCAATTTCCGAATCGCTGTTTGCAGAAATTGTTGCAACCTGGGCGATTTCAGAAGAATCTTTGACCGGACGTGCATGTTTTTCAATATCGTCAACAACCGCAGCAACCGCAATGTCAATTCCACGTTTGATGTCCATAGGATTCATCCCTGCTGCAATAACACGGCGACCCGAACGGAATAAATTTTGTGCCAATACAGTGGCGGTCGTTGTGCCGTCACCCGCACTGTCACCCGCACGTTTTGCAACTTCTTGAATCATTTTTGCACCGATGTTTTCGGCCGGATCTTTTAACGAAACTTCTTTTGCAACCGTGACGCCGTCTTTGGTGGCGATTGGTGCGCCATAACTACGTTCAATAACCACAGTGCGACCCTTGGGGCCCATTGTGATTTTCACAGCGTTCGCCAATTTATCGACGCCCGCAGATAATTTATCAGTATTAAAAACAATATCTTTTGCCATTGTTTGTTTCCTTTGTTATAAAATTCCAAGAATATCAGATTCTTTGATTAAAACATAATCGTGGCCATCGATTTTGACTTCGTTTGCACTGGACGCCCATTTCGCGAACATCACAACATCGCCGGTTTTGACAGTCACTGGTATTTTTTGTCCGTTTTCAAATATTCCATCCCCAA
Organism: Alphaproteobacteria bacterium; assembly: GCA_017617915.1. GTDB lineage: Bacteria > Pseudomonadota > Alphaproteobacteria > Rs-D84 > Rs-D84 > Enterousia. The sequence goes on from JAFZVH010000044.1 coordinate 1,585, forward strand.
CTGCAATAACGCGACCACGGACTGGTTTTTCTTTGGCGTTATCTGGGATAATAATTCCGCCTGCGGTTTTGTTTTCTTCTTCGATTCTTTCCAACAGGACATAATTGTGCAATGGTTTAAACATATACAACTCCTTTGCTATGCGACAAATATAGTTAAAAAAATTTGCATTTCAAGCCTTGATTTTATACCCCATGCCATGTATTATTTTAATGGCATAAACGAAAGGGGTTTTATATGTATGATAAAGATAATGTGTTTGCAAAAATTTTAAGCGGTCAAATTCCATGTAAATCAGTATATAGCGATGATAATGTGTTGGCTTTTTATGATGTTTCGCCACGTGCGCGGGTTCACGTATTGGTGATTCCACGTGGGGAATATACTGATATTTTCGATTTTACACAAAATGCACCGGCCGATGTTCAGTTGGCTTTCTGGTGTGGGGTTCGCAATACAGTTGAAAAATTGGGGTTGCGTAATAATTTCAGAACAATTGCAAATACTGGTCGTGGTGCAGGGCAATCCGTTATGCATTTCCATGTCCATATTATGAGTGATGACAGATTCAGTGAAGAATTTTAAGGTGCGTGTCACACCTCATGCCAAACAAAACAAAGTCGTAGAATCCGACGGTGTTTTACGTGTTTATACAACAACCGCCCCAGAAAAAGGCCGTGCCAATGGGGCGGTTATTGAATTGTTATCTGAATATTTTAATGTGCCGAAATCCAGAATTAAGATTTTAAGCGGCCTTACATTTCGTGAAAAAACGATCACTATCGTTTAGATTTTTTGCCATTTCTTCA
>JAFZVH010000045.1 GCA_017617915.1 Alphaproteobacteria bacterium
ATTTGACGTAGTTGTTGGTGACAAACGCACCTGGCGGACGGTGCCGTTAAATTTTTTTGTTGGGTACGCATCGACAGTAAATGTGACTGTTTGACCTTCTTTGATAACCCCAATGTCTGATTCGGATACAGCGGTTTCAATTTGCATTTTAGAAAGGTCTTCGGCAATTTCGAACAAATCCGGCGTTTGGAAAGACGCAGCCACAGTTTGTCCTTTGTCAACCTTGCGCGAAATAACTGTGCCTTCGACTGGCGATGTAATCGTTGCATAGCCCAGATTTGTCACTGCACGATCATATTGAGATTGCATACGTTTGACCGATTGGACAGCCTGTTCATAATTCGATTGAGATTTTTCCATATCTATACGGGGCAACAAATCATTTTTATATAATTCGCGATTGCTCTCATATTCCACCTTGGCCAAATTTAACTGTGATTTCGCAGAATCTAATGCAGCCTGGGCTTCGTCCACAGAGGCCTGCAATACAGATGGTTCGATTTTCAATAATAAATCACCTTTGTTCACGTGCGAGTTATAATCGACATAAATATCTTCGATTGTACCAGAAACCTGGGACCCAACGCTAACTGTGTTTACTGGGTTTATTTCACCCGTTGCGGTCACCACATGACGCAAATCTCCACGCGATATGTTTACCGTCACATATTCGACTTTTTCGGGAATGGACGCAAAAAACCACCATATACCCACCGTTAACAAAACAACCAATACAGTCCCAGACCACCATTTATGCCGCCAAACCCACGCAAAAAACCGACGCACAAAAGACGGCCTTGTTTCCGGAATATTTTTTAGATTTTTTTTCATTATTCATCCTTTTCTAATTCGGATTTTATATCACCAATGGCCAATGCCAATGCCGCGCGTTTAGTATACAAATCGTACTTTGCCGCATTGTTTTGTTTCTGGGCAGAAACCAATTCAGACTGGGCCGTTTGCCAATCTAACATCGTTGAACGACCGGCGCGATACATTCCCGCCGACAAACGTTCTGATTCTGTCGCAGATTTAAGCAACGTTACCGTTTGTGTTAAAACTGTCTGGGCGGTTTTATAATTTTGATACGCGCTGAACACGTCCAGCATTGCGTTGTTATTTGTGCTGCGCACATTTTCTGTTGCACTGTCATAGGACGCCTGGGCACTGCGCAGACCGTACATATTTGCAAAACCCGCAAATATCGGCATAGATGCGCGAATACCAATTGAACCGTTTATCTTTTCAGACGTTGGAACAAACATATCACCAAAACTGTCACCACCCCAAGACACAGAACCTGTGGCACTGATGCTGGGCAAATTTTTCAAAAAAGCAACATTACGACGATGCCATGCGGCGTCTTTGTTTGCCGACGCACGCAGCAGGTCAGGGCGCCTTTCCCGGGCAATTTCTATCAGTTCATCTATATTTTTATTTTCACGCGGCGTGCCAAAATCACCCGACATATCGGCGATTTTTATATCTTGGTCCGCAGGAAACGCCAATTTGGTTAACAGTGTACCTTTGGAAATTTCGCGATTATTTTTTGCACGTTCCAGGTCTAAATCACGACTTGCCAGTGTGGTTTCTGCCTTGTACACATCGGCGCGCGCAACCACCCCGGATTTATATTTCTGGTTCGCCGCATCCAGTGCGTTTTTCGCAACACTGCGCGCGGTTTTTGCACTTTCTACATCAGCGTCTGCATTCAACAGTGAATAATATGCGCCAATTACGCCGTACACATAATTTTGCACCCGTTCATCATAGTCGAACCCAGTTGCACGCCACGTCGCAGCCAATTGATTCAAATTTGCCAACCTTTTTCCAAAGTCAAAAATCAGATAGGTTGCAGAAATTGACACACCACCGCCTGGACCGCTGTACTGCCAATCGCCCCAACGTTCGTTATTATAACTCTTACTGAACGATGCAGATGCATTAACAGACGGCAAATAATCCGCATATCCGGCGTTTTTGTTCAAACGCGTGGCCTCCAAAGAATAATATGCAGACGCAGTTTCTGGATTACGGCACAGCCCCAATTCCACCACAGTTTCCAGGTCCAGAACACCATCTGGCACAGTTCGACGCGTCATACAATCATCATCGGTCGCAAACGCAATCGTCGGCAACAACGCACAAATTACAGATAGTTGTGTGTATTTCATCTCTCTGCTCCAATATTTTTAATAGTATACATTTTTTTATGTTGAAAAACAATTTTTTTTTGTTTAATATCGCTTTGTTCCTTTGATGGCTTGGTGGCAGAGTGGTTATGCAGAGGACTGCAAATCCTTGTATGCCGGTTCGATTCCGACCCAAGCCTCCAAATTTGAAAGCGGCAGCTGCCGCTTTTATTCTTGAAAAAACCGACCAAAAAATCTAACCTTTGGTTGATATGATTGAAAGTATAATTCTTACAGATTTTCGAAATCATACCGCGTGCA
>JAFZVH010000046.1 GCA_017617915.1 Alphaproteobacteria bacterium
GCAAAGAAAGCGGCGAAGCCAGAAGTAAAAGCGGCGGCGGCAAAAGAAGAAGTTGCAACTGATGCGGCGCCAAAGAAAGCGGCCAAAGCAGAAAAGCCAGCTAAAGCGGCAACAAAAAAAGTTGCGGCAAAAGAACCTGCGGCACGTGCGGCAAAACCTGCGGCCAAGAAAGCCGTTGCGGTAAAGCGTCGTGCAACAGGCAAATAAAGCCAAGTAAATATTTTTTAGAGACCCCGTTCGGGGTCTTTTTTATTTTATTCTGCTTGTCATATATTGCTTTTTTTGATAAAATAATCAAGATAGTAGAAGGAAAGAGAATTTTGAAAAATATTCTTGTGGTATTCTTGATATTTGTCGGCTGTTTGGATGCTGCGGTGGCCGCAACCGCGGGTGGTGTGCGTTCGCGGACCTCTGCAACAACAGAACAAGCAACGCAAACGGCGCGTTCTGCGCGGCGCAGCACATCTGAAACTGCGGTTGTTTCGCGTGGGTCGGCGACCCAAGTTGCACAGCCGACTGTTCAACAGCGTGGCCGCGCCACAACGCAAAATAATGTGGCCGCACAAACGGTGTCGCGTGGTCGTGCGGCAAAAACGCAAAGTGTTGTGGGCAGTGGAACCAAGGTCGCAGCGGCGGCCCAGAATACACTTGTTGATGAAGAATGTTTGAACAAATTTAATGGATGTATGGATTCTTTTTGCATGATGGACAACGCAAATGGCGGACGTTGTATGTGCAGTGATAAAAATTCTGAATATGATGCGATTTTGGCGGAAATTCAAAAATTAGATACCCAGAGTTACGAAATGGCGACCGCTGGGGTTGAAAAGATTCAGATGGGCGAAGATGGCGAAGCGGTTATGGCCAAAGTAGACGCGATTACAAAAAGTGTCGCGGGCGATAAAAACCAATCAAAGCGCGATTTATTGGATTTTTCAAATTGGAATTCCTCGGTGGAATTTGATGATATGCAAGATATTTTTGCGACCGCGGATGATGATATCAGCAAACAGACAGGTGACAAATTGTTTCGTGCTTCGGCGGATTTGTGCAATGCCCAGATTCCAGAATGTTCTGCGCATAAAACAATGATGGAATCGATGTACAAGCAGCGCGTGCGTTCTGACTGTGCGGCATATGAAAACAGTTTGAAGCAACAGCGTACGCAAAGCGCACAAAAATTGGCGGCGGCACAAAATGCGATGCGTGAGGCAGCATTAGAACAGTATCGCAGTGCGAATAAGTATGATTTGGGGCAATGCACATTTCAATTCAAACAGTGTATGCAGACGACAGGTGGATGTGGTGAAGATTTTTCTGGCTGTGTGACATCGGATTACATTTCAAAACAACTTAAAAAGAAAACAAGTCAAAAGACACAAATCCAAGGTGCGCTTACTGTGATAGAGATTGCGGCATCGACCTATGATTCGTTGGAATCGAAAAAGCCGTTATGTATGGATGTGACCAAGCAGTGCGTTGCTGTGCGCGACCAAGTCTGGGATACTTTCTTGCGTGAAGTTGCGCCAGAGTTGAAGTCTGCGGAGTTGATTGCCGAAAATAATGTTCGTTCGTCTTGCATTTCGAATATTTCGCAATGTTTTCAAAAGGCATGTAAAGACAATATAGACCCAAAGGACCCCGAAGGTTCTTATGATTTATGTTTGACGCGCCCTAATACTTTCCGGTCGTTGTGCAAGGTTGAAATAGAACCATGCGAGGCGATGGACAAAAAAATTATAGAATCCGTTTATGCGCGGTTGGCATCTATGCGTGTAGATTCTTGTACCAAGGCGTTCAAATCTTGTTTGCAAAACGAAGATAGATGTGGCGAAAACTATACGCAATGTGTTGGTTTGGATACAGATACGATAGTTGGTTTGTGTCCCGCGGAAACTCTGACGGCCTGTATGTACGAAGGGCAGGGCAAAAACGTTAAGAAGTCAGAAGAGATTTATGAAGAGTTGTTGAAAGTTGCCGAAGGCGTATTCTTGTCGATTGACAGTAATATGTTGACGCAGTGTCAAAAGGCGGCTGACGCGGCGATGGTCAAGGTTTGTGGTGATACAGCATCGTGTGACGCTTTTGCAGAGGACAGTGTTATAGGAACTGAATCTTTGATAAGTTATGAAGATGGCGAGGGCGGAACAGTTCTTGATGGTTTGGCGAATTTTAAATTGTTGACCTTGAATCAGAATGAAACGAATCAACAAGGCAATCAAAAAGTCACGTATGATATAGATTATGGTGGTTATAAAAGTATGTTTGATGCGCCAAGCTCAAAAAATGCGGTTACAGTGGCAAGAATTAAATCTGCGATGGACAGTTTGATAATGTCTGTTAAACAAAAACTGGATATCATTGCCAAAGATCCTGTTGTTGATGTGTGTCTGAATGGGCGTGAACAGACATGGCGGTACAGTGCGAACCGCGACGATGGGGAATATAATAAATTTACGCGATTTCCGCACTTGTTAGATACGTATGGTTCCAAGATTTTCGAATCTGCGGTAAGTCAGGCGACTGCAAATTATGAATCTAAATATAATGACTTTATCAGCGAAGCAGCCAAGGCGCGTGACCAAGATAAAAAGGCCGCAATGTGTTTGTCTATTGCGTCTAATGTGGAAGACAAACAAATTAAAGAAGGTGATATCGAAATTGGATATGTCTTTGGCCATATAGATACTTCTGCAACTGGGTATTCAGAGTACGAATTGACGGTGCCAGGCGATGATGGTAAGCCAGTTGTTGTTACTAAGGTAAACAAGACGGCGATATACAGTCCAAGTACAGAGATGTGTATCATTAAAACCGTAACGCAAAATTGCAAAGACCAGAGTATTTTGAGTTGTGTGGGGTTTAGTGGGTCTGGTACCGACAGAAAGTGCGATGGTTATCTTTTGGTCTATAAGCCGTGCATCAAATGGCAAACCCCAGTTGAAACGACCCAGGAAATTCAAATGTAACTAGTGTTAGTGGTTAGTGTAAGTGGTTAGGGGCGTTCGCACTGACCACTGCCCACTAAAAAATACTTTGTTATAATGTTTTTTTATGATATAATACAAGGAATAGAAAGGAGAGGTCTTTCATGCAAAAATTGCTGAAAATAACGGGTTATAGTCTAATATTTGCTTGTGCATTTGCGGTTGCGGATGCGTCATGGGCGGCGGAAACTGCGCGCGGGGCATCGGCGCGGGGGCGCGACCGTGTCGCGGTTAGTACTGCAACATCGCGTATGCCGTCCATTCCAATTTTGCCGGTCAGTGCAACCGGAAATATCACGTTTTCACAAGATGTGATTGACCCTGAACCGACGCCAGAGCCAACCCCGGGGCCAACACCTGGGCCAACTCCGACACCTGTGCCTGTTTGTCCAGATGGCGGCGTGATGAATTCAACCTATACGGTTCAAGATTGTATGAACGATGTTCTGGCTTGTGTCAACGGTGGTGCGCTGCCTAATGGAATAAATTCGCTCTATGACGAAGATGTGCGTAATTCTATTATGAACGGCATGGGGCTGTGCATGGTTCAGGTTGACAAGTGCATTTCGACCGTTCGTGTAAATTGCCAAAACGTATACGAAAGCAGTGCCGATGTTTGGATTGACTTTAATATTCGCAAAGTCCAACCATCGTACTATGCATTCGTTTTGCGTCAAACAGGTCTAACCCCGACCCAGGCGAAAAACACCTGCCTGTTGCTGGACAAGAACACATACGGTTCGTCCCTTGATGCAGTTGGCCAAGACGATTTGGTAACGGGTGAATACGGACGCGACGAAAGCGCATATAATCGAACAAAACACACCAAATTGGTAAAAAAGAATCCACAAGGCGTTGAAGTTAACAACAACGGTCAGTATGATGCAAAACGTGGATATTATGCGCGTTGGGATGCGGAAAAGGCCGAATGCTTGTTGCGTGTCGCGGCATATAACAAAGACAAGCTTATCACAAATGAATGGCTGGACGTTTTTGGCGACAACAGACCGGCCGAAGTGTGGCAGGCCACAGGTTCTACATTTACATGCAATAAAGACCTGTTTGGTTTCGCGTTAAGAAACCAAACCAAGTCGATGGCATTGGTTGGTATTGGTGGTGGAACTGTTGTTGGTGGTGTGGTTGGTGCACTAACCGGCCACAAAGCAACCACAGGCTTTGATTGCAATGATGCAGAGTTGCGTAAAAAATTGTTAAAGGAAATAAAAGAAAAAAATAAGGCTGGTGCGCTGCGGGTGTATGTCAAAAACAGCACCTCCACAGATTCCCAAGGCAAAAGCACCTCCACAATTTCCCAAGGCATGAGCGAACTTACCGACACTCAATGCACAGCTATTATAGAGGCCTATGATAACTGGGTTCAACTTGAAGAAGAATATGCAAGATGCCAAGATAAATTTGCAACCGATAAATGTGTAACTTTCGTATTTGCGGATATTACAAATATCCAAGGCGCAACCGTATCGGATACAGAGCAGAAATACATTGAAGAAGCGATGAAAAAGTCAACCGACTGTCAAGCACGCGAGGCACCGACAATTGCGAATCTGTTAAAACAATGCTCGTTTAAAAATCTTCACACCGGCAATTTAAGTTGTGGAACAGAAGGGCAGCAATGTGTACCTTATGGTCAAATTGGTGCCGATGTACGCGCTATGCGGGATATTTTCGCCGACCTTAGCGTATTGAACGAAGGGCGGAAAGGTACCGTTTTGAAAAATACTTTGATTGGGGCGGGAATCGGCGCAGGTGTTGGTGGTGCTGCGACGGCGATTACCGCTTTTGTAGAAGGCAACAATATCAACTGTCGCGTGGGTGATGATTTGAATCGCGTTGGGCTGAATAAATCCCATACTATTGACAGGTTGCGCGATTTCTACGTAAAGTGGGCATTGAACTTGCCGAATGCGATGACGCCGACCGCGGTTGTTACGAATTGCGAAAACTGGGCATTGTCCTGCAACCTGTACACAGATGCGAACGAATGCGCATCCGCGGTGTTCAACTATCGCCCAGGTGGCCTTACCACGACACAGTTGATAAGCAACCCTTGTCAGGTTTCGGGCAGTGCATGCATCGCGAATTTGACAACGGCGAACAATTATGGGCTGTGCCTGAATACTTTCCCAACGGTCAACAACTGTGACCAATGGCGGAACGAATGCGCAAAGTTCACAGATGTAACCTCTTGTGATGCGGCACAGTTCTATTATGCCCCAATGAGTACGACTGTATCACGTGCGTGCGTATATTCTGTTGGTGGCAATACTTGTGGTATGAATTCGTCTGTTGCCGGCAATTATGTGAATATGTCGACCTGTTCATATGTTGCCGAACCGTCGGGTCCCGCAGTGCAGTAAAAAAGACAGAAATTTATATTGTGTCCTGTATCTGACCGCCCCGCAAGGGGCGGTTAGTAAATCGCGGTACCGCCCGCACTAACCATTATATTCTTGACAGATTGTAAAATGTGTCTATAATTATCATGATGAAAAAGATATTTGATATTTTGGTTACGCATTATCGGGCGGTTGTTTGGACAGTATTTTATGTCGCCGTCATGTGGGTAGTATTACGCGGCTTGTTCGGTTTTAATATGTTTTCTGGTGCGCATTGGACACATATGTTGCATATGCATTTGCATGGTTTTAGTGGTTTGGTTTTTGGATTGTTGGTCTTGGCGGCGGTGCCATTGTATGTTGCAACAACTGTTTTAACACTGCGCAACAAATCTGTGCCGATTAAGGTTCCAATGCCAAATTGTTTTATGCCACCTGCGCCACCGCCACCAGCGGCACCCGCCGAACCAGTTGTCACCGAACGTGAAACTTTACCGGTATTGCCGCATGGTATTCCCCAAGAAATGCGCGAAAGTTTTATGCGTGCGCGTAAAAATTATGGCACGCGCCAGATGTCTGTCTTTAACAAGGCGCCATTTGCAGATGCCCCAATTGTTGCCCAGAAATCAGAAACGCCGCGCGTGGTCGAGGAACCAAAACCCGATACAAATTTTACACCGATATTCGAACATTTAGATGGTGTGCACGATACTGAAACAGGCCTGCCAATACCAACGGATTTTGATATCTCGGCGGATTCAGATGTGCCGGTATTTGCCGATATAAACTTTGATGACGACGACGATGAAGTGTCGGATGACAATGTCATAACCGAAAAAGAATCAGATTTGTATGAATTTTTGGTTGGCGCAGGTATTGACGCATCCATGCAAGATGGTTTAATAATTGCAAATGGTTTTGCAATTGCATCACATATGGACGAGGATTTTTGGGTTGCAGATGAACTGGATTGGTTTGGTGCAGGCAAACAAAAACCATCACCAATTGCGGAACTGGTAAAAATAAAAGAGAAGTTTAAACCAGTTCTATATCTGGGTGCGACAAATATTATGGACTTTGAAACGATATCACAAGATTGGCGCGATAATGGCATAACCATCGTCACAGACCGCGATGAATTGTTAAGATTGGTTCAGGCGTAAAGTATTAAATTTATCTTGATTGTGATGGCGCAAGTATCATAAGTATTCCATTGCTGGAATCAACAAAATCAAATTTGTTTAATTCGCTGCGCGTGGCCGCATTGACCAGTTGGGCCACTTTTTTGGCGGGCGTATTTGATGATACATATAATGCCACGCGCCCGTCATCGGCCAGGCCAGGGCGAACAATGTTTAAGGATTTTATAATTTGGTTTTCTGTGCGATAGTGTTCAAAGACATTTGATAAATAAATCAAGTCATACTTTTTTGTCATATAATTCGGCAAACTGTCAACATCGGACCAGATAAAGTTCATTTGTTGGATGCCATTTTCGCGTGTGGCCGCGTATTCTGTTTCATTTGGTAAATGTTCGTGATAAACGCCAATGCCTTGCTTAAATATGAAACAGCCGCGCATTTGTTGAATGGCATTTTGCGTTGTGCGCGGACATTTGGCGGAAATTTTATCAAAAGCGTAAATATCAGACGGTTGGGCGGCAGGGCGCAGACTGTATACAAAATTTGTGTAATCTTTGTAATCCAATGTTTGAATTGCGGCGATTTTCAGGTCAGTTATAACTTTGGCAAAATAACTGATGTCAAATGTGTCAACGGATTTTGCACCGTTTGTCGCAAAAGCAATTGGGTGATCGCCACTGCCGGCGATGGTTAAAACAGATTGGTTTTGTGGTTTCAAAGACTTTACGATAAAACGCCAATCTTCGTTTGTTGTAACATATGCGGGCGAATATGCGCCATAGTTGGAAAGGATGATATCTGTATCACTTAATTTAACATTTTTATGGGTCGTGTGCGCCAGTTTTTGCCAGTCTGGAATATATTTGCCGGTGCGCGCGTTATAACTGGCGCGTGCCTTGGCGGAATAAAAATGTGCGTTTGGCATCATAAAAACTCCCTGTGTTTCCACAGGGACAAATATAGTTTAAATTTTGTTTTTGTCAAGTTGTTTACAATCGTCGGTATTTGTTATTCACCACCATCGGAGTCAGATGGCCCGCTTTTTGTATATCCTTGACCGGTCTCATTTGAATATCCGCCACTATCGTGGGTATTGCTACTCGCTCCGGTAAATGCATCTGCGTGATCATCTGCATTCATGTGGGTGTTAGGCTCATTGCTACTCGCTCCGGTAAATGCATCTGCGTGATCATCTGCATTCATGTGGGTGTTAGGCTCATTGCTACTCGCTCCGTTAAATGTATCTGCATGCTCATCTGCTTTATTTATTGCCTCTTGGTCGCCGCTCGGGGTTGTTGGAGTACCTCCACCACCGCTGCCTTTACCCCCCACCATTCGCTTTTTTGCCACTGCTCAAAAATGTTTGTTCTTTTTTTTCTTCGTTCCAACTGCATTTGCCGCCTTTCCAAGTGCCGCCAGCATCTTTGCAGTCGTTTTTTGCCTCTTTCTTTTCTTTTGTGGCTTTCCATCCGTTTAGGCTGGCACCAGATGACCACAAACCTGCCGCTGTTCCAAAGCCTGCACCCAGTGCCGCACCGGTTGCAGATTGCTGTTCGCGGGTGATGCGGTATGCGTTTTCTTTGTATGTTGTTACATCAACGCCGAACCAATCGGGTGTGCATTGAAATTTATTACCGGCATAAAGTTTCTTTGACGCAAGCGGTTTTTCAAAATCGCTTGACCAGAAATTCACAGTATAAACACAGTCTAGGGTGCGTTCGTCAAACATTGCCCCAAGGTCTTCGCAGGTGTGGCGCATCAGATTCCGCAGGGCGTACAGACGCTGTTCGTCTTTCTTTACCTGTCCAACTTTGATGGTGCGTAATTCACTGAATACATCCATGAAACGCGCGGCCAAACCGCTGTCTTGTTCGCGGCACTCTTTGGCAATATTGGCGCACGCTGAAATCGCCTTGTCTTCTTGCGCCTTGGACAGGCAATTAGTAAGTGTGCCGCCGCAGGCTTCGGATATACAATTTGCATAGTTCGTACCGCAATTGATAACAGACTGATAATAAGATAAACGCAAATTTGCATCACGATCCGCCAAAATTTCTGGCGCAAGCGCCGCAAACTCCGTCGCTGTACAGTTTGTTGTGTTGCGGCATAAATCTAGTTTCGAACCCCAGATTGTTGTGTTGTCTGTGGCGCAATCGGAAAAATCGTCACCGCATTTTTCTTGCATACAGGCGCGCAGACTGTTATTACAATTTGCCGCACCCGATGGTGTGGGATTGTTTGATGATGACCCACCATTGGAATTATTATAGGTAGCCATGTATTCTTGAATGGCGTTTGCCGAACCAGGGTCAGAATTCAGCAAACTGGGACTTGAAATTTCCGCCATAGCATTGGCAAATGTCGTAGATTTATTGTCAACAATAATGGGTTCTTCTGGCATTTCTTCGATTTCTTCTTCAGTGTTCAAATCGTTTGAATTTGTCGCAGGTGTCTGAGTTATTGTGGCTGCGCGATTTTGTACGCGTGCCGCCGCCGCGCGATTTCCTGCTGTAGGGCGATTTACCACCGCTGCGCTTGCATCCAGTATAACCGGCAGTGTTGAAATAATGCCGATACAAGCATATTTATAAAAAAATCTAAACACTTGTTTCATAGTGGTTTTACCTTGTGCCTTGGTTGGTGGAGGGTATATTTATAACTGTTCCTTTTGGTACCTTGATATTACCTGTCATGCCGTCGCATGCGGTTTTGTAATGGGCGCAGAGTAATTCAGCAATTTTATCGTTAAAGGCACCCGTAAGAGTGTTTTTGCATTCTGTAAAATCCGTCTTTTTTTGACAGTTTGAAACAACGTTGTTCCATCTGTTTTTGCGTTCTGTTTGAATGTCTTGAACCAGTTCCCTAAGTTGTGTTTGTGCATTTGCAACACTCTTGTTGCGAGAGGTTTTGGTTTCGTTTTTTACCTTGTTGACATATTCATCGCAGCCCGTTGCCGCGGTTGCGCATTCTGCAATGATTCTGTCTAAATCTGAATCTTGGGTACACATTTCATACCGGCGACCGCATTTTGTTTCGATGCAATTTTCCAATGTTTGTGTGCACTTTAGTTCAGAAGGTTTTTGTGTGGCGGTTGCTATGGCCTTGTCGGTTTGAACGGTTGCACCGGCGGCCTTGCAAGATTGTTCTATCAATTTATCGTAAATATTTGAAACATCATCGGCGGTGCAATTACCGACCTTTTTAATGCATTCTGTGGTTGCCCAAATATAGCGTTTCCCAGGGTCAGATGGCGCAACGGCCAATTCTTTGTCGGTAAGAGCGTACTTGGAAGATTGCCCAACACTGATGTTTTTTAACCCTTGTTGTTTGGGCGGGGTGCCGGCCAGCGAGGTTCCGCAATATTGACAACGCGCCGCAGGATTCATGCCTATATTTATCGCGCAGGCGGAATCCAGACAACGTGTAATATTGGTCTGGGAACATTTTGGGGCAGCCGCGCAAACTGTTGGAATTACGCCAAAAAATACTGTCAAAAACAGATTTGAATGTTTCATAAACCCTGCCTACTTCTTGCATATTTTATCAAAAAAACACATTTGTTGCAAATCTTATTTATACATATATGCTTGACAATGATAAAATATTGTCTATAATATTAAGTGTAAAACAAGAACCTAATATAAACAAAAGGGAAAAGAAATGGCAAACAGAAAAAAAATATATCCAGAAACATGGGTCTTTGCGGGCTCGGTTGTGGTTGGTGCGTTGATAATTGCGCTTGGGATGCGTGGATGCAAAGGTTGTTCAGATTGTAATGACCAGACCGTATACGGTTCTAAGGCAAAGGCTGATACTGTTGTGGTGAACAAAAGTACTGTTACGATAAACGGTAATAATAATGTTGTTAACATCAATCAAAATATCAACACTGGTGCGCATGGTGTAATAAACAACACTCCTTGTGCAAAACCGGCGGTGAAGAAAACAGCACAGCCAAAAGCAAAATCGGAACCAAAACCGACTAAGAGCGAAACAAAGGTGGCAAATGCTGATGTTATAATCGTTGATTGCTATGGCAATCTGACACGTAAAACCCAAAAGGTGTATTATAGAAATGTGGATGGACAGACTGTTGTAGACAGCATTGTCGATGTCAAAAAAGCCGCAGAGGCTTTGCGTGCAATCGATACGTGCAACTGCATCAAAAGTGACAGTTTGGTTGTAAGAAGCAAATAGTCTTGTAACAAGTGAATGTATAAAACGTCGGGATCAACAGTCCCGACTTGTTTTTTCCCCTAGACTTGGTGTGGCGGATTGTGTTAAAATGTCTGCATAGAGTGTAGGAATGAATTTCGCCAAAACAAGTGTTTTTACATTGTGTTTTGCGCCGCTGGCGTTGCATGCGGCCGATGATTTTACAATGTCTGCGCAAGTGTTGGCGGCGGCGCGTGCCGGTAATGCACGTCAAGTGCAGATTCTTGTCAACAGTGGCGCCAATGTCAATTTTGTTGATGCAACTGGTTTATCTTTGGTTTGTACTGCACTTATGAACAATGATATGACGGCGGTACAAATATTGCAATCTTATGGTGCAGATTCTTCCACTTGTGATACCCAAATAAAGACATACAAGGCGAAAAATACACCACAACAGACAGGAGGTTTTTTTAGTGGTCTGTCTACAACCCAAGGTATGGTTTTGACTGGGGCGGTTGCCGCAGCGGCGATTGGTGGTGTCGTTTTATTGACAGATGTATTTGACCATGACAACGATAATAATACCACTGGGGGTTCTTCGGGCGGCGGGTCGTCTGGTGGTGGGTCTTCAACAACCAGTGGCACTGCGTGGTCGGCGGGCGCGTTGCCGTATGGTCCATCTATGGTGAATGCTGCGCAAGAAAGCGCCAATTATGCGAATAATTTGGCATATTATGCACCATCTGACGAAGAGAGTATTTTGTATCAGAATTTTTATCTGATGAACCATAATCCAAATTTGAACTATAACTATTTATTGTTGATGCGTGGCTATTCGCCGCTGGCGCGCGGGTATTTGGGGCAAAGAACTTTACGAAATCCGACCAGTCATGCGCCATTGGCGTTACGTGATTCTAATGGTGATTGGCTATATTCTTATGGGGCGTGGTCTGTTCAAGGTGGGCGACCGGTGAATGTTGCGCTGGTGACCGCGAATGGAATAAACGCTGCGGCCGATACATCGTTGGAAAATAAATTTTTGGTTTGGGCGGGCGTAAATACTGATGGCACACCCAGCCCAGCAAGCGCAGAAACGATTTACAGCAAGTATTACAATAATTTGCTGACCCCAGATGGTGCCAACGAGCCAGAAATCGAAGAAGATACCAGTTTCGATTTGTCCGGTTCTGGAACGGCGATACATAATACTGCGGCATCAGACAGTGATAATATGTTGGCAAAGATTGTCGGTGGTAATGATGCGGGCTATGCAAATGCAGATTTCTTTGGTTTTATGCCGAATGGACAAATGACGATATATCGTACCGGTGGCGGGGCAGGGGCCACAGATTATAAAAATTATTCTGCAATTTTGGATGCCGCAGTTCGAAAACTTGATTTGGCGAATGGGCGCAGCAAAGTTTCGGTAATTGCAAATCTGGACGTGATTGAGCCATTGCACGAAACGGAAGCCAAGACAATAAATGATTTGCTGTCCGTTGCGGCGACTGACTATAAAACAACTTTCGCGGAATTTGTTGGTGCGGCATATGGTACAAATGATATAAATGATTTGCCTGCGGACAAAGCGACGAGTTTTTTTAATAATCTGGGTTCCTTGTATACTCCACTAACTGTGTTTTCAACAGGCGCGTCCAAGACGGATAGTACTTATTCTGGCGCATATAAGCTTGCGACCTTTGAAAATGCGGCGCCATTGGTTTATGCTAATTCAAATCATTTGTTTATGTCGGTTGTCGCGGTTGGTTCTTTGACGCCAAACGGAACAATTGCGGCAAATACTGCCGGGAACCAAAATCAGTATGAACTGTCAAAATGGCAAGACACCGCGTCAGGAAACTATTATAAATCGCGTGTTTGCGGAATTGCGGGCGCCGGCAGTGCAAACATTGACCCTTGGTGTTTTGCGGCGGTTGGTTTGACGGATGAAATGGCAACTGCGGCGGCGGCAGGTGCGGCGGGTGTGTTGATGTCTGCGTTTGATTATATGACCCCCCAAGAAATATTTACACTTTTGGCACTGACGGCGGACGGGCCTTTGATGGCGCGCACTACGGCGGGCGCATCGCTTACATCCACAGAATTGCTAAGTTATTTACAGGGACAATATGATATGCCGAACGAATATCAGTTCCGTATAGATAACGGTGAAGACTATATGGATGTGTTTAAGGAAGTTTACGGCTATGGTGTTATAAACCTTGAACGCGCGACAACACCTGGAACAAATTTGTTTTTCTATGATGGAACAAAAATTATATCGACATCAGGCAACGCCTATTGGCGTGCGGCGGCAAATACAGGTTTGCGTACATCATCTGCCTTGAATATAGGACGCGTTGCGGTTGACACTGCGGCATATGATGTTTTGGAAAGCGTTGATGGTTCAATGAGTTTGCCGCGCATTTGGAAAAACAGTTTTACCTTGGGTGATGATGGGCGTCATGCGTTGTATATGGGCGATGTCTTGGGCGATTTGAAAACACGTGCGGCGGATGATGATACAGTACAGTTTGGTGATTTTGCGTTTAGTTTGACGCGCAGCCCGCGTGCATACAATGATGCGTTTGGTGGGCTTGATAATATGCGCCTTAGTTATACTAATGCAAATTGGAATTTGGCGGTAGATTACCAACATTATTTGACGAACGGTGAATCGCGGTTCTATGGAATGTCGAATCCTGTTTTGAATTTGGCATCGAATGCAATTTCTGGCGGTGCTAATTACAGAGCAGGTAAATGGTCCTTTGGTGGTCGCGCGTTTTCTGGTGTAATTACTGACGAAGGATTGTTGCAGACCGATCCAACAATTTTATCAGAATACGAACCGATGCGTTTGGGCTTGATGTCTGGTGCGGCGGCGGAACTGGGATGGCGTGATGCGAATTTTGGTTTGATGACTTCGTTTGGTGCAGTGTGTGAAAATAATACAGTTCTTGGTGCGTATGCAACGGGTCTGATGGGAATAGATGCGACAGATACGAATTATGTTGATATAGACGCGTTCTGGCGGCCGACCGATTCAGTTCGGTTGCGCGCGCGCGCGACCTTTGCGCGCAGTGATGTTGATATGCGTTATGGTACCCAGATGGCGTTGTCGCCACTTGCTTCAAACGCGTTTGCGTTGGGCGCAGATATCGCGAATTGGTCGTTTGGTGCATCAATGCCTTTGGCGGTGACAAACGGTGCGGCGCATATGGCGTATGCAGATTATGAAATAATAACAGATGAAAACGGACATTATGATTTGGCGATTCGTGATATGGGAACGCAACGAATCGATATGGCGGCGCATTCGCGTGAAGTTCGATTGAACGCAATATATCGTCATCGCTTTGGTGAATTCACAGATGGTGCACTTGGGTTTATCTATCGCATTCATCCGAATCATACTTCAGAGTTTGGAAACGAATCGGTATTCATGATGAAGCTGACACACGCACTTGGAATTTAAGCAGATAAAAAACGGGCGCGTTTGCGCCCATTTATTTTTTTGCCAATTTTTATGACAATTTGTGAATCACTAAACCGCTGCGCAGTTTTGGTTCAAACCAAGTTGTCTTTGGTGGCATAATGTTGCCAGTGTCGGCGATGTCGATAATCTGGCGCATTGTGACGGGGTACAGTGCGAACGCCGCAACCATTTCGCCGCTGTCAACGCGCTTTTGCAGTTCGCCCAAACCGCGGATGCCGCCAACGAAATCGATTCGTTTGCTGGTGCGCAGGTCGCCCAAATTCAAGATTTTATCGAATACTAAATTGGACAGGACCGTTACATCCAATACACCGATTGGATCGTTATCGTTATATGTTCCTTCGCGTGCGGTCAGTGAATACCATTTGCCGTTCAGGTACATACCAAAGTTATGCAACTTTGTTGGCTTGTAAATTTCGGCGCCCATTTCCTTTACTTCAAAGGACTTTGAGAGTTCCGCCAAGAATTGTTCCGGTGTCAGCCCATTCAGGTCTTTGACAACGCGGTTATAGTCGATAACTTTCAACTGGCTTTCTGGGAAAATCACCGCCAAGAAATAGTTGTATTCTTCATCGCCAGTGTGATTCGGATTTTGTTCGCGTTTTTCTGCACCAACGCGTGCCGCGGCGGCAGTGCGATGGTGGCCGTCTGCGACATACATTGCCGGAATGTTCTTGAATATTTCTGTGATGCGTGCGTTGATTGCATCATCATCGATGACCCAGAAAGTGTGGCCGAAACCATCGGCGGCGACAAAGTCGTATTCTGGTTCGTGTGTTTTGACAAAGTTTTCCACGATTTCGTTCATTTCCGCAACATCAGGATACGCAAAGAACACAGGTTCAATGTTTGCGTTTTGGATACGCACGTGAATCATACGATCGTCTTCTTTGTCTTTGCGGGTCAGTTCGTGCTTTTTGATTTTGCCGGTCATATAGTCGTCAACATTTGCGGCGGCAACCAAACCATACTGTGTCCGGCCGTCCATAGTTTGCGCATAAATGTAGTACATTTCTTTATTGTCTTGTTTCAGCCAACCGCGTTCCTGCCACAGTTTGAAATTTTCGACGGCTTTGTCATAAACGGGTTGACTATGTTCGTCGGCAATCGGGTCAAAATCGATTTCTGGTTTAATGATATGCAGCAAAGATTTTTCGCCGGCCTCGGCCTTGGCTTCGACCGAGTTCAAAACATCATATGGACGTGAAGCAACTTCGGCGGCCAGTTCGCGTGGCGGACGCACACCTGCAAATGGTTTTATTTTCATAGGGGTTATCTCCTTTTTTTGTTAAAGCGCAGTGATTATAAACCTTTTTTTGCAAAAGGCAATAATTGGGGTGATTTTTTGCATAAAAGTTGATAAATTCGGCAAAAATTTCTTTACCTGTGCGGATTACTGCGGTAACTCCGTGCAGTACTACTCCGACTTCCGGTCGGGCGTTTTCGGGTCTGTCGCCCAATAAATTTTGATTGTTTTTGTTTTGATTCGTCACCCCGCTGAAAAGCGGGGTCTCGGCGTAGTGTTAGTGGCTGGTGTTAGTTCCCCTCTGGCTAGAGGGGTGCCCGCAGGGCGGGGTGTCGCAAAAATCCCCTTCTTGATAAGAAGGGGAATTGTTATCTCTTTATCGGGGCGTCCAGAACCGTTTCATCGCGTATCATATCCAGTGGATAGAACTGGAACGGAACAGTTTCAAAGTCTATGCCGCGGATGTCTATGTGTCGCAATGTACGGTTATACATAGTGTGATAATATATCTGGCCATGCGTTATGTCGGTTGCAACTGTCCACTGGGTCGCCGAAGGCATATCGAAACTGGGCGTTTGGGTCGGCTGGGTCGTGCCGAATGGAACATCCATATTGTTCAATATATGAAACGCTTGCTTTATTGTTTGGTCGCCTGTCGCTTGCGGAATCGCAAAGTCGCGGAAAAATGTCGCGCGAACGAATCGCGACGGCGAAGAAAAGTCGCCCGGCAATCCCATCAGGCCTGTGCCATGACTTAGTGATTGCAGTTTTAATGGCCCGAATTTGACCGGCTGGGTCGTGCCAGATTTCAGGTTGATATAGTTGTTCAGGTTCGTCAAATGCCATGGCAGGCCCGGCGCGTTCGCGATAACTCCGTTCGGGTTGTCGTAAAATGTCGCAACACCGTCGATGATTTCCATAACTACTTGGCGCCCCGACGGTTCGGTAATGCGCCAATGCACAGTCGATGCAGTTGGGTCTATGTTGATGATGCGGACACCGTCGATTGCGTCTTTGAGTTGGTCTATGGTTGAAAATTGCGACAGTATCCATGACACGACCTGAAAGTCCGCCAATGATATGTCGCGCGTGGCGGCGGAATAGGGCCGATATTTACCAAAGCGCGGGAAATAGAACAGTTCCGCGGACAGGCCGACTTCGTTTGTGCCGTCAACGATGAATTCTGGGCGCTGCATCCCAAGGCCAACAAAGCCGTATTTTGCGGTGAACTTTACGCCATTTTGTGTGCCGTCTGGCAACAGTGACTGTTCAACGTGGCCGCGCGGAACAATGACATAGATATTGTTCATTTCGGACCCTGACCAATCGACAGTGCGCGCAACAACGACCGATTTATCAAGCGCCTGCATAGTGATGCCTGTACAGGCGGACGCAGAATTTATGGCACCAATTATGGCGCAAATTGCAAAGATAGAAATGTGTTTCATTGGGTTTTCCTTTGGTTTGGTGATGCCTGAATTATACGCGGTTTTGCGCCAAAAAGGCATAGGAACGAATGCGCCCGCATTTTTTATTTGCAAAAGCCGAAAGCGCGTTTTATAATGGCGACCACTTGGGGCATAGTTTAATGGTAGAACTCCGGACTCTGACTCCGTCAGTGTTGGTTCGAATCCAGCTGCCCCAACCAAGATAAAATAAAAATGTCCCAACGGGGCATTTTTATTTTATCAGGGGCAGCTGGATCGGTGCGAGTGCAAAGCACGCAGCACCAATACGAGAATAGACAATTAAGAAAATGTTAAAAAATCGACGGATGGAGATTTTTTTGATTTTCGTTATTGTGTATCGAGGCACCCAGCTGCCCCAACCAAGATAGACAACCGTTCGTGTCAGAGCGGTTTTTCTTTTAATTTCTAATATTCCCAGCGAGTTCGAATGTTGGAATTGTAAAAACAATAAAAAAATTGCCACTTTCGAACTTTTATGATACAATTCCAAGGAAAGGAGTAAAAAATGAAAAAATGGCAAGAATTCTTATTATGGTTTGTGTGCTTTGCGTTTATATATGTAGCAGTTGAGTTCATAAAAACATTGGCAGAAAATGGAACACTTAGCAAATGGACTTTTGCATTGGTTGCGTTGGCGATGTTTGTTGTTGGATGGATAGCGGCATTTATAGGCGCAAAATCCTTGAAAAGTAAAAAGACTGAGAAAAAGAATAATTGGATAGTTGGATTGATATATTTTGTTATTGTGTGGTCTGTCTGTATGACATTTGATGTAATGATATACTCATTAGAGAATAACATATTAAACACATACTATTTCATTGGCATAGGTTCAGCATTGTTGTTTACAGGTTGGGCTTGTGGTCGTATGGAAACAGTTCTCCAAAAACCAAAAAAACGCAAATAAGTTATTTGTTGTAATTTTGGTATATAGAGTTTGCTTTTTCGCTTCCTCAGTATCTTGTCCGATTTTGATTATATCGGCTCGCGAATTGCACAGATAGCACAACCAAGATAAAATAAAAATGTCCCAACGGGGCATTTTTATTTTTGTGCTTTCTGTGATAAAGATGCAAGTATGTTTCCCAGACTTGCTTTACGCAGCGCAATTTGTTCTTTCCATGCGGCTATGGTTTCATCTTCGGGGCCTATAATATCATCAAGTTTGTTTTCTAGGTAAATTGGAACGAACGATTTTTTCGTTAGTTTTGTGTTAAACAGGTAAATTACGCCGCCAATATTATGGGGCAGGCCGCGTAGTGATGTAAGTGGATTGTTGCTGAATTTACAATCCCCAGTAACAGTATATGGGGCGCCTTCCAGATTGGATAACTTGTTCGTTGGACAACCAAAATCTCCGTTTATCTTTGCCTTGGACATATTGGGCAATTTATCCAGATCCATAGCGGCCAAGTCCATTCCATGTTTCGAGACAAAATGTTCTGGCAAATCAAATAGGTCGTATAAAACACCATCTTGTTTTATGTATGCAATCAGTTTGTTCCAACCTGTGTCTGGTATAGTTAGATTTTCTTGACGCATAAATGTCCGCACCGCTTTTCTTAAACTTGCATCACATGGAACATTGTTTTTATATCCAAAGCATTGAACCACTTTGGAATTATTTATTTCCAGTGTCAGGTATGAAACACCTTGTTTGTTACGGATGGAATAAATTTCTGTCCTGGGTTCATGAACTTTGTTGTCATAGTATCCATCCCCGACACAATGTTCCAGTACTTCACCTTCGTAATCTAATGCGGCAGGGGTGAATAATTGTGCAACATAATAATCGTCATCTAAATCCATTATCTTATATGCGCCCTTGTTCGCCAAGCGCATATTACGTTCGTGGATTTTTTCTGAAACAATCTTGTGGCGGTGCCATGTTTTTGCTAATTTCAATACTTGTTTAAAACCATCATACTCATTGCAACTTTTCAAATAATCAAATCGAACTGTTGGAGAATGGTTTGTTTGAATTGCGGTTTTTATTTGCTTGTCTAAATATTCCTGGGCCACAGAGTATAAAAAGTCGCGAATTAAATAGATGTTATTTATTATTTTGCTGTCCAGTTTGTTTGCGTCAAACTTTCTTGGAAACGTTAGGCGGAATAGGTGGGCGCGAATTTTTTTGTTAAAATATTGGTACAGTATTCCGCGAACGATTAAATCTTTGTTTTGTTCAACGGTTGTAATGTCGAATTCTTGCTTGCGCATTGTGCGGTATTTGGTGTTTTCTATTTTGCCGCTAAATAACATTTTGTTGAAATACTCATCCATAGATTGTGGGTGAGATTTGTCAAATATTTCTAATTCGGACTTTAGTTTTTGCATTTCGGTATTATGTTCCGAATCATTCGGGCATTGTATTACTAATTGTAAATTATTGGGTAGCAAAGTTATATTATGTCCACGTGACAGCAATATGTTGTACATTTTTTGGGTTGCATCAGTGGTGTAAAATGTTAGTAAATATTGAATAATTGGTTGGTCTTTGTCCCAGCTCCAAGTGTTGCGGATAAATTGAGTTGTTGTTTTATTGTCTGGTGTTTCAAAAGGTATTATATAATGTATGCCGTTATTGTCACAATCTGTCACAGAGTGAATATGGAAAGTATGCAACAAATCTTGTTGAATCGCTGTGGCACGCTTGGCACTGTTACAAAACAAAGCAAATTTTGCCTTTGGTTCAAGGTTGATACTTTGTATATCGGGTAAAAATTCAAATAATTCAGTTCCCATAAAATGTTTTATATTTTTGCTTGTTATATATTTACACTAAATTTTTGTTTTGTCAAATATTTATTGGATTAGTGTATTGGAATTTTTTTGTGAAAGTTGTTTTTATAAATTCCCGTTGCATATTATCTTGAATCACTGTTATAATAGGAACATATTCTTGAAAAAAATATGAGGCATTTTATATCAAATTTTGTTTGTTTATTTATTCCGCGCAAATCCCTGCGGGACAAGGTGAGGACGCTGTTGTACTATCGACCACAAGTGCGCGAATACAGGCGTTTTGTGCGCGACTATGCGCGGCGGCACAATATGAAACGGTGCAAAATGCAAATCAAAGTTGGCTGGATTTGCTGTAATTTAATCGTAATTTTGAATAATAAATGTGTGTTTAAGTTTCCACTGAAAAGTGATGGACGGGAATTGGCAACGCGCGAAAAACGAATAACTGATGCTTTGCGCCCGATTTCGCCGATTAAAATTCCAGAAATGGAAATTATTCCTTATAAAGATATCGTTGTTAAGAAGTATGAATTTGCGCGCGGAACTTTGTTTTCTGAACTGTCGCCGTCCGATGTGGCACAGCATTCCCAACATCTGGCGCAACAAATTGCAAACTTTCTTTATGTGTTGGCCAAGGCGGATCCAAAAGAACTGCGTGATTTGAAACAGAAACCGAACGAGGCGCCAAAGTTTTTATATGGGTGGAATCATGGCGATATTTGGCAGAATTTTATGGTTGACCCCAAGACTTTCGATATTACTTATTTTATAGATTGGGAATCGGCAAATTTTGGTTCACTGTATCCTTGTTTGTATTCTGCGGACTATCACTGGGTTCGGTTTGATTATCGTGGCTTGGCGATTTACATTATGGCCGAATATGCGAAACTCTATTATAACGGCGCGAGTGTAAAAGCCAAATGAAAAAGGTTCTTGTGAATGTTTTATGTATGTTTGTACCAACACGCCAACGGCGCAAGGCATTGCGTATGGAATTGACGCACCCGATTCGCCGGTGGACACGTTTTGCCAAGTCTTTCAGTAATATGGCGCATCCACGCGCAAGATATACTTATGGTTTTCGTTGTATAAATTTTGTTGTAACGGTTGATGATAAGTTTGTGTTTAAATTTCCGCTAAATGGTGATGGTGTGGCGGTTGCGCGGCGCGAAAAGGCCATAACTGATGCTTTGCGTGCGATTTCACCGATTAAGATTCCACAAATGGAAATATTGAATTTTGATGGTCTTGCGGTACGCAAATACGAGTGTATAAATGGTATAGGTTTTCATTCTTTGACCCGCGAAACGCAAACTGCACACGCAGATAAAATTGCGCGGCAACTTGCGCGGTTTCTGTACATTGTTGGGCGCGCCGATCCGATAGAGATTCGTAATATGAAAGACAAAAAATCTGATAAACCTGGGTTGATGTATGGATGGAATCAGAATGACCTGTGGGATAATTTTATACTGAATCCAAAAACGTTTGATATCGTTGGAATTATAGATTGGGAAGAGGCGGTTTTTGGCGATTTCTCGCGCAGTTTTACAAGTGGTATCGGTAATGGTGTTATCAAAAGTGCACTGTTGCGAGAGTATTTAAAATTATATTTGCGCTATAAATAATTTGACGAAACGCGCGCTGAGATTGTGACAGCAGTTTATGCTTGCAAACATAAAAAATAAGTTCTAGGCTCTTGGATGGAAGGACTATTCAACCAAGGGGGAAATTATGAAAAAATTCCATAGAGTTCACAATATTGTTTTGGGTGTATCGGTTTTGCCGGCACTGTTGATTATGCCTGCGATGGGCGCAGCACCGAATTTGGATGGTGATGCATTTTTGTTCGGTGATGTAAATTGGACAAATCAAAACGTTGCATATGGTCAGGCAGCCTTTGGCGGACGCCGTATGAATGTTTGGAATGGGCAGCAGTATCAGAATGATTTCCCTCAGTATCAAATGGCGGGTCGTTCTTTGACAATGTCTAGCAGTGATATTTATGTTGGACCTGTGACGTTGACCTTGCGTGAATTGGGCGCAGACGAAGCGTTCAAATTTAATTACCAATGGATAGTTAATAATGACCCAGAAACAGATATAGATTTAGCATCTGATGAATGGGCGGGTGTTAAGTGGAATGATAGCTATCATTCGGTAACAGACGAAGAAACAGGTGATGTATTATCTGTTGGTGTGTATGAAAAGCTGAGTAGTGTAATTGGCGCTTCAAATGCGAATTATACAGCAAACCCTGTGTTTGTTATGTCGCGGCGTGATGATGATGTAGCGGCGGGTTCAATGTCCTTTACTGGTACAACGGCGATGATAGACGGTTCGACCATAAATGCTGACTCTATTTCTGTTACGGATGGATCGGTACTTACAATCGCAAACCAAGATCACAGCAAACTTGGTGCATTTTTGCCGGGTGATATAGATTCGGATGGTGTTACGACACTGAATGCAAGGACAATAGATATTGACGGTTCGCGGATATTGGTAAATGAAGACGCGTCTTTGACGGTTAATGCCACAGAAAGAGCAACTTTCGAAAATGGTGTTACAAATGGTTATGGCGGTATGTTGTATAATATGGGTAATGTTACGATTTCCAATGCAACATTTGATAACAATCATACATCTACCGAAGGGTATGGTGGCGCTGTATTTAACGGAATGGGGTTATTGACATTAAATAATGTAACTTTTGAAAATAATGGTGCCGATTATGATGGTGGGGCCATATCAAGTGCTACCTCTAATATTAGAGCAGACGCAAAACCCGATGATTTTACAGCAGATGTTATAAATGAAACAACCGTAAGGGCTTACTGGGCGTCCAAGAATGGATTCGACGCCAAAAATAAAATGATCATTACAGATTCTACCTTTGATCATAATACGGTGAATTTGTATTCTGGGGGGGCATTAGGGGTTTATTCTGATGCCTTTATCCAAGGTTCGCATTTTACTGATAACAATGCAGGTGGACATACCCCGGCCGATTCGACCGATGGTGGTGGTGCAATATATGCGGGCGGTTGGGCTCGCCTTGACATTAATGATAGCGATTTTTCGGATAATAGTTCCAATTATGGTGGCGCCATAGCGACAACGCGTGCGGGAAAAGAGAATGGGATATATCTGCATATATCAAATTCTGAATTTATACACAATACCGCAACTGTTGCGGGTGGTGCGATTGCCAATGATTTTGCGGATGCTATATTTACAGATGTTAAATTTGCTGACAACACAGCGAATGATATGGGGGGCGCGATATACAACAAGAATGGTTTAACCATTGCGGCGCGGAATAAAGATGTAACCTTTGCAAACAATACCGCAAATGGCAGTGCGAATGATATCTATAATGCGGGCAGTTTGGCATTGGATGCGTCGGCAGGTCGTTTGATTTCTTTGGCGGGCGGTATTGATGGTGTAAGTGGTACATTGGATATTGTCGGCGATGGAACAGTTGATATTGCAAATGCATTGAAAAACCAAACGGTTACTCAAAGTGCAGGCGAATTGCATTTGCGCGATGTTGATTTAACTGGTTCGACGATTGCTGTTGGCAAAAACGCAACAATCAATACAATTGATAATGCGGTAAATGATTACTCTTCGTTTATTACACTGGCGGATGGCGCAAGCGTTCGCGCGGATGCAACGGATACCGCAGCGGATAAATTTGCACTGGCGACGGATAAAACGGTCAATTTAACCAGTTTGAATTTGCTGTCCGATTTCACAGGCGAAAAAATAAATCAACTGACATCTTCTGGTAAGATTGCGGTCGCAGACACTGTTAAGACTTATACTTCAACAACCAAGTACACAGTTGCGGGCTCAAGTGATAACAGTGGAAACATTACCATTACAAGTGCGGGTACAGGTGGTTTGTTCGCGGCGGCGGATGATACAACCACAGGCACGCGTGAAGCAGTTACTTATTCTGTAACGGCGGACGATACGACGGTGGCATCGGCGGCTGAAATTAAAAATGCAGATTTAATTGTCAAAGGTAATGGTGCAACCAATCAGGTGTCTTTGGATGCTAATCTGACGGTTGGCGATACATCCAGTTTGACAATCGAAGATGCAAGTTTCGCGGGTGCTGGCACTATTGAAAACAAAAGTGGCGGTGTTTTGACTATTTTGGATTCGATAATTGCGACAAATATCAATAACGCAGGTGTGCTGTATTCAGATCCGACAACATATTCTGCTGTTGTATCTAACAGTGGAACAGCGTCATTTGATGCGGATACATTTGATACAACCGCAACATTAAACAACACCGGCATAGTAAATCTGTTAAATGGTGTTATCTTTAATGATGGTGCAAAGATTACCGGTAATGGAGTGACCAATTTAGTCAGTGGGGAAACGGTGTTCAATAATACTGTGTCGTCAAATACAGTTAAATTGGCAAAAGGTGCGGACTTTTCGGGTATATTGACTGGTACAGGTGCATTGGATACGCGCAATGACACAATTGATGAAATCACTGGTGGTGTTGCGGGTGGTAACCTGTACGTTGATGCCAAGTTAAGGGGCGTAACAGGCGCAATCGACACTTTGGCCAGTTCAACAGGCGCGACCATCAAGGAAATCAATATTACTGATTCTGAATACGGCACAAATGGCTCGTATGCTCTGACAGTTGGTGATGCTTTGTTGGCCAACGATTTAAAAATCTCTGGTAATATGAACTATTTCACCAAGGTATCGAAAAACGGTAGCGATGTAGTATTCAGTGATAAACTGATGAATACATCTGGTATGCATAATCAGTTAGGTGATTGGGCAGATGGTAATTATATTTCTGCATCCAGTACATATGACACCACAACAGATGCATATACTGCACAAGGTCAGACTGTCGGCCAGGCTTTGACAGCATTGGATAATGCAATGGCAAATGTTGCCGTAACCGCAAATGCAGGTGATTTGCACACGGCAATTAATACAATTATGACTTATCCTGGTGTTTCTGCAGATGATAAGAGAGATGCCTTGGCAGGATTGTTAACAACGGGGACGGTTGCAGACCAAACCCTTACGGCGGCATCTACTGCTGAAGCAGTGTCCAGTTACTTAATTCTGACTGGCGACTTAATGTCTGAATATGACTTTGGTTGGGATATCAATACTGGGTTGCAGAACGACTTGGATGCCAATGATAAATACAAAATTGCTGTGCTGAATAATACGGCTGTGACAGACAAAACTGTTGCGGGCGCAATCAATGCTAATACAGCAAGTATAAATGCGTTGGATTCGGCAATGACGGGCAAGCAGTCGTTGATTGATGACGAAAACAAACTTGCGGCATCGTTGATTGAAACAAGCACAAGTGCACAATTTGTGTCTGCGGCAGAAAAGTCAACATGGAACGGAAAACAGAATGCGATTACTGACAGTTCTACAATTGCAAAAGACGGAACAGGACTGAAGATTGTCGATCATTCTGTTGGTTCAACCCAATTGTCTTCAGATGTTAATACATTGTTAACAAAGGCTGGTACTGCATTACAGACATCGGCTTTGACCAATACTAATTTGAGTGGTACCACACAGGCGGCTAATTTGACATTGTCGGGAAATCTGACTCTGGGTGGCGTTACAACAAATGGTATTGATACGGTAGTGACAGCGGAAAGTACAAAACTGATAACATCTGGTGCGGTAAGCACTGCGATCACAAACGCATTGGAAAACAGCGGTTATCAAACATCTGAGAATGTTAATACATCAATTGCAAACAATGGACAAAACGCTGTATATAATGCAAATACTGTCCAAGCAGGTACAGTTGGTAAGGCTATCAAAGATATCAATGATGTTATGGGGACAATTAATGGTTTGATTGCCAGTGCAGACGCAACTACAACATCAAACAATGTGACACCATACAGTGGAAACTTGGCGGTTGGAACAACCGTAGAAGGACACTTGTTGGCGTTGGATGCATCGATTGGTGATATGCGTGGTTTTGCGGCAACCGATGGAACGGGCAATACCTATGCGACCAATACAACCAGTGTCGCTGCTAACTTAGTGGCCTTGGATGGTGCAGCACAAACAAATGCCCAAGCGATAAGCGATTTGGAAACCGTTGTAGGCCATGCAAGTTCGGGTACTAATGCGGCAACAGGTTTGTTTGCAAATGTCGAGACAAATGCAAATGCGATTGCAGTATTGAATGGCGATGAATCGGTTGCAAATTCTGTTGCAAATAAGATCGCAACGGCTTTGGCAGATAGCGGCATGATGACAACAGGAAATGTTACTGCGGCGATTGTATCGCAAGGTCAAAATGCAACATATAACGTAAATACTGTTCAAGCTGGCACGGTTGGTAAGGCAATTGCTGATAATGCAAGTGCAATCGAGGACATCAATGATTCTGCTGTGATGCAATCTGGTATTACCAGTGAAAAGGTTGCTTTGATTGATACCAATGCAGCAGATATAGCAGCGGAAAGAACACGTGCGATGGATGCGGAAACAACTTTGCGTAACGATTTCGCAAGTGCGGATACCTTGACTTTGGTTGATGCCAAGAATTTTGCCGCGCAACGTGATGCGTTGACACTGGGTGCGGCGAATGCCTATACTGACAGACAAGTCGAAAAGTTGGATAAGAACTTGTCTGCTGGTGTTGCTGGCGCAGTTGCATTGTCTTCGGTTGCGGTGTCTAATGTTCATCGTGGCGAAGTATCTGTTGGCGCCGGATATGGTTACTTTAATGGTCAGTCCGCAGGTGCCTTTGGTGCGGCGATGGGGCTGTCAAACAGATGGTCGGTTAATGCCGGTGCGGGCGTGTCGGGATATGATGTATCCTTCCGCGCAGGTACGAATTATAAATTCAAATTGTTCTAATTATAGAAAATTTGAATTCGAATTGTGTGGGCGCAAGTGCGCCCACATATTTTTTAGAATTTTATTCTTGTGTTATAGGCGCGTGCAGTGTATCATATTACTTGTTAAAGAGAGGGAATAAATTGAAGAAATATTATGTTATTTTATTAGGTGCATTTGTTTGTGCAGTATTTGGCGACTCGTCTGTATTTGCTGACATTATTACAACCAGACAGGAAGTGAATGATGGCAATGAACTGACTGTTAATGCTGATTTATACCAAGGCATAAATAATCCTTGGCTTGACGGGGGTGCGATTTGGAATGCGGGCACATTGACGGTGAATCAGGGCAGTTTTACGGGTAATGTGGGTAAAAATGGTGGTGCAATTTATAATTCTGGTACGACTGTTATAACCGGGGGAACTTTTTCAGGAAATACTGGGCGGGCCAATGGTGGCGCAATATATTCTTCTGGAACCTTGACGATAAACTCAAGCGCAGCTAGGGGGGTGTTGTTTGAAAATAACAAGATGGTTGGTAATGCGGCGAATGATATCTATTTGGTTGGTGTTGATGCGGATAATCGTACAGTATTAAACCTGAATGCTTATGATGCGCAAACGCATAACATTCAATTGAATGGCGGTATTGCGGGCGAATATTATGATATCAATATAAATGGTAATGCTGGGTATACTGGTCGGGTTGTTGTTGGTAATTTAACAGGCGCGAGTAATTTGACAATAAGTGCCGGTGAACTGGTTGTGTTGGGGGGCGCTAATAATGGTCAGATATCTGGTACAGGTACATTTGTCGTTGGTAATGGCAGTGCGTCGGTTACGTATAATAATGCGGGATTTATTTCCGCACCGGTAAATATTGCAGCAAACGGAACATTGTCTACTGATGCGCATTTCTTGCATTCAGATGTTGTGAATAATGGGGTATTGCAACTGAATGATGCAAGTTTAAGTCATAATATTACGGGTGGTGGAATAACGCGCATAAATGGAACAGTTTCAACTTCGGCAACCATTGCAAATTCCATTAGTATTTTGTCAAACAAATCTTTGACCGCGGCATCGGCGAATTTGTTGGCTGGTACGGTTGCAAATTCTGGCACATTGACATTGAATGGTGGAACATTGTCGACAAATATCACTGGCGTTCCTGGGCAAACCGTTATAGATGGCACGGTTATTGCGGCGTCTAGTGTCAACATCCAAAACGCTGTCACAATAAATTCTGGTAAATCTTTGCAAATAAATGCCTATGGTTTGCATGGCGCAGTGGATAATTCTGGAACATTATTCTTGGGCGATGGAACTTTGGCCAGGTCGGTAAGTGGAACTGGTACAACGCATATTTCGGGTGTGGTTTATTTGAATGATTCAATTTCAAATGCGATAGTGATAGATGATGAAAATGAATTGACGGCCAATGCAGACAATATTGGTGGTGATTTAGATAATCAAAATGGAACATTATTTTTGACAGGCGGTGCTTTGGGGCACAGTGTTTCGGGTGCCGGTAATACGCATATCACAAATACTGTTGAATTTGCAGATAATATCGGTGTTGCCAATGTTGTTACGGTTGATGCAAGCAATCAGTTGACTGCAAATGCAAGTGCTTTTCAAAACGCTGTTATAAATCAGGCAGGCACATTGACATTGAACGGTGGGTTGTTATCGGCAAATATTACTGGGGCAGGTAGCACACATATCGTCAATGATGTCACAGTAAATGCAGATGTTGCAAATGATTTGTATTTGGATAATACCAGTGTCACAACCTTTGGCACCAGTGGTGCGATTACGGATGGTGGAAGAATTGTTGCAAATGGTGGTGGGTTATCATTTATAGATGATGTGATAGACACAATCGATTTACAACAGATTGACTTGCAGCAAAATATGAATGTTGCATTGGATTTGAATTTGGCGGACTTAACATCAGATGTATTTAGTGCAAACTATGATACGCATAGTGCGGCAAACAAGTGGGTTATTGTTTCAAAATTGAATTTGATGACAAATACTACGAATTTGATAGACGATGATACGACACTGCATATTGTTGATGGCACAATCGGAAGCAAAGTCAAACTTGCGGATAATATAGAATTTGTAAACGCAGGCGATATAGCAAGTGTATTGTTGGGATATAATTATAATGCAACCACAGGGGGCGATATAAAACTGTCCTATGCTACGATTGAAGATGCAGTCACATCGGCGGTCGCGTCAGACAAGACAATTGTGTTGGGGCAAGATACCAATGTTAATTCTGGTGCGGCATTGGTCGGCAATTCTTTGGCGATTTCTGGCGCAAATCATTCCATTACTGGTGACGGGAATACGGGTATTTCTGTATCCAGTGGTCAAGATTTAACAATATCAAATGTTTCTGAAATTAGTGGTTTTACTAATACAATAACAAATAATGGTGGAACAGTGTCTTTGTCCGCGGTGAATTTTGCGAATTCGGCGACAACAGATATTGTGAATAATTCTGGTACGTTGAATTTAAATAATGTCCAGATCAACGCTATTTCAAATGATGGCGCACTGAATTTAATTGGCGATGTTGTTTTGAACGGCGACATCACAGGTGGTGGCGATTTGTTGGTTGATTCAGGTGCTGTGTTGAATTTGGGTGGTCAAGCGATAACTCAAGATAGTATCACTGTCAATGGTCTGGTTCAAACATCTGTGTCGAACATGGGGCATTTGACCGCAGGTGTAATCGGTGGCGATGGCGTGTTAGAATTGTTGGATGTGCGCGCGTCTGGTTTGTATGATTTGTTTGAAGGTGTTTCAACTTTGCCAGTTGATGCAGGTGCTTTGTTTAATACAACAAATACTGCATCGGGTGTTTTAGTAGAAATAAAACCGGCAGATGAAATAGTTATGGCATACGATATTAGTACCGATGCGGCCAATACGATAGTGAATTTAGCGAACACAACAGATGATGGTTTAGTTGATGTTGGTGTGCGTATGCGTGATGAATTGTTGGCTGGCAATACAGATTTTGTAGAACGTGTTACCGATTCTTTGAATCCTGAAACGGGCGCAGTTGTGCAATCTGTTCATACTGTTGCACGTGATGTTGTAAGTAAAATTGCCACCGCCAGAGATACCATCAAACCGTCAAAGGCCGACAAAGGTGTTGCGATTTGGACCCAAGGTATTTATGCACATACTAAACAAAATGATATGTTCGGTGGCAATATGCATGGTGTTTCTGGTGGGGTTGTTCAATTTGATGCGAATAAATTGTTTGGACTTGGGTATTCATTTGGGCATTCTGATATTTTGACCAATTCGCGTGATATAGATGCAGATGCATCAACATTGTTCTTGTATGGGCAATATCGGCGTGCAAATTGGTATGCAAACGCAATGTTGAATTATACAGTGTCTGATTTTACCGAAGATGCGAATATATCCGGTATAAAGATTGTCGCAAATTATGATGCTAAATCTTATGGCGCCCAGATTATGACAGGTTATGATTTCACAGATGGTATGACACCAGAAATTGGGTTGCAGTATATGCATATGGATATCGATGCATATAAGAATTCTTTGGGGGTTAAAAACAGTTTTGAAAGTTCTGATTATTTGACTTTTGTGCTTGGTACAAAGTATGCGCATGACTTTGATATTGCAGGCAAAGTGTTGTTGCAACCCCAAGCGCACTATGCATTAAAATATGATATGCTGTCTGATACTTCAACTGTCACAGTGTCTACGCCAGATGTTGCATCTTATACGTTGGATGTTGAACGTTTGTCGCGTATGGCGGGCGAATTGGGAATTGGACTTAGTGCAAAATACCGTGGATTTAATTTATCATTGAATTATGATTTAGAATTGCGTGACGGGTACAGTGCACAATACGGTCGTGTGAAACTTAAATATAATTTCTAGGGCATTAGAAACAAAAAATAAATGGACGCATTTTGCGTTCATTTATTTTATGCATGGAATATTTTATGCCGCTTTTTTGATTCCTGTTTTGATACTGCGAACATATTTACGCAGTTCATCGATAGACACCAGTTTGCCATCGCGTTTTTCCGCCGACCAATAATCCCAACCATTATAACTGACGCTGTGTTGCATACGTGCCGCCATAACATGAATGGATGCTTTGCCATACAGGCTGTGTACCAAATTACCGTCTGCTGTAATCATCGCGCGTTCGCCGCGTGGACTAACCAAACTTTGCCCAACATACAGCAAGCCACCTTCGATAAGTTCGCTGAATGCGACACGAATTTCATCGCGTTTAGGTTTAGCAACCTCGATAGCCGACAAATCGCGTGGAACAACATTTGCAACCCGTTCGCGTGCCGCCATAACATAAGATTGTTCGCGGTCAATGCCAATAAACCTGCGCCCTAATTCTTTTGCGGCGGCGGCGGTGGTACCACTGCCCACGAATGGGTCAAGAATTATGTCGTTTGGTTTTGTTGATGCCAAAATTACGCGGCGCAACAAATCGATAGGTTTTTGTGTGTTGTGCAAACTTTTGCCATTTTCATCTTT
This sequence comes from Alphaproteobacteria bacterium, assembly GCA_017617915.1. Lineage (GTDB taxonomy): Bacteria > Pseudomonadota > Alphaproteobacteria > Rs-D84 > Rs-D84 > Enterousia. The sequence goes on from JAFZVH010000046.1 coordinate 31,039, forward strand.
CAAACGTTCTTCCCCAAGGCAAATATTCATTTCCCAATCAGAACGCATTTGCTTGCCGCCGTTCAATTTTTTCATAGTTTCATAATTGAAAGTATATTTGCCGGTCTTGGTCGGTGTTGCCCATATCAGTGTTTCATGTGCGTTCGTAAAACGCGTGCCACGAAAGTTCGGCATAGGATTTGTTTTTACCCAAACAATATCATTCAAAATCCAAAAGCCCAGTTCTTGTAAAATTGCCCCCAGATGGAATATGTTGTGGTAAGAGCCCATTGCCCACATTGCGCCAGTTGGTCGTAAAACGCGTTTGCATTCTGTAAGCCAGGCGCGTGTAAATTCTTTGTATTCGTCTGTTGATTCAAAGGTGTCCCATTCGTCACGTACCGCACGCGCAGCAGTCTGATCTTCGGGGCGATAAAGAGTTTTCTGACCCAATTGCAAATTATACGGTGGATCGGCAAATACCGCATCCACAGAACCGTCGGGAATGCCCCGCATAAGTTCTATGCAATCGCCAAGTAAAATTTTGTTTAGGTATTTGTCCATAAAACTCTCTCGTATGAACAATTATACCATATTTTGTGTTTAATTTTTTGATAGCAAAGCGTGTAATTGTAAAAAAAAGTCTTGATTTTTTATAAAAATATCATTTTTTGAAAATAAAAATGCTTTACTCTTGGCGAATAGATTGCTAAATTATGCCGTATGAGATGCCCTTATTGTAATTATGCAGACAGCAGGGTCGCAGATTCGCGCCCTGATATGGAGAGCGGAACTATCCGCCGTCGGCGCGTTTGCAATCAGTGTGGTGCTAAATTCACAACGGTTGAACGGGTTCAGATGCGTGATTTGGTCGTGCGCAAAAACAGTGGCAAGACCGAAGCGTTCGATCGCGATAAACTGAAACGCAGTATCAAATTGGCTTGTCATAATCGCGAGGTTGGGGACGAACAGATTGAACGTTTGGTTGCGTCGATTCAGCGCAGATTGGAAACAGAAACGATTGACGATATGGTCACCAGTGCCCAGGTTGGTGAAATGGTTTCTGATTCTTTGTTGAATTTGGACCCGATTGCGTTTGTGCGATTTGTTTCGGTTTATCGCAAGTTTTCAAAAATTTCTGATTTTAAAAAGATTATTGACACTATCCCAGAGGTTTCAGATGATGCGGTTGTTTGTAAACTGCCGAAAACATCATTGTTCTGAAAGGTGCATAAATGAAGAAAATCCTGATTCTGGTTTTATTAGCGTTTATGCCAATGTGCGGTTTTGCGACTGTGCATATTGATGTGCTGTCCGATGCAGATGAAAGTTTATATTCTCAGATTTTTACTTTGCAAGACGCTGAAAAAATTGCCGCCGCAGAAAAATTAGAACGGCAAATTTCTGATCCGATTTTGAAAAACGAGATTTTATTTCAACGTTATACTTCCAAGACTTATCATACCAAGGGAACAGAAGTAAAATCTTGGATGGACAAGTATGCGAATATGCCGGGCGCGGCGCGAATGGAAAAGTTGGCGCGCATAAAACAGGTTAGTGTAAAATCTGCAAGTGTTCCAAACATATTATCTGGTGGTGGGTCGATTGAAACGGCGCAATCTGAAACTTGGACGGCAAAACATTACAAAGATTCGGTTGAATCAACCATCAAGAAATTCAAAAAGGCTATACGCAGCGGCAGCACCAAGACCGCGCGCAATATATTGGAAGATAAATCTTTCCGCCGCAGTTTAACAGAATCTGACTATGGGCGTTTGGCGGGGCGTTTGTCGTATGTTTATTACACAAATGGCGAAGATGAACTTGCAAAAAAGTGGGGTTTTGTGGCGTCTGATGCAAATTCTGAATATGGTCTTTGGACTATGGGGTTGTTGTATTTCAAAGAGAAAAAATATAAAGAAAGCGAAAAATATTTCAGTAAAATTTTGCAACTTGAACAGATAAACAATGCCCGCAAGACCGAGGCGGCTTTTTGGGCTGGGCGCGCCGCAGATGAAAATGGCGATTGGGGCGCGGCAAAAAAATATTGGAAGATTGCGGCGGCATATCCAATGGCCTTTTATGGTGCGTTGGCGGCGACAATGCTTGGTGATGTTCCAGAATATGAATTTTTTGAACAAGAATTGTCCGATGAAGATATTGAAGAACTGCGGCGCAATAAGTATGGGAAAGTGGCGCTGGCATTATTGCAGGTGAACCGCAAAGATCGTGCGGAAGAATATCTGAAATATATGATAACTGCGCGTGCGACAGATAAAAGTTTGCATTCGATAAATTCTGTGGCGACGGCGTATGGTTTGCCACGTGTGGCTATTCAGGCATCTGGTGTTATTCGTGACCGCGGCATTTTGGAAATCGACGAAGATGTGATTTATTCTGCGCAATATCCTTTGCCAGATTGGGAACCTATGGGCGGCTGGTCTATTGACAGGGCATTGTTGCTTGCCATAACGAAACAAGAAAGTGGTTTCAGGACAAATGTTAAATCGGGTGCAGGCGCAAATGGTTTGATGCAAATTATGCCCAGTACCGCAAAACGTGTTGCACGCGCAAACAAGGTCAAGATGTCTGATATAGATATGTCTAATCCTGAACATAATATGTTCTTGGGGCAACAATATATTGTTGATTTGCTGGAACATCCAAATATTCACAACAATATTATTAAAATGCTGATTGCATATAATGCAGGTATGGGGTCATTGGTCAAATATGAAAAAACTTTTGAAACAAACGATCCGTTGTTGTATTTGGAAAGTTTTCCGGCATACGAAACGCGCGGGTATATAAAACGTGTGATGGCGAACCTGTGGTTGTATCGTGCGCGGTTGGGACAGCCGTTAACGACATTAAAGGTTTTGGCGGATTCCAAATGGCCTCTTTATAACAGTGAAGATGAATTTGTTCGGACTAAATCGATTCCATATTCTATTTAATTGGTGGTGCCAGTGTTAGAGGTCGCAGATTTTTCATTGGAACGTGAATGTTGTGGTGTTGTTGCGGGCTGTGATGAAGCAGGCCGCGGTCCTTTATGTGGCCCTGTTGTTGCGGCGGCGGTTATTTTCCCAAGTTTTGATATAGATATTCCGGTGGTTATTCGTGATTCTAAACAAATGTCTGCGCACCAACGCGCGGTTGCATACGATTGGATAACACAAAATACAATATGGGCGGTCGGCGAATGCAGTGCGGCCGAAATAGACGAGTTGAATATACTCTGGGCGTCAATGCGTGCAATGGAACGTGCGGTTGCGGGACTTAGTCTGCAGCCAGATATGTGTTTGGTTGATGGTAATCGTGTGCCAAAAAATCTGATTGGACGTGCGGTTGTGCATGGTGATGCGCGGTCGCTGTCTATTGCGGCGGCGTCCATAATTGCCAAGGAAACACGTGATAAAATTATGCGGGAACTGGCGGACAAATTCCCAATGTACGGTTGGGATAAAAATGCGGGCTATCCTACCGCAGAGCACCTGCGCGCGATTGAAAAATATGGCATAACCGAACATCATCGCAAAACTTTCGGCCCAGTTAAGAAATGCCTTTTAGGTTGATTTTGCAGGTATAAAATGTTATAACTTTGCCACTGATTGTTTATAAGAAAGGAGAAAAGATGAAACTTCGTGGTTTGACGGGTATAGATTTGCGTGGCAAATATGTCTTGCTGCGTGATGATTTTAATGTTCAGATTGTTGACGGCAAAATTACCGAAGGTTTTCGTATTGAAAAAAGTATGCCTACGATAGATTTCTTGCGTGCGGCGGGGGCGCGTGTTGCGATAGTGTCGCATCTTGGGCGGCCAAAGGGCGCGCGTGATATGAAGTATTCGCTGCGGCCGGTTGCGGAATATATGCATTTGCCACTGATAGATGATTGTCTGGATAAAGCGTTTCTGTCGCAAATGCATGATGGTGACGTGGTGCTGCTTGAAAACGTACGTTTTTATGCAGGCGAAGAAAGCAATGACCCAGAATTTTCGAAAATGTTGGCGTCAGGTTTTGATTTGTTTGTGAATGATGCATTTGCGGTTTCGCACCGCGCACATGCAAGTACGGTTGGTGTAACCGAATATTTGTCGTCTTATGCGGGGCTGCTGTTGCAAAGTGAAATTGAAAATCTTACGCGTATAATGGAAAAACCAAAACATCCGGTCTTGTCCATTGTTGCGGGTTCCAAAGTTTCAACCAAGATTGGTGTTTTGCGCGCGCTGATTAAAATGTCTGACACGGTTATTGTTGGTGGTGCACTGGGGACAACATTTAACTATGCGTGCGGGGAAAATGTTGGAAATTCGCTTTATGAGCCAGACCAGAAAGAAAACGCGTTGGAAATTATGAAATTTGCATCGGAAAATAATTGTCGGCTGTTGATACCACTGGACAAAGGTGTTGGCCCAGACTTTGCACCGGATGCGCCACGCACAGATAAAGATATGGCGGACATTTTACCGGACGATGTAATTATTGACGGTGGGCCGAAAACCGCCGCGCGCGATATTATGGAAATAAATCGCGCCGCAACAGTTATCTGGAACGGTACCGTTGGTATGGCAGAATGGATGCCAACATGGTCTTTTGGTTCTTTTGCGATTGCGCGCGCGATTGCAGAAAATACCCGCGCGGGTAAATTGGAAAGTATTGTTGGTGGTGGCGATACTATTGCTTGTCTGGATGCATGCGGCGTTATGGATGATGTCACATACGCGTCAACCGGTGGTGGCGCATTTTTGGAATTTATCGAGGGCCGCGAATTGCCTGCAATAAAAGTGTTAGAGGAATAAAACCAAAAATTTTATTGTTAGCAGAATAAAATTTATCTACAATGATTCCCATGAACAACACAATCAATCTAGATAAGCCAATAGTTATGGTCGGCCTTATGGGCGCAGGGAAAACCAGTGTGGGACGCGCACTTGCGCATCATTTGGGCGTGCCTTTTGTCGATTCGGATAAAGAAATCGAACGTGCCGCCGGATGCAGTGTTGTTGATATTTTCTCGCTGTATGGTGAACAAGAATTTCGCCGCGTAGAACAGCAAGTCTTTGCGCGTATTATGGACACTGGGTCGCGGGTCAAGGTTATTTCTACGGGCGAGGGCGCATTTATTACGCCTGAAATTCGCGCGCGTGTGTTGGACGATGCAATCAGTATCTGGTTAAAGGCCGATTTAGACTTGTTGGTAAAACGAACAGGCTTTCGTAATACGCGGCCGCAACTGTTGCATAGCGACAGTAAAAAGATTTTGGAACAACTGATTGCCGAGCGCTATGACACATATGCGCAGGCCAATATCACCGTTGAAACACTGGATGAAAATTTACACAAAACTTTGGACAAGGTAATTGGTGCCTTGGACCAGTATATAAAACAAAAGGAGTAAAAAATGGGTCTGGGTAATTTTTTCAAAGAATTTCGCAGTTTCGCAGAACGTGGTAATGTAATCGATATGGCGATAGGTATCATCGTTGGGTCTGTGATGACCAGTGTTGTGAACTCGCTGGTTTCCGATATTATTATGCCGCCGATTGGATTGTTAATTGGTGGTGTTGATTTTTCACAAATCTTTTTTGTGATTTCGGGCGGTGCGGGTCAGCACTTTAATACAATTGCCGAAGCCCAAGCGGCGGGCGCTACAACAATCAATTTGGGTGTGTTCATAAATACTTTGATTAGTTTCGTAATTACTATGTTTGCGGCGTTCTTGATTGTGCGTATGGTCAACAAGATGAAAAGCAAACAGGCCGTTACGACAACGGTGTGTCCATATTGCAAGCAGACGGTTGATATTACCGCGACAAAATGTCCGCATTGCTGTTCGGCGTTGATACCGGGCGAAGTCAAGGCGCCCGAGGCCAGCGATATCGCCAAAAGTATTCATAAATTGAAAAAATTGGTCAAAATTAAAAAGATAAAAAAGTAAAAAACGCGCCCCAATCGGGGCGTTTGTTTATTTGTTTCTATTTCTTTCTATATAATTTATGTTTTGTGATGCAAGTAATTTCAATTTTATTTTGTCTAACTGGTCCATTATCGCATCTGAATCTGGCAGTATACTGTATGCTCCGTTGGCATAGAATTGCAGCCAGAATATATAGTCGTTTATTTTTGTTTCCAATGGATTTGTGTAACGCTTGCCCGCCGCTTTGTTCTTTATTGCCGTAAAGAGTTCTAGCAGCATAAGGTCCCCCGGTTTCCACACGCGACCGTCACAACGAACCTCTTGATAACCAGTGGTATTTTTTTTATAGAACAATAATGTTTGATAAAGCCTGTTATGATGTTCTGTTTGCGTAAGCGCGTATGGCCCAAAATCATAAAGGGTTATAAAATCATGATGCTGTTTATATTGGTCCAATACTTTATAGTCGGCGGTTACGGACGGCTGGCCATCGGGGTATGAAATTTTGACAGGATTGGCCTCTAGGGCGGCATACATTTCAATGATTGTATTCATATTTGTTGTCCTTTTTTGCTTTAGGCAAGTTGGATTATAAATGATTTTTGGCAAATTAAAAGAAAAATCTTGAAAACCGAATATTTTAATGATAAACTGCGGCTTGCCTATGGCGGATGTAGCTCAGCTGGTTAGAGCGTCGGTTTGTGGTACCGAATGTCGCCGGTTCGAATCCGGTCATCCGCCCCAGAATTCAAAAATGCCCAAGTGGGCATTTTTTAATTCTCTGGACGGGTCGGGTGAGAACCGGAGGTTCGACGCGATAGCCGGTTTCACAAATGTAATGTAGTGAAACCGTTGCGTGCGGAAGGGTCCCAAC
>JAFZVH010000047.1 GCA_017617915.1 Alphaproteobacteria bacterium
GTAATTGGTTCCGAACGGCACGAGTCGCGCCGTATAGACAATCAGTTACGTGGGCGCAGTGGCCGCCAAGGCGATCCTGGGGATTCTAAGTTTTTCTTGGCGTTGGACGATGACCTAATGCGTATATTTGGTGCAAGTCGTTTGAGTGGTATGCTGACAACGCTTGGGCTGAAACCTGGCGAGGCAATTACGCATCCATGGATTACCAAGGCATTAGAACGTGCACAAAAGCGTGTAGAGGCCAGATATTTCGAGGCGCGTAAAGAGCTGTTGAAATATGACGATGTTATGAACGAACAGCGTGGCGTTGTTTATAAACAGCGTGATGATTTGATGACAAGTGAAGACTTGTCGGGCTTGGCTAAAGAAATGATTGGCGATGTTATCGAAATTATCTGTGAAAATAACATTCCAGAAAAAGTCTTGCCATCAGATTGGAATATCAAAGGCATTCACGATGCTATGGTTCGCATTTTTGCGCTTGATATTACCGATATCGAAAAGTGGAAAACAGACGAAACCATTACAGACCGCAAGGCCTATGAAGTTTTGTTGGGCTTGGCATTGCAACGTTATCAGCAACAAGCCGATAAATATGGTCCAGAAATGATGCAGGTGGCATCGCGACAAATGATGTTGGGTGCATTGGATTCCGTATGGAAACAGCATTTACAGCAAATGGACTATCTGCAAACTGGTATCGGTCTGCGTGGCTATGCGCAAAAGAATCCGCTGTATGAATACAAGCGCGAAGCACTTGGGTTATTTAAGAATACGATAAATAACTTTAAGATTATGTCGGTGGCGTATATTTCACGCATGGAACTGACGCGCGCAGATGTTGATGCCACAGAAAAACAGCGCACAGAACATGACCAATCGTTAAATACGGCCGGCGAGGCGCGCAGAAATGCGCCCTGCCCCTGTGGGTCTGGATTAAAATACAAACATTGCTGTGGCAAATTGAAATAAACAAGGATCCCCAAAATGGGGATTCTTTTTATAGCAATATTTTCAAAATATGCCTTTACACAGGTTTAGTATTTTTGCTATGTTTTGAAACATGCAAGGACAGTTTATTCATCTTCATACACACAGCCGCCTTTCCATTGGCGCAAGCACGCTGAAAGTGAAAAAAATTCCAGATTTGTGTGCGGCAAATGGAATGTTTGCGTGTGCAATTACTGATACGAATATGATGTCTGGATGTGCAGAGTTTTCAGATGTTATGCCGGCGGCTAAGTTGCAACCTATTATTGGTGTTGAACTGTCGTTTAATCATCATACCGCCGACCCAAAAATTTTGCGCGAATCGTCGCTGTCCAAGATTGTTTTGTTGGCACAAAATCATAAAGGATATTTGAACCTGTGTGAGCTTAGTCGTGTTATGTATATGCGTGGCGACAATCACCATCTGGGGCCATATATTACATTTGATGAACTGGCGGCGCATTCAGATGGCGTGATTTGTTTGTCGGGTGCGCATAATGGGCCACTGGGGATGGCAATCTTGAATAGCCAAAATGGTTTGGCGCGCGAATATGCCGAACATTTGTTGAAAATATTTGGCGACCGGTTTTATATTGAAATTCAGCGTCATGGACTGGAATCAGAAATAAAAACAGAACCTGAATTCTTGGCGATTGCGGGCGAATTAAATATTCCAATTGTTGCAACCAACGATGTGTGTTTTGCGGGCGCATCTGATTACGAGGCCGCAGATGCATTGGGGTGCGTATTAAACCAAACAAAAGTTATTGACCCTGAACGTCCGCGCAAATCGTCCGAGCAATACTTCAAAACCGCGGATGAAATGGGCGATTTGTTTTCAGATTTGCCCGAGGCAATAGAAAACACAGTGAATATTGCGCATCGTTGTGCATTTATGGTGAATGTGCACGAAAAGCCTTTATTGCCACGCTTTGGTGATAATTTTGATGCAGAATGTCAAATGCTGCGCGATAATACTATGAATGGCCTGACAGCACGATTAAAACAGTGTGGAATTACAGATACTGCGCCGTATTTTGATCAGGCCAAGTATGAACTGGATGTTATTATTGGTATGGGTTTCCCGGGATATTTCCTGATTGTTGCAGATTATATTGAATGGTGTCGCAAGCACGATATTTTAACGGGCCCAGGGCGTGGATCTGGCGCAGGTTCGATTGTTGCGTGGGCATTGGGTATTACACATGTAAATCCATTGCAATATGGTTTGTTGTTTGAACGCTTTTTGAATCCGGACCGTATTTCTATGCCCGATTTTGATATTGACTTTGAACCAACAGGTATAGAGCAAGTGTTGGCATACATTTGTGATAAATACGGACACGATTCTGTGTGTCGCATTATTACATTCGGCAGTTTGCAGGCCCGCGGTGCGATTCGTGATGTTGGACGCGTTTATGGAATACCCTATTCAAAATCTGACCGTTTATCGAAAATGATACCAATGGATGCCAAGACATTAAAAGAAGCCGTTGATTCATCTGAGGAAATTCAAGAAGTTATTCATAATGACGAAGATATGAACAAGGTGGTTTCTATTGCAGAAGAACTGGAAGGTGCGTTCCGCAATTTGGGGCAACATGCGTGTGGCGTGGTTATTGGTGACCGCCCAACTACACAAATTGCGCCAGTTTATCGCGATCCAGCCAACCCATTGCCGTCTTGTCAGTTTGATGGGCATTATTTGGAATCTGCGGGTCTTATCAAGTTTGACTTTCTGGGGTTGGAAACTTTGGTTGTATTAAAGTATGCAACTAAATTGATTCAAAAGACGCAACAAATAAATATAAATTTAGACGCAATTCCAACAGACGACCCAAAAACTATTGAACTGTGGCAATCTGGAATGACCGAAGGCATATTCCAATTCGATGCCCCGTTTGTGCAACAGACTTTGCGCAAAATGCGCCCAACCAGTTTCTTGGAAATTTCTGCATTAAATGCATTGAATCGCCCTGGACCAATTGCATTTATTCCGCAATTTATTGCACGTATGCACGGCGAAGAAAAAATCGAATATGTACATCCACGCGCAGAACCTATTTTGAAAGAAAGTTATGGTATTATCGTTTATCAGGAACAGGTTATGCAGTTGACGCGTGTGCTTGCGGGCTTTACGCGCGGCGAATCTGATACTGTGCGCAAGGCTATGGGTAAAAAGAAAATTGAACTGTTGGCCAAAATGGAGGTCAAGTTTTTAGAGGGTTGCAAGCAAGAAGGCACATTGGATGAGGCGACCGCAAAGGACCTGTGGGAAAAGTTTAAAGAATTTGCAAAATATGCATTTAATAAATCGCATGCTATCGCCTATTCTATTGTTGCAAACCAATGTGCATATTTGAAAGCACATTTCCCTGCTGAATTTTTGGCGGCATCTATGTCCAGTAATATGAACGATACTGACCAGTTGGCGTTGTTTGTGGATGATGCAAAATCTAATTTTGGAATCCAAATTGTCGCACCTGATATAAATAAAAGCGAATCGTTATTTTCTGTTGTTGACGGCAAAATAGTTTATGCGTTGGCGGCTATCAAGGGCGTTGGTATTGCGGCAACCGATGCAATTATTGCGGAACGTGCCAAAGGACCATTTAAAAACATTACCGATTTTGCAAAGCGTTGTGCGACAATTATGAACAAAAGAATTCTGGAAGCGTTTGCCAAAGTTGGGGTTTTGGATTCCATAAATCCGAATCGCGCAGAAGTGTTTATGAATGCGGATGCCATTTTGTCTTATGCGGCAAAGTCCAAAGCGGGCGCGAATTCTTTGTCGCTGTTCGCTAATACTGTGGAAGACGATGTTGCTGAAGACAGATTGGCAAAACAGCTGGTTAAAACTGCGCCTTGGACATTTGGGCAAAAGTTGGAAAACGAGTTGTCGGCGTTGGGGTTCTATATTTCTGCACATCCACTGGACCAATACAAGCATTTGATTGAAGAACATCATTTGGCAACAAGTACAAAACTTGCCGAAATGCCTGATCGTGCAAATGTTCGCATTGCTGCAAATGTAAATTCTCATTCACACAGGAAAACCAAGGCCGGCAAAGATATGCTGACCATAAACGCGTCTGACAGTTTTGGAAATGTTGAAGCGGTTGCGTTTGGTGATGTTGTGCCAACTTTGTCCAGTGTTTTGGCAACTGAAAACGAAGTCGTTATTTCTGGACGTATTTCAAATCGTGACGACAGAGTTTCAATATTTGCCGACTCAATAATACCACTTAGTCAATGGGTCGCACAAATTGCAGCGAAAATTACACTGGATATTCATAACAAAAATGTTTTGGCCGATGTTAAAAAGGCTTTGACTACCCTGCCCGCTGGAAAAACCAAAGTCGTATTAAATTTATATTCTGGCGACAAAAAAACATCGCTTGCGTTGGGGGGCGGGGTTGAACTTGGTAAAACAACTGCGGCCGATTTTGCTGGGCTGGGGATAAAGGTGGTCATAGAATGACAAAGCATATTCCTGTTTTATTAAATTCTGTATTGCATGCACTTGGTGACATCGGCGGACAAAACATTTTGGATGCAACATTTGGCGCGGGCGGTTATACGCGTGCTTTTCTTGCGGCGGGCGCAACCGTAACGGCATTTGACCGTGACCCAAATGTGTTGTCTGATGCACGAAGTTTGATAACAGAGTTTGGTAACCGTTTTCAGTTTATTGCCGCGACGTTTTCATCTATGGCTGAATTGAATGAAAAATTTGATGCAATTGTTTTTGATTTGGGAATTTCTTCTATGCAAATAGATGAGCCAGATCGCGGTTTTTCATTTAGATATGATGCACCACTGGATATGCGTATGTCCGCAGCAGGCAAAACTGTGCGCGATATGTTTGAAATTTGGTCAGTTCAAGATTTGATAAAGATTCTGCGTGATTATGGTGATGTTAAACCGGCGGCGGCGATAGCAAACGCAATTAAACAAACATATCCCCAAACAACCTTTGAATTAAAGCAGTTGATTCACAATCCAAATGATGTTGCACCGGTATTTCAGGCGCTGCGGATTGCGCTGAACGATGAAATGGGTGAATTGCAGCGCGCTTTGGCGGCGGTGCCAACATTACTCAATACAGGTGGTCGTTGCATTTGTGTCACGTTCCATTCAATTGAAGATAGAATAGTAAAAAATACTTTTAACGAATGGACAAAGCCGATTGGCGATCCGCACTTGCCAATATTGCAACAGCCGCGATTCAGTTTGCTAAAGCCGCAAACGCCAAGCGAACAAGAGATTGCGGCTAATCCGCGTGCACGCAGTGCGCATATGCGCGGTGTTGTAAAATCATATTGACCAAGGACAAAAGATTTTTGTAAGATAAAAAAAATAGAAGGAAAGGAAGTAATTAAATGAATAAAAAATTATTGTTTGGCGCATTGGGCTTTGTTGGCGCAACATTGTGTGTGCAGGTGGCGTCTGCGGTATGCCCTGTTTGCACGATTGCAATTGGCGCAGGACTGGAAGGTATGCGTATGATTGGGGTAAAAGATGTAATTACTGGTATTTGGGCGGGCGGTTTAATAATGTCTTTGATTGGTTGGACGGCTAATTATATGCGCGCACATGGTGTTAAAAACAAGATATGGTATGGTTTGAATTTCTTGGTGTATGTGGCATTATTGGCCAGTGTGTATTTCATTCCACGCGGCAACCCGATTGTTAGGTGGTGGGAAAATTGTATGTGGGGTATGGACCAGTTTTTCTTAGGTTCGTTGGTTGGTGCAGTTACCTTTATAATAATGGAATTATGGTATGCGCGTATTAAACGCAATCATGGCGGCCACGCGCAGTTTCCTTTCCAAAAGGTTGTGATGCCTTTTGCGGGATTGCTGGTGGCGACACTTGTATTCTGGGTGATAATAAGATGGCTGCCGACAATCGGCGTTGTTATTTGCTAAACATAGTTAGATAAAGAGGAAAGAAAATGAAAAAAAAGATGTCTTTGGAAGAAATGGTGCAAAAAATGGATGATGCCAAAAAGGTAAATCCACTTGATTTGTCTTCGGATCAAGATTTGTCGATTGCGCTGATGAATTTGGTGTCATTGGAAGAACA
>JAFZVH010000048.1 GCA_017617915.1 Alphaproteobacteria bacterium
AATATGAAATTACGCCATGGCGGCGTGTTTTGACGGTGGCGGACCCCAAGGCTATGGTAATGGTGGCGCATTTGGTGAATAAAAACATAGACGATTTGCCGGCGTCCTTGTCAAAGCGGACCATAGATATGTTGCGCGCAATGGGTTTTGACGGCGTAGTGGTGTCCGATGATATGGATATGGGTGCGATTACGAACGAATATGGCCGCACCGCCGCAATAAAGATGGCGATAGACGCAGGCAATGATATCTTGGTGTTTGGAAATAACCTAAGCTTTGACCCAAACCGCGGCGCACAGGTGCATGCGGCGATAGTCAATATGGTAAAATCCGGTCAGATTTCGCGCGCCAGAATTCGTGATTCTTACCGCCGCATTATGCGCTTAAAGGCATATGTGCGCTGAAAGTTATAAAAATCGGTAATTATATACTTACTCGACCCATTTTTATAAAAGTGTTGTATTTCTGGACATTTTAGAATATTGTTATTTAACATTCAAATGTGTTTATCTGATAAAAATATGTTGAATACCGGCAACATAAAAACTGCTGATTTTATATTCTAATAAGTTTTTTATCTACAATAAGTGGGCCCAAAATCAACAAAATTTGGCCTAAGATCAAAAATATTTGATGAATTCTGCCAGTATCTAAGCAACGCGATTTTCATATCTAATCCGATATTTTCTGGTCCTCCGTTTACAAATCCTGATCCTCGTAATTCTCTTATAATGAAATCTGCCCTTGTTAATGCCCAATCATTTGATTTGAAAGTATTCAAATTGTAAAAATCGCCGTTTTTCATCAGCAACTGGTATTCATCATACACTACATAACCATCGAATCTTTCGTTGGTTTTTACAAAAATAAAAACCATTCCAGAAAAATTTTCCAAATATCTTACTTTACCGTGAGTTCCATTTCTGTTTATTTCTTCTTCGGAACCAGAAGCCCACTCGTTGTAATAAGAATCCCAATCTGGTCTAAATCGCACAAGGCAATCATGGGTATTTAACCTATTATACAATGTTTGCCATTTTCGTGTTGTTTGCGTAAATAATGTCTTTTGCGAAACTTGGAGTTGCCAAAGTTTATACAATACGGCCTTGGTCAATAAGCATCTGCTGAGATATTTTTGTGACCCAATTGTCATTTCTCTAACTACTTGCTGCATATTTGTGGGTTGTGTTTCCCAATTTTTTATTGTTCCTGCACATGCACTAACAAAATCACCGTTAACGATGTGATACTTGTGGTCCAAATGGTTTGATTGAGGAAATTTTATATAAACATCACCAGTAAATTTTTCAAAATACGGTGTAGACATATTGTTAGTTCTTTGTTCGGTTTCAAAATGTACTTTCCAGTTTTCTTTAATTAAACAATTGTACCACTGTTGCCATTCCATAACATTTTGCATCAATAATTTATAATGTTGCCATTCCATAACATAACCTCTGTTTTGTTTTTAGTTTACGGTAAAATCAACTGATGTCAAGCACGAATATAGTATTAAAAAGGGACACCAAAAACGGTTTAAGTGGATATCAAAACGTGGGTTTGGTAAAATAAAGATAGCCAAATTATTAGATGTCCGCAAAAACGCAAAACATAAATTGAGTCGAGTAAGTATATAATTACTTAAAAATCCCTTGATTTTTCGGATTTTATGGTATAGTATGGCAACCGCTGGATAATTCAGAACTGATTAAACGCCGGTGCATTTTGGTCCCGCGCGCGATAAGGTTTCTGTCAAATGTTCGGCACAACAAAAAACCAAAAGGATTAAATTATGGCAAGAGAAGGGGCAAAACGTAATACCCGCAAATTAAAGATTGGCCGCCGTTTGGGTGTGAACCTGTGGGGTCAGGCTAAATCTCCGTTTAACAAACGCAAATACAAACCGGGCCAGCATGGACCAACTTCGCGTGGCGGCAATATGACCGATTACGCAAAGCAGATGCGCGCAAAACAGACCCTGAAAGGTTATTATGGCAATATCGGCGAAAAAAAGTTCCGTGCATATTATTTGGAAGCAGACAATATGCGTGGCGATACACCAGATAACTTGATCGGTTTGTTGGAACGCCGTTTGGATGCGGTTGTATATCGTGCAAAGTTTGCGCCAACTGTGTTTTCTGCACGTCAATTGGTTAGCCATGGTCATATTTATGTGAATGACAAGCGCGTTAAAATTGCGTCTTATCAGGTTAAACCAGGCGATGTTATCACCGTTGGTGAGAAGGCAAAGCAAATGCCTTTGGTGGTTTTGGCATTGGAATCGGGCGAACGCAATGTGCCAGATTACATCAATCTGGACAGTGCGAACTTCGTTGCGACATTTACGCGCGTACCTGCGTTCGCAGATGTCCCATATCCGGTTCAGATGTCTCCAGAATTGGTTGTCGAATTCTATTCCAGATAATAGTATTTGGCTTCAGGTTCTTGAAAATCCGCCATTTGGCGGATTTTCTTTGATTTTTAATAACATAAATTGTATAATTCAGACAATATAACCAAAAAGTTTAAATATGTCAGAAAACAAAATATTTTTAACCGGAATCAAACCCACAGGCACTGTGCATATGGGGAACTATATTGCTGCATTGCGCCAGATGCGCGATATTTCGCAAGAAAGTAAGGTTGTGATGTTTATCGCAGACCTGCATGCGCTGAACACTATGCACGATGCGGCGGCGGTTCGCGCACATACCTATGAAATTGCGGCGATTATTATGTCGATTGGCTTTAATATGGACAATGTGCTGATGTTTCGCCAATCTGATGTGCCGGCGGTATGCGAATTGGCGACAATGTTGACCAATGTTACGCCAAAGGGCTTGATGGACCGCACCCATTCTTACAAGGCGGCGGTGGACAAGAATGCGGCCGCAGGCTTGGATGTTGATAACGGTGTGAATATGGGGCTGTACACTTATCCGATTTTGATGGCGGCGGATATTTTGCTGTATGGTGCTGATATCGTGCCGGTTGGCGCAGACCAGAAACAACATGTTGAATTCGCGCGCGATATCGCGGGGCACTTTAATGCAATATACGGCGATGTCTTGAAATTGCCAGAGGCTAAGATTGCCGCGGATGCGGGCATTATTCCGGGGCTGGACGGCCGCAAGATGAGCAAATCTTATGATAATGTTATTCCGTTGATGGCACCCGCCTGCGAACTGAAAAAGAAAATTATGCGCATTATTACCGACAGCAAGACCCCCGAAGAACCAAAAGACCCTGATACTTCGACAATATTTGGTCTGTATCGCCATTTTGCATCCGCCGCAGAAAGTGCAGAATTTGCGGAAAAGTTCCGCGCGGGCGGTATGGGCTATGGCACCGCAAAGCAGATTTTGTTTGAAAAACTGGATTCTGTAATTGCGCCTATGCGCGAACGGTACGATTATTTGATGGCACATACAGACGAACTGGATGCGGCGTTGGATGCGGGCGCGGCGATTGCCCGCAAAGTTGCAGACAAAACACTGTCGCGTGTTCGCCGCGTAATGCTTGGGAAAAAGTAATATAAACAGGGGGAGGGAGAAAATGAAAATAAAATATATTTTAATTGCGGCACTTACACTGTGTGTGTTGGTGATTGGTCGTTGGGCGGTTGATGGGTTGGCCGAACCGCGCACGATAACCGTTGGCGGCGATTGTTTGACATCTGCGCCAAAGGACAGGACGGCGATTACTTTGCGCGTTCGCGTATTGGATGAAAGTGCGGCAAAATCTATGAAAATGGCTTCAACCAAGGCGGCAGAAATAAACGAATACCTGAAAACTTTGGATGTTCAGGTGCAAACCAGTGAATTTAATTCTTATGAAAAGTCTGAATGGAACCATGTGACGCAAAAATCCGAAGATTTAGGTATTGAAACGGTTATAG
Organism: Alphaproteobacteria bacterium; assembly: GCA_017617915.1. GTDB lineage: Bacteria > Pseudomonadota > Alphaproteobacteria > Rs-D84 > Rs-D84 > Enterousia. Next base: position 3,899 of record JAFZVH010000048.1, read on the forward strand.
CGTTGGATGTGTCCGCCAAAAATATCGACACAATTGAAAAGGTTTTGACCCAGTTCGCGGGCCAGCCTGATGTTTATGTAACAAACCTGCGTATGTTCACTGCAACTGAAACACTGCAACCTATAATGGAAGCTTGTTTGGGAACCGCAGTTGAAAACGCGCGCACGCGGGCGGATGCACTGGCGGCGGGCGCGGGCAAACGGGCGGGCAAATTGCTTGCGGTGTCTTATGGTGCGGACGGCATAGGTGTGCGACCAACGGCGAACTTTCGTATGGCCAAAGCGGAAATGGTTTCTATGGCCGCAGATACAGGTTATGCGGGTGGTGCGCTGACCGGCAAAGATACCGAGGTTTCTGTGCATGTTTCCGCAATCTTTGAAATAAGGTAGCAAATGCAGGAATATATTGCCGAATTTACAGACTATTTAATACAAACGCGCAATTATTCATTGCATACGGCGGACGCATATGGGTCAGATTTGGCCGATTTTCAAAACTTTTGGACTGAATTTAATGGTGGTGCTGCTGATTTGCAAAGTTTGGCGCGCATAGATACGCTTGGTTTTCGCGCTTGGTTGGCGGACAGACAGCGTCGCGGCCTATCGTTTAAGTCAACTGCGCGGGCACTGTCGTCATTGCGCGGATTTTACAAGTATTTGGCAAAGCATTATGGCATAAAAAATGATGCAATTGGTTTAATATCTTCGCCAAAAATTCCCAAGAAACTTTCCAAGGCCATAGATGCGTCGGATGTTGCCGATATGCAAGATGCTATTCGGGTTATAGATGATACGGAACCTTGGGTTGCGGCGCGCGATTGGGCGTTGGTAACGCTGTTGTTTGGTTGCGGCCTGCGCATATCCGAAGCATTAAGTCTGACCAATGCAGATGTCGCAGGTGCGCCCGAAACACTGCGCATAGTTGGTAAAGGTTCCAAAGAACGCATTGTGCCGGTCTTGCCTGCGGTGTACAAAGCGATAGAAAAATATACTGCCATTCGACCATTTGGCAACGCATCGCATGACGAGCTGTTCCGCAGTGTTCGCGGGCTGCCTATGTCGGCGCGTATGGCGGAAAAAGTTATTGAAAAATTGCGGCACTATTTACAGTTGCCCGACTATGTAACACCGCATGCATTGCGGCATACCTTTGCAACGGCATTGCTGTCAGATGGTGCAGATTTGCGCAGTTTGCAAGAATTACTGGGGCATTCATCGCTGTCCACTACCCAGTTATATACCAAGGTCAACACTGCGGAAATTATGGATATCTATCGCCATTGTCATCCACGTACAGTGAAAGATTGAAAGCGGTTGCAATATATGAATAATTGTTCTAATATTACAAATCGACAAAAGGATTATAAGATATGGCTTTGAAAATTTACAATGTTATGACGCGTATGAAAGAAGACTTTGTGCCACTGACCCCTGGCGCGGTTAAAATGTATGCCTGTGGCATAACTGTTTCGGGCGATGCGCATGTGGGGCACGCGTACCAGTCTGTGGTTTTCGATGTTATTACACGCTATCTGCGCTATTTGGGTTTGGATGTAACATATGTTCGCAATTATACTGATGTTGACGATAACATTATTAAAAACGCAAACGCCATTGGTCAGGATCCAATGCAGTTTGCCGAAGAACACATTGTTGCAACGGACGCACAAATGGATGCGCTTGGCAATAATCGACCAACGGTTATGGCGCGCGCGACGCATTGCATAGATGATATTATTCACTTTATTGAAAAACTGATTGCGTCGGGTCATGCCTATGCGACGGGTTTAGGCGATGTTTATTTCAAACTTGATACTTTCCCAGGTTATGGAAAATTGTCGCACATCAGGATGGACAAAAACGAAATTGCAGTGCGCAAAGATTTGGAACCAGGTAAAGAAAACGAAATGGACTTTGCGCTGTGGAAATCGGCTAAGCCCGGGGAAATTTATTGGGAATCACCTTGGGGACGTGGGCGGCCAGGATGGCATATTGAATACAGTACAATGAATATGCGGTTCCTTGGTGAACAGATAGATATTCATGGTGGTGGTCGCGACTTGGTTTTTCCGCACCACGAAAACGAAATCGCCCAGACGGAATCTGTTACTGGCAAACAATTTGCAAAGTATTGGGTTCATTGCGGATTGGTTAAAATCAACGGTCAAAAGATGAGTAAATCACTTGGCAATGGCATATTGCTGCGTGATATGTTGGCCCAGTATGATGCAGATACGATAAGGTTCGCGCTGTTGCGCAATGTTTATACGAATGACATAGATATCACAGACAACTTTTTCCCAGATGCACGCCGCCATGTTTATCGGATGTATTCAACGCTGGCGCGTACGGCGGGATTGGATACTTCGCGTATAGATGCGGATAAAACCGCGGCAAAAATCGCCGAAATAACCGCAGATTTTGAACGCGCGATGGATGATAATTTTAATACCGCAACACTAATTGCAACGGCGTTTGGGTGGTTCGACTTTATAGATGGCGAATTGCGCAAACCCGCATCCGCGTATGATTTGGGGGCGATTGCGGCAAAAATTGTTGAATTGTTCGGTGTTTTGAATATCTTGCAACAATCGCCAAGTGATTACATTGCGAAAAAGAAAACAGAGTTTTTGACCGCGCATAATATAACCCCAGAATTCATAGAAGAAAAACTGGCGGCGCGCGCGGCGGCAAAGCAAAATCGTGATTTTACGCTTTCTGATTCTTTGCGTGATGAACTGTTGGCAATGGGATTAGAAGTGCGTGATACACCAAACGGCGCCCAGTGGGACATAAAATTATAAAAAAATAACTTGAATTTGCGGGGGCATTGCACTATATTTACCCTCAGCGAACAAGAGGATATTTTATGAACTACCCATATATGCCAAAATCCACTGCTTTGTGGTTGATTGAAAATACCGCATTGACATTCGAACAAATTGCTGAATTCTGCGGCTTGCACGAGTTAGAAGTTAAAAATATTGCGGATGCCGAGGTTCAAAAGATTCAAGGTTTGAATCCTATTTTGAATGGTCAACTTACGCGTGAAAATATCTCAGAGTGCGAGGCTGATCCATCTGCTCGTTTGGTTTTGCAAGAAGCAATTGTGAACGCCCAAAATGCCCAGAACAAAAAAGGCATTGGTTATACGCCAAAATTGTTGCGTCAAAATCGTTTGGGTGGTATTTTGTGGATTATCAAAAATTGCCCTGAATTGACGGACGGCCAGATTGCCCGCTTGATGCGCAGTACAAATCCGACTGTTGCGTCTGTCCGCAATAAAACGCACAAGAATTATTCGGAAATTCAGATTCAAAGCCCAATTGTGTTGGGCTTGGTATCTGAATCTGCACTGCATGATGCGGTTGCCAAGGCAGAAAAGTCAAATAAAAAATAATTTGTTAAACCCTAAATTTAAGGTTTTTTGATGTCCAAGAAACTTGATGAAGCAACAAGATTATTGGTAGATTCTCTGCCAGAAAACTTGCAGAAACTTGCAACATTTTCATTGGAAAACGGCTATTTGTCGCGTATGGATTTTAATGCTGCAACCGAAGCAGACGAAGTGCCCAGTGAAGAACAACCAGAAGTGTTGGAATTTTTTACGCAAGATTTAGGCTTGGAAATTCTGGAAACAGACAATTATCCAAAAGATATCGTCAAGTATTATGACGAAGATTCTGATGAAAATGCGGAAAAAATGCGCAACTTGTTAAACACCGATGCTGAACAAGTTGATGTAAATGATGAAGATTACGAGTTTTATGCCAAACAACTGGAACGCAGTCAAACTGGAACATTGGTGCTGGGGGTCCAAGATTCTGTACAATCTTATTTAAAACAGATTGGTACGGTTCAGTTATTGACCGCGGCAGGCGAGGTTGCAATTGCCCAGCGTATCGAGGCTGCATCGCGTTTAATGGTGTACGGGCTGTGTGAAAGCCCTATGACAATTCAGGCAATGTTGGATTGGTATCAACAGTTGTTGAACGAAGATATTCGCTTGCGTTATATCATAAATCTAGAAGCGATGTATTCGTCTGATGCCGAACAGAAATCTTTGGCGGCGATATCTGAAACTCTTAAATCCAAAGGTGTTGACCAGGTTGACGACTTGGATGACGATGATTTGGATGATTTGGAAGAATCTGTTGGCACCGAAGATGATGAAGAAGATGACGATGTCTTGGATGAAGACGACGATGACGGCGGCATGAAGAAAGACGATGGCGCGCGCAGTACATCGGGTGTTCCAATTCCTGTGATGGAAGAGGCCCTGATGCCGACAGTAATGGACCTGTTTGCAAAAATTAAACGCACATTTAACAGTATGCAAAAGTTGCAGGCCCAGCGTATGGAAAAACTGCTGACATCTTCCAAGTCTGACGAAGCATTAGAGGCGAAATACAATAAAATGCGCCTGACCCTGTTTGAAAGCGTTAGCAAGATTCGGATGAACGATGATCGTATCGCTGAAATTATGGAAAAATTGACCCAACGCGACCAGTTGCTGATGGGGCTGGAAGGCAAACTGTTGCGTCTGGTGTTGGCGAACAAGATTAAACGCGAAGATTTCTTGGCCGAATATGCGGGAAATGAAATCAACCGCAACTGGGTGAAAAAGCTGTTAAAGCACAAAAGCCCTGTGTGGGTGAACTTTGCAAAAAAGCATGGTGAAGACATTACCAAGATTCAATCTGAAATCACTGCGATTGCCGACGAAACCGGCCAACCAACCAGTGAATATAAAAAGGTTGTTGAATTGGTACGTCGTGGTCAGGCCGAAGCCGCCCGCGCAAAGCGCGAAATGATAGAAGCAAACTTGCGTCTTGTTATCAAGTTCGCAAAAAAGAGCAGTAATCGTGGTCTTGGACTTGACTTTTCCGATTTGGTTCAAGACGGCAATATCGGTTTGATGAAGGCGGTTGATAAGTTCGACTATCGTTTGGGAAACAAGTTTTCAACCTATGCAACAAATTGGATTCAACAGGCCATCTTGCGCAGTATCGCCGACCAAGCGCGCACAATTCGTATTCCTGTGCATATGATTGACAATATTCACAAGATTCAACGCGCTTCGCGTCAATTTATGCATAAATATGGACGCCAGCCGACGGCCGAAGAGTTGTCCAAGATAATCTATCTGCCGGTGGAAAAGATTCACAAGGCAATGAAAGTGAACCTGCGCCCAATATCGCTGGAGGCGCCTGTTGGTACCGAAGATGACAGTTCGCGTATGGAAATCATTGCGGACGAAACGGCGAAAAATCCGTTCACATCTGCGGCGCAAAAGAATTTGCGCAAGATTGTAACCCAGATTTTGTCTGAATTGGATCCCAAGGAAGAAACCGTTTTGCGCCAGCGTTTTGGTATGAGTACGAACAAGACCAGCACACTGGAAGAAGTCGGCGAATACATTGGTGTTACGCGTGAACGCATCCGTCAGATTGAACAGAAAGCACTGCAGAAATTAAAGCACCCAACGCGTGCCCGCAAACTGCGCAGTTTCTTGGAAGATTAAACGTTATATCAGCTTTTTCGTTATACCGCGGTATCTGGCCCCGCAAAAAATGTGCAACATTTTTTGTGGGTGATTTCGGGCGGTATCTCTTTATGCTATTGCGGACTCGTCGCCCCGCGCAACGACGCGGGCCCCTTCGAGTCGCGTTGCGGAATACTCTCAAGCAGCCCGCATGGATTCCGCTTTGCAGCGGGATGACGCCAATTTTCTATTTAAAATTGTGACAAAAAGGTATGTTTAAATCGATCGTTTTTTGTAAAAAAATACCGCATTTCTGACATTACAGCCAATCTGGTTTGGGGCGTTTGGTCCACTTGTAAAAGGATGGTTTTTTGTTGTATTTTTCTTTCAGCCTTGCGCGATTTAGCGCGATGTCGGCTTCTTGCACAGCGTATTCGCCGTCTGTACCGCAAAACTTGGTCAGGTATTTTGCTAAATCTGTCGGCGGAAAGTTCACGCGAAACCCACGATATTCCATCTCGGTGCACAATTCTGCAAATCGCCTGTACACATATTGCCAATGCCGGCATGCCCACCGCATATGGCCGGTTCCCAACACATAGCAATCTGGCGCCGTGCATGTATTTATGTTTTGCTTTATAACGCGCGGCAATTCATGATATTCAGCGATTAAATGCTGGTCGCTAAGTTCATGTACAGGTATAACATTTATGCGGGTCATACGCCCATCATAGACCGCATAAGTCAAAATTATAACAGTATTGAATTCTTAAATTTTCGCGCCAAGTGCAGAATATATTATGCCTAAATCGGTTTTCGCAAGTGCTGTGACTAATTTGTCTGGTGTGTCGGTCTGCCGCGCAGCCGCAATCAGTTTATCAAATGTGCGTACAAATTGTGTCGCCTGTGAACGGAACACCGAATCGGATTTAATCAGTTCCAAGATTTGTTTCTTGGCCGTTGCGCGCACAGTTTTTGCCAACCATTTTGCAAACACAGTCTTGTCGCCATCGTGATATTTTTTCCAAACAACATCCGGAATATCGCCGCCCATTGCGCGCGTTAAATCGATTGCTTGTTCATACATCTTGTCCAGTTCGCGACCAGATTGCGCGATGAAATCGCGACTGCTGACGCGCGGCTTTGGGGTGTCTGCGCCCGCCGCACTAATTGCGTCCATTGGCGCGGTTGCGCGCGCAACCATCATTTGTTTGTTCAATGTTTGCATAGTATCAACCGCTTTGGCATAGTCTGACATTAAATCTATCATTTGTTGACGCGAATGCCCCGTCAAATCTTCCAGTTTTGTCGCAGATTCTGTGATAGATTGTGCCGATTGGTCCACTGTTGCGCGGATGCTTGCAATCTTGTCATCCAGTTCAGATATAATGCGTGTCAAATTCGCGCCTGCGTCGTTCGAAGAATTCGCCAGTTCGGGCAGGGCGGCATAATACTTTTCTATCAGTTGCGCCAAAGGCTTTAATTGGTTTGTTGTTTCGGTGGTTATTTTAATCAGGCCTTCGGATTGTCCCGCCAATTGCGTATGTGCGGTATTCATCTCTATCAGGGTTTCACGAACGCCGGTCGCCATTGACTTTACTGATTCAGAAAACGCGTTTGCCGCGGTCTTGGTATCATTTAATGTAGTGTTCGCAACCCCGGACACCGTTTGCAGTTCAGATACCACATCTGTTGCAAAATCTTTTATTTCATTTTCAAAGTGATTGGTCAGGCCTGCCAGTTCACTTGATATGCCGCGTACAGAACTTTCGGTTTCTGTTGCACTGGCAATGACTGTTTCTACCGCCTCGGTCAATTTTTTAATTTGTTTTTCAACCGAAGATTCGGTCAACATTACTTGGGCGCCGACAACATTTGCGGTATTGGTCAGGGTGTTCATCTGACTTGTCAATTGTTTTTTCGCTTGCTTGTCAAAACTGTCTAACTTTGCCAAATAAGTGCTTAATATTTTGTTAGTATTTTTAATTACGGTTTCATAATTCGTTGCGGTATTTTTCATCTCTTCAAAGCCTTCGGTGGCGCGCACCAATGTTTGAACAATTTTTTCTTGCAGTGCGGTTGATGCGGTCCCCATCTTGTCAAAATTTTCTGTGTCTGCGGCAATCGCATTTTGTAATTCAGTTTCTAATTTTTTACTTTCTTCGTTCCATGTCGCAATTTTAGAATCTATTTGTGCAATTTGCGCGGACGCCTTGGTCGTTGTTTCTGAAATTTTATTCAATGTGTCGTTAAGTGTTTCGGCAAAGTTGTTGGTTGTTGTTGCGATGCCCGCCCATTTATCCGATTCCACAGTGGTTTGCAGTCCACCAACAGTATTTTCCAAACGTGCAGACATTTGGGCTATCTTTTGGACCGCGCCATTTGCCGCCGCAACCAGTGTTTCGTTGCGCACCCCCAATTCTTTGCCCATTGTGTCGGCCGCACTGATATGCGCGCGCAAGGCTTCTTGGATGCTTTTAAAGTTTACGGCAATTTTTTCTATTTCATCCGCCATTATTTCCTGTAATATGCGTGAAGCATCGCGAATCTTGGCGCGACTGGGTTCCGTCATAATATCTATCATAGATTGCATTACACGCTGTGTGCGCCGCGATATGAAAAACAATGCGAATAATACAAGCAATAACAAAATGCCTGTGCAAAGTCCGATGATTGTCCATATATTGCCGAAATCCATACGTCTGCCCCCCTGTATTTAATTTTTTGATATATCCTTGCAGTACTGATAGATTTATACTAGAATTCAATTCGCAAAGCAAGGACATAAATGATAAAAAAGGACGTACTTTCGCCTGAACAAGAAATCGCCGCAGAACCAACCAGAAATGTTTGGGTTCAGGCTAATGCTGGAACCGGAAAAACCAAGGTCTTGATTGAAAGATTGCTGCGAATTTTGTTTCGTGATAATGGTCGCGGTGGCATTTTGTGCCTGACTTATACAAATGCGGCGGCGGGCGAAATGCGCAATCGTATTTTGGTGGCTTTGCGGCGATGGGCGTTGGCATCCGACACAGAATTAGTGGAATTGTTGCGTGGCATTGCCATACGCACAAACCCAACACGTGATGATGTTGCGCGTGCCCGCCAGATATTCTTCTATTATATCGATAACCCAGATGTTTTAAAAATAAAGACGATTCATGGTTTTTGTGAAGAAATTTTGCGGCGTTTTCCAATAGAGGCGGGCATATCCCCATCTTGGGTTTTGGTTTCTGATGCGCCGCAAAACATATTGTTGCATCAGGCATTGGACCGATTGGTCAATTCTGTGCAGGCCAGCCCTGAACTTGCTGCGGCTTTTGATCACTTGGTTGGTGTGGTGTCAGAATACAGAATAGATGCGTTGTTAAAACAAGTTGAACAACAATATAAACATTTTTTCAGGATAGAGGATTTTGATACTTATCGTAAATATTTTGTTGATATAATTAAAGAAAAATTGAATTTGAATACGCCGATAAACCAAGATATTCCAACGGAAAAACTGAAAATTTTGTTGGAATTTGCAAAAAGTGATAAAAAAGCCGGCAAAAAAATTGAAAAACTAATTTCTTTAACGGAACAATATATTGAAAAAACGATAGATTTTGATAAATATAAATTTGCATATTTAACTTTGGCTGGAACGCCGATTGCATCGGGTCTGAATAAAGATTATCTGGTGGAAGAGCAAGCGCGTGTTTTTGCACTAAATTCGCGGCGTGTGAATGAAAAAATATATGCTGATACAATGGCGTTTTTTGATTTGTCGGCGGCTTTTGCGCGGCAATATCGTGATATCAAGCGTGAATATAATGTCTTGGATTTTGAAGATTTAATCTTATATACGCATCGGCTGTTTTCGAATCCCGAAAATATGGGGTGGGTGCTGTCGCAACTTGATTTGTCATTGTCGCATATTTTGGTGGACGAGGCGCAAGATACGGGCCCACTGCAATGGGATGTGTTGCGTATGTTGGTCGGCGATTTCTTTACCGAAGGCGATTTGGCAGATGCGCCGCGTTCGTTGTTTGTTGTGGGCGATACGAAACAGTCTATTTATGGTTTCCAAGGTGCCGATCCAAATGCCTTTGCACAAAGTCGTCAGCAAATTGCAGAAAATATTCAAAACAATGTTCGCGAAATCCAAGAAGTGCCGTTGACACAAAGCTTTCGTTCAACCGAGCCAATATTGCGCGCTGTAGATATGTTTTTTTGTAATCCGTCGGTTGCGGCACGTACCGGGTTTATAAATAATCGGCATAAATGTTTTCGGGTGGGACAACGTGGATTGGTTGAAATTCATTCTTTGGTTTCGGCGCATCAAGATGATATGGCCAGTGATATAGCGCGTCGCCAGTATGTTCGTAATGTTGCCGACAAAATAGAATCTTTGATTAAAACTGGGGGCTATCAAGCAAACGAAATAATGATTTTGGTGCGCCAGCGGACTTCGTTGGTTGTGCCTATGACGAACGAACTAAAGCGGCGTGGCATTTCTGTTGCAGGCAGCGACAGAATTATTTTGCCAGAATATCCAGTTATTCGTGATTTTATGAATCTGTTGCGGTTTTGTATGATGCCCAGTGACGATTATGCGCTTGGGTGTGTTCTGAAAAGTCCAATGTTTCGACTAACCGATGCAGAAGTGTATGATATTTGCGTGGCACGCAATGCAGAAAACGGCCGCCGCAAAGCCGCAGACAAAGATGCGGGACCTGCCACGCTGTTTGAATTTGTTGCACTGTTGCGCGCAGATATTTATACGGTACTGATAGATTTGCTGGAAAAATATCAAGTGTCTGGGCCGTATACATTTTTCTCATATATTTTGAATAACTATAATGTGCGCGAAAAAATGGTTGCGGCACTGGGTAATCAAATTTTAGATCCACTGGAAGAATTTATGACAATATGTTTGGCGTACGAGCGCACGCATTCAGGCTCGCTGCGGCATTTTATTAAATGGTTTATAACCAGCAGTGCCGAAATAAAGCGTGATATGGAATCTGGCGAAGGGGTTCGTATTGTGACGGTGCATGGCAGTAAGGGTTTGCAGTCGCGCGCGGTATTTTTGATAGATACTGTATCTATGCCAAAATCCTCAAATATTTATGAATTAGAATCTGGTAATATGCCGGTATGGCTTTGGGCGGCGCGCGATGGCGGCGAATTCAGCCCAGAATTTCAAGAAATCAAAGATGCGTCTAATGCGGCGGCCATAGCAGAACATTTTAGGTTGTTGTATGTCGCTATGACGCGCGCCTGTGATGATTTGTATATATATGGCTTTACAACGAACAAGGTTGCGCCAGAATTGTCTTGGCATAATATGTTGTGGCAGACGTTGACATCGTTGCCAGAAATCAAGGTTGAAAATAATGTAATTAGGATTGCTAATTATGACTAATAAACTGGATGAGATTTTAAATGCATATAATAGACAACAAATCGCTATGAGTGCCGGCACAAATATGCATGCACGATTGCGCGGTGTCTTTTGTGATGCGGCGGGCAATTGGCATGGTGACAAAGATGTGGTTGCACGTATAAAAAATATCCCTGAATTATTTGAACTTATGGGGCCATATTCGAAATCAGAAGTTCCAATTGCAGGTACGATTGGCGGTCGGTTTATTAGTCGTCGCATAGACAGGTTATATGTGAATCCTGATACAAAAACAGTTGTGATTTTGGACTATAAAACAGATACAGATAAAAAAATATATTTTCAAAAATATATTGAACAATTAAATGAATATCGTGCATTATTAAAGCAAATTTTTCGGCATTTTAATATAAGTTGTAAAATCTTGTGGACGAACGATTTTACACTGGAAAATTTGGACTAAAACGGACATAATAAGGCTATGCTTACTAACTTAAATATTTCGAATATTGTTTTAATAGATAAACTGAATCTGGAATTCGGGCGCGGGTTAAATATTTTAACCGGCGAGACAGGTGCGGGCAAAAGTATATTGCTGGACGCGCTTGCACTTGCACTTGGTGCGCGTTCGGATTCGGGCCTGATAAGGCATGGCGCAGATTGTGCGGCGGTTTCTGCCGAGTTTGATAGTATAAATTCAAATATTGCAACATTGTTGGCAGACGTGGGTATTGAATGTGATGGTGGTTTGATTTTACGTCGTTCTTTAACTGCTGATGGTAAAAGTCGTGCTTGGATAAATGATGTTGCGGTTTCTGTTAGGACACTAAAATCGATAGGTGATGAACTGTTGGAAATTCATGGTCAGTTTGCAAATCATGCACTGTTAAATCCGCTTATGCACCAGGTTTCTTTGGATGCTTTTGCGTCAAAAAATATTACTGGTTTTAATAAGTTATTAGAAACAGTTAATACAAATTATAATGCTTATAATGCTGCCCAGCACAGGCTTGCAGAAACCGAAGATTTCTTGGCGCGTAATGCGGCGGAACAAGATTTTCTTGAACATAATATTGCCGAATTGCGTTCGTTAAATGTGCAGATTGGCGAAGAAGAAACTTTGGCGGCGAAACGTGCCGATATCATAAACGCCGAAAAGAATGCCGAGATTTTATCCGAAGCGGTGAATGTATTAGGTCAGGGTGGAAATACATTAGAGTCACAAATTTTTACTGCGGCGCATATCTTGGAACGAATAAAAACCGATCCGAACCCTTACACAGAACAAATAGATGCGCTGTATAATGCGGCGGAAACAGTTGCAACTGTTGCAGGCGCGTTGAACCCAAGTGAGATAGACACAGATACCGCAGATTCCATAGAAGAACGCTTGTTTGCTATTCGTGCGGCGGCGCGCAAACATCGCGTAAGCGCGGATGAATTGCCCGCAAAACTGGCCGAGATGGAATCGCAACTGAACACAATAAATAATTCAGATCAAGAATTACAACGTTTAAAAGCTTTGGTTGCCACGACGCGTCGTGATTATGATGCGTCGGCCGACGAATTGACCGCCGCGCGCAAGGCTGCGGCCGATGAATTGCGTACGCGAATCTTGCGCGAATTACCCGATTTGAAACTGGGTAATGCGGACTTTATGGTTGAAATATCTGCGGGGTCACCATCGGCGTCTGGGCATGATGAAATTGTGTTTATGATAAAGATGAACCCAGGTATGCCATTTGCACCACTGCACAAGGCGGCATCAGGTGGCGAATTGGCGCGTCTGATGTTGGCGTTGCGCGTGGTTCTGTCGGGCAATAATTCGGCAGTGACCTTTGTCTTTGATGAAATAGATACTGGCATCAGTGGTGCCACCGCCAGTGCTGTTGGCAGTCGTTTGCACCGTTTGGCCGCAGGTTCCCAAGCATTGGTTGTGACACATTCTGCCCAAGTTGCGGGATTTGCCGACAAACACTTCAAGATTGTAAAAACAACGAATGACGACACGACAACAACAAGTGTCTATGAAATCACAGGTGATGACAGATTGAACGAAATCGCGCGTATAATCAGTGGTGCCGAAATAACACCGGAATCTTTGGCAACCGCCAAAACTTTAATGCAAGCTGAATTATAGTGTCTTGATACCGTCGGCGAATTCAATACTTGCAATTTTGTTTGGTGTGGCGACAGATGAAACAATTTTGTTATCTGCATCTCGCGCAATGGCATAGCCGCGCCCAAGAACATTTTTATAACTCAAAGAACTTAACATATGGCCTGCGTGCTCAACCCGTTGATTCAGGTTTGTAAGTTTCGCGCCTATAATAATCCCCAGTGTTCGCGTAATGTCGTCCAAACGCTGGGTTCGTTCCATCAGGGTTTGTTGCGGGCTTTTAATGCTAATCGTTGCCAAGTTGTGTTTCAGAGTTTGGATTCTTGTTGTCATACTGGTCAACAATCTGTGCCCAAGATTTTCCAAATCTTGAATCAGCGACAGTTTAGTTGGCAAAACCGCTTCGGCGGCACCGGTTGGGGTAGGTGCACGAAAGTCCGCGGCAAAATCCACCAACATCCAATCTGGTTCGTGTCCAACACCAGTAATAACAGGAATTTGGCTGTTTGCAACAGCGCGCACAACAATTTCTTCGGAAAACGGCAACAGGTCTTCCAATGCCCCGCCGCCGCGTGCGACGATAATAACATCTACATTTTTTTCACGGTTAAAGTATTCTACGCCGGCGGCAACTTCTGCGGCAGCCGTTTGACCTTGGACTGTTGCGGGGTACAATATAATGTGCGCCGGAAACCTTTCGCGCAGACGGTTTTGAATATCTTGGAATGCGGCGCCAGTTGGACTGGTGACGACACCGATGGTGCGTGGCAATTTTGGCAAGGGCTTTTTGCGCGACGCATCAAACAAGCCTTCTGCGGCCAGTTTTTGTTTGCGCTCTTCCAGCATTTTCAGTATTGCCCCAACACCCGCCATTTCTATACTGGCGGCGACGATTTGGTAATTGCTGCGGGCAGGGTATGTAGTTAAACGACCTGTAATTATCACTTCCAATCCATCCGAAAGTGCGAAGTTGATTGGTGTCCCGCGCCACACAATTACAGACATTGCGGCGCCAGAATCTTTGATTGTCATATAAATGTGGCCCGAAGTTGCGCGTGTTATTTGGGACAATTCGCCGCGAATCTTGATGACGGGAAAGGCGGTTTCAACCACATTTTTCAGTAATGCAGATGCGTCAGATACAGAAAAAATCATATCGGGTTTAACGAATGGTTCCGGCCGTTGCATAGTTCTGGGTCCTTTTGTTGGTTAATGCCTTGATAAAATCGATGTTCAGGATCTTGGCAAATTTGAATGGAATGTCGTCTGGGGTTAGTGCGGGTGCGGTTTTAACGCCTTTATCGTACGGCACGGTGATGCCATCTATGGCAAACTGGTCATAAGTAATGTCAAAAAAAGTCCCAGTTTTAGTATGTTGCAGATAATAATGCGGATGACCACCATTCCAGTTTGTTTCATCTATGTACATCAAATTCCAATTACGAAATCCGTTCATAATGGAAAACACAACACTGGCCGCATAGCAAAAGCCCGCAGAATCATAACCAAAATTCCATACGTTATTATTGGATGCCAAGAAAACATATCGTTTAACTTTGTCATTTTTGAATGCATTGCGGAAACGTTCAGTGTAAAATTTGGCGTTTTTGTATTCTTGGGATTCTAAACCCATGTCACCAAGCTGCGCCAACAGGCTTACGGTCGCCTTGTCATAAAAATTTTGTTTATATTGAATATCCATACGCAAAATCATAGCATAAAAAGCAAAAAAATCAACAATACAAAGGGGCTATAATTCTGTCAATGGCCAACGCGGACGCGGTGCCACTGGTTCGCGGACAATATTGCCGATTTGATAGTTTTCCAATCCCGCCCATGCAATCATTGCGCCATTATCGGTGCACAGGTTCATTGGTGGTGCGGCAAACAGCATGCCGTTATCATTTGCCAATTTTTCCATCGCGGCGCGTATAGCACTGTTTTTGGCTACACCGCCGGCGACAACAAGGGTTTTGGGTGCTGCATCACGCACAGCCTGTGATTTCATAGCATGGGATAATCTGTTAGTTATGCAATCTACAACGGCGGCTTGGAACGAGGCGCAAAAATCATTTATAAATTCATCACCATAAGGTGCTGCGTACTTTGCCAAGAATGTTCTTGCCGCGGTTTTAATGCCACTGAATGAAAAATCGCAGCCTGGTTTGTCGGTCAGCGGCCGTGGGAAATCAAATGCCCGCGGATTGCCAAGTGTGGCGCGCCGGTCAACAATTGGACCGCCAGGATACCCCAGCCCAAGCATTTTAGAGACTTTATCAAATGCTTCGCCCGCGCTGTCGTCCAAGGTTTGCCCAATCAGTTCGTATTTGCCAACACCACGAACCAATAAAATCTGGCAATGTCCACCCGATGCCAGCATCAGTAAGTAAGGAAAATCGACGCTTGCGCCGGCGCTGGTGTCATTTGCGGATGCAGCACACAGGCGTGGAACCAATGCGTGGCCTTCTAGGTGATTCACTGCAACCAGTGGTTTGCCTGTTGCCTGTGCTATACCAGTTGCCGCCATCCATCCAACCAAAACGCCACCAATCAGCCCCGGACCCGCGGTCGCCGCCACTACATCAATATCAGAAATGGTCATATTTGCGCGTTCCAGTGTTTGGCGAATAACTTCATCAATTGCCAAAATATGCGCGCGTGCGGCCAATTCTGGCACCACGCCACCGTACTTCTGGTGTTCGGGAATTTGTGAATAAATGATATGCGCCAAAATATTACGATTGGAATCGACTATGGCGGCACTGGTTTCGTCGCACGAAGATTCTATGCCCAAACACACCGTCGGCCGCGCGTCCGCTGTATCATTGGCGCGCAGCTGTCCCATATCTAATTTGATAAGTTTTTCTTCTGACATTTATTTAGCGTCTTTTGTCGCGGTTATTTCTTGCAATTTTATACCCATAAAACACAGTTCGGTGGCGTCGCGTACATACATTTCCCCAGAATCTGGCAACCCCGCCATTTTATCAACACATTTAACCAACAGTCCCAAATCTGTATCAGACGCGGTCAGTATGCGTACTGCGGAAATTTTGCGCGTTTCTGGGGCGTTCATCCAATTTTTCAGTTGCCCATTTTCAAGGCTGGCTCCACCACGTGTTTGCACAAACACAAACACAACGGCCAGCAATACTGCAACACCAATAAAAAACTTCAGATATTTTTTCAATGCTTTTTTCATTTTGTCATCCTGTCACTATTTACATTCAACCAGCCAAACATCATAGTCGGGGTTTTGCAAAGGCTTGTCGCCTGGGTTGTTACGGTTCATCCAGTTAGAATAAATCTTATCATTTTCATTTTTTGTTATTTCAACAAAAGCATAAAAATTTTCTGCATCAAAAGGGTCAGATTGTTTGCATGCGCGAACCAAAATAGATAATTTTTCAATATTTATCATTGTTCCAACCGGCGCGTCAATTTTGCGTGTTTTGCCGGCGGCCTTGTCCATAATGCGCAGCGTTGCAACATTTTTGTCGATATAAGGATACGCATCGCGTGGTGCCACGCACATCGCACAAACAACGACAGCAAATAAAAAGTTAAACATTTTTTTCATATCTTACATCTTACCGCCATAAGTTTTATAAGTCAAACTGATAAATAAAAAAGGTTTCGCAAATGCGAAACCTTTAATTCTAAATTTCAAACTCAAACTATTTGTCTGCGTTCTTTTCACTGGATGCGGCCGCCAAGTCTTCCACAATGCGCGCCTTTTTACCAGATAGTTTGCGCAAGAAGAACAACTTTGCACGACGAACGCGACCAATGCGAACCTTTTCGATTTTTTCAATCGCTGGGCTGTACAGTGGAAACTTACGTTCTACGCCAACGCCATATGATTCGCGGCGAACCGTAAAGGATGCGGTATTG
Source organism: Alphaproteobacteria bacterium (assembly GCA_017617915.1). Lineage (GTDB taxonomy): Bacteria > Pseudomonadota > Alphaproteobacteria > Rs-D84 > Rs-D84 > Enterousia. The sequence goes on from JAFZVH010000048.1 coordinate 20,785, forward strand.
CCCGTACCACCATCGCGTGCGATAACGACACCTTCGAACAATTGAATACGGAATTTGTCGCCATCTTTAATCTTTACGTGAACGCGCAGAGTATCGCCCGCTTTGAACGCAGGAATATTCTTACCAGCTTTCAATTTTTCAACGTTTTTTTCTTCCAGTTTTTTAATAATGTTCATTTTTTATTTTCCTTTATTAAGTCCGGACGTCTTTGTTTTGTAATGATGTCCGATTGTTGTTTCCGCCACCGTTCGATGTTGCCATGGTGACCGGACAGCAGGACTTCTGGGACACTTTGTCCACGCCATACTGACGGGCGGGTGTATAATGGCCATTCCAGCCCCCCGATTTCAAAACTTTCTTCAGCGGTCGATTCCTCACCACCGCCCAGCACATTATTTATCAAACGAACCGCACTGTCAACAAAAACTTGCGCGGCAATTTCACCACCTGACAGAATATAATCACCAATAGACAGTTCCATAATGCCATATGTATCTATTACGCGTTGGTCAATGCCTTCGTACCGACCACAGAGCAGGGTATAAACCTGATTTTCTGGGGTTTCGGCAAACCCGCGCACCATTTTTTGGGTAAGCCTTGGGCCGCGCGGCGAAAAGTATATAATTTTGCCCGGATTTTCAATAGAATCCAGTGCCGCGCCCAAAACATCTGGGCGCATAACCATCCCTGCGCCGCCGCCAAATTGCGTGTCATCAACACTGCCGTACTCGTTTATAGCAAAGTCGCGAATATTTATCACTTTATACGACCATATTCCATTGGCCAGCGCGCGACCAACCACCCCGCCACCAAGCGTGCCGGGAAACATTTCTGGGAAAACGGTCAGTATATTAAAGTGCATTTTGCTTATCTATTTTTACTTTGGCAATCCGCGCACAATTGATGAATTGTGTCCA
>JAFZVH010000049.1 GCA_017617915.1 Alphaproteobacteria bacterium
CTGGTGTGTGATATCTTAACCGGGCGCGACAAGGGTGCTGCGCGTCATGAAAAACTGGTGTCGCTTAAATCAGGACGCACTAAAATCGCAATAGGAACTCACGCTCTTTTTTCCGAAGATGTAGAATACAAAGATTTGGGATTGGTTATCATTGATGAACAACACAGATTTGGTGTGGACCAACGCAGTACTATGCGCGCAAAGGGCAACAATCCGGACATGTTGGCGTTGTCGGCAACCCCTATTCCGCGCACGCTTTCTATGACCGTTTACGGCGATATGGATATTTCAATTATTAACGAAAAGCCCGCGGGGCGTATTCCGATTAAGACTTCTAAACTACCAATTGCGCGTGTTGATGCCCTGATTGAACGCATCGCGCCTCAGGTTGCAAACGGTGCAAAAATATTTTGGGTTTGTCCATTGGTTGCAGAATCTGAAATTTCAGACATGACGGCTGCCGAAAAGCGTTATGAAGAATTGAAAAAACATTTCCCAGGAACAGGGCTCTGTCATGGTCAAATGGACAAAAAACAGCGCGATGCGGTGATGACTGAATTTGCCGACCCAAACTCCGATATGCGCGTACTTGTTTCGACAACTGTTATAGAGGTTGGAATTGATGTTCCGTCTGCGACAATTATGGTTATTGAAAATGCAGAAAGGTTTGGTTTGGCAGCGTTACATCAATTACGCGGACGCGTTGGACGTGGTTCGCAACAATCGTTCTGTGTGTTGCTTTATGGTGCGAATGTATCACCTGATGGTATAAAAAGATTAGATGTATTGTGCGAAACCGAAGACGGCTTTGTAATCGCAGAACAAGATTTAATGATGCGTGGTGTTGGCGAACTATTGGGAACCAAGCAAAGCGGTTGGATACAATACCACTTCGTGAACTATCGCGAACATCGGGATTTATTCAAATTGGCACAGACCGCAGCGATGAATAATAATGCTGATGATGCAGATTGGGCGTACATTTTGCGTAAAATATTCGATTGTTCTACTGTGGCGGGGGCTTAAATGAAAAAGTTATTTGTGATTTTGTTTTCTGGATTGATAGTGTGGGGGGCAAATGCCGCAACCCTGATTAACGATACAGAAATCGAAAGAGGTATTGGCGAAATTATTTTGCCAGTTGCGCATGCTGCAAAAATCCCTGAAAATCGATTAAAAATATACATAGTTAATGATGATGATTTTAACGCCTTTGTCCGCGGTGGCGAAGATGTGTTTATTTATACAGGCTTACTAAAACAAATCAAAAACCCAAACGCACTGCGCGCAGTAGTGGCGCATGAATTGGGGCATACTATCGGTGGACACATGGTGCAAATGTCTGCGCGCATGCACGATGAAATGGTGCGGACTATGATAATTCAGGCGTTGGGCGTTGGGTTAATGGTTGCGGGTGGCAATCCTACGGCGGGCGCAGGGGTTATGGCGGGCGCATCGGGCATAGCACAACAATCTATGCTGTCTTTTTCGCGAGATGAAGAACGCATGGCGGACGACATGGCTGTCGATTTAATGGTGTCTGCAAAGCAAGATCCAAACGGACTGATTGAAGTGTTTGAACAAATGCGCGATTTGCATGGCGCGATTGAAAGCAAAATTAACCCGAACCGCGTTAATCACCCCCTGACAAATGAACGTATAAATAATGCGAAAACAAAGATATCTAAATTGAAAAATGTGCCGAAGAAATCGCAAGACAAAACCAATGCAGAAAACAAAAGTTATGAAATATTGCGGGCTAAATTAATCGGCTATTTGGACAAAGATAAAAATGTGATAACTAAATATCCATATTCCAATAAATCTGATGCTGCGATTTATGCGCGCGCAATTGCGAATATGCGCGGTGGCGAC
>JAFZVH010000002.1 GCA_017617915.1 Alphaproteobacteria bacterium
CGGAAGATAATGTCATCGTGAATAATGGCGAAATGCAAGAAAAAATACAACAGATTGCCGATGATATAAATTGGAAGAAAATTATAGATTCTATATTGCTTAAATATGACTTGGATGCAGATGTTGAAAAATGGTTAAAAAGTTCAGATGTATCAAGGTTTTGGGCATCAGATCAGTTTGAAACAAATTTAGATGCTTTAATTGCGGCACTTTCTGATGAAGAAAGTGTTGGGATTGAAGAATTGCCTTTGTATGATTTCTTGGATGTCGTAGATTGGCAAGGTAAAAGAAAAGACATAAATGATTTAATAGATAAATATGGCACCGATTTGTATATTTTGCCAAAATCAATAGATCAAATAGAAAAAAAGATTTTAGAGTTTATTGGTGTTCAATACATGGATGCTGTTGAATATGATACTGGTCGCGTGGATGTATTGCCGGAAAAATGGTTTTCTATAAAACCAGAACAACAGTATTTATTACAACAATCTTTGAAAAATATTGCAACAGGGGTTGTTGCAGATACGGGGCGCGGCGCATATAATAGTCGTTATCAGCGCATCATATTAAACAAAGACAGCGATGTGTCCACAATTCTGCACGAATTATCACACATGTGGTTGAACAATTGGTTCAAAGCATACCGTTCAGAAAACGCGCCGGAATCGTTCCGTAAATGGTGGAGGCCGGTTGAACGTGCGTTGGGTATTCGTGAATCCGACAGATTTTTGGATCAAGATGCCAGCGAAAAGTTTGCGCGTTCATTTGAAAAGTGGGTTTTGGATGGTGGCAAAGGCGCAGAAAGTTCATTGACACCAGTATTTGAACGCTTGTCAAAACGCTTGGCCGATATTTATGATGATTTGGCAACCCGTTATTTTGATATGGTTGGCGAATTAAAGCCAGAGGTTCAAGCATGGTTCGCAAAGAACGAGGTTTTGGCCGACAGTATGGTAGTTGATGTGCCAGAAAAGAACGAAGAAACCGGCGAAACAACCATTGAAAAAGTCCAGGTTCAATATCGTGATCGTGCAGCCGAACGCGATGCTGCACAAAAGATGGCAAAAGAAGAAAATGCTGCACAAAAAGTTGTGGATCGCGAATCGGATGTCATCAATGATATTGTTGAAAATACAGCGCCAACACCATTGGCATCCGACAGCGATGAGGTTGCACAATCGCCATACACAGCCGAGGGTCAAAAAGAACAGCGCACCAGTAAAAGAATTGTGGAATCTGCAAAGGCAGATGGCGTTTTGTTGGAATCCAGAAAATACGATCCAATGATGTCACAGCGCGCAGCGGAAGATGCGGTTGTATTTGCCACAGCAGATTTAGATTCTGCGTTTGAGGTCGCGATGGGTCGCAAAAACGCACCGGGCGATGTGCCACGTATTGCGGTGTTTTTCGCGGTGCAAAATAAACTTATGTTGAATCCAAAAGAAAACGCAGCAAGATTGCAAGAATTGGCATTAAATTCGCCAGTGATTGAAGAATTGTCGCGTGCTGGACAACAATTGCGTATGGCC
>JAFZVH010000050.1 GCA_017617915.1 Alphaproteobacteria bacterium
CACCATTTCAGGTGTTTTTTAAAATTTTGGTGCGAGCAAAGGGGCTCGAACCCTCGACCTCAACCTTGGCAAGGTTGCGCTCTAGCCAACTGAGCTACGCTCGCTTTGTGTGGGGTATTCTGACATACATATTTTCATTTTGCAAGTAAAAAATTTACGCCATAAAAATCGGGCGCGTTGGCGCCCGAAATCTTTGGTCTTAGAACCATTTCCATGGTTGTAGGATTTTTAGCCACCCCTTGACACTCCGCCTGTCTGCAAAGGCATGACCGCAACGCGGGCAAACGATAAACGGTGCAACTATCATTTTATACTTTTTGCGTATAAACAGCCAAACAACCAAACCAATCGCCCATGCGGCAACAACCACGCCCCACGCAACATAGCCGAAATATTCGTCCACTGTGCGGGTTAAAATCTGAACTACACCAATATTAGATTTTTCTAAATCGCGGTATATCTTGGTCGCCACAGGCCACGAAGACGGACGCCACGCATACACATGCTTTATGCCATAATTAATCAGCAAAGTTGTCGCCAATCCGCCAGAGTTTTTATCCAACTGTTTTTTGACCGCATCGTCAATCGTTTTGTCGATTTCTGTTTGCAATGTTTTGTTCAAGTCTTTTTCAACTTTGTCCAGTTTTTCGTTCACAGTTTTCGCAATATCATCAACCTGGGCCACCGCTTTGTCGGCCGAGTTTATACCTTTATCGGCCTGGGATACGACATTATCAACCGCATCTGTTTTAATGCCAAATTTCCCCGCCAAACCCGTAAGCGCCCGCACATTTGATGTGGTCTGTTTGGCCTTGGCGGTTTGTTTTTTTGCACTGTTGGTTGCGTTTGTTACTTTATCAACACCTGCGCCAACAATTTTCACTTTGTCAATCGCCGCCGCAACAGGCTTTTCTATATTGATAGACTTTTTAATTCCGCCAAGCAGGTTTTCATATTGTTCTGCTATATTGCGTTGCAGATCAAAGAACATCGACACCACCATCGACTGTTTAATCTGCGTTGCATAATGAGATTTCACATACAGTGGAAACCACGCGGTAAGCCCAAGCCACACAACAGACACTGCTAAAAAAATCTGCTTTGCGCGCGTAACCATCGCGGTCTTTTTTGCAACAGTTTTTGCGCCATCGCGTTCGATTACTTCGATTTCTTTCTTATTTTTTGGCATTTTTACTATCTCCCTCGGTTGTGGTTTTTAAAATTCTTTAACATTTGTTCATTAAAAAACACTACATTTTTGTACAACTCTGTGTTTTTCATAAAATCTATATTTTGCAAAACAGTTTGATAATATACATCCGCCTTGGCTGCATCATCGAAAGTCGCGGTTTCTATGGTTGCAAACAAATTATATCGCCCATTGCCGTCCGCAGGACATTCCAAAGTATGCACAAATGTATATTTACCAACGGTTTTCTTGGATGCCGCCAAAAACAACCTTTGATTCAAAGATACTTTGTATATCGGCAATTCATCAAATTTGATTTCCTTATTATTATCCATTATTTTTCTCCTGTATAGTTTTTTATAAATTCATTTTTGAATTCTTGAAAACGACCTTGTTCTATGCTTTCGCGGATGCCACGCATCAGGTCTTGATAGAACCACAAATTATGTTGAGTCAATAATGTTGCGCCCAGAATTTCGTTGCACTTTATCAAATGATGAATGTATGCGCGCGACAGTTTGCACGCCGGACATCCACATTTATCATCCAACGGCCGATCATCTTCGCGATATTTTGCATTGCGCATATTCATTGTACCATGCCGCGTAAACGCCATAGCGGTTCGGCCTGCGCGTGTTGGCATTACGCAATCAAACATATCAACGCCACGCTCAACCGCGCCCAGAATATCCAGTGGCGTGCCAACCCCCATCAAATACCGCGGCCGGTCTGTTGGCAACATTGGCGTAACGGTCGCAATCATATTGAACATAACATCTTGGGGCTCACCCACCGCAAGGCCCCCAATCGCATAGCCGTCAAACCCGATTTCCGTCAGCGAACGTGCAGATTTTTCGCGCAAATCTGGAAAATCTGCGCCTTGGACAATACCAAAAATCCCATAGCCTGCGCGATCAACAAACGCTTCTTTGCTGCGGCGTGCCCAACGCGTCACCATATCAACATTTTTTTCGGCCCGCACGCGCGTGGTCGGCAAATGCAGACACTCGTCCAGAACCATTGTAATATTCGAATCTAACTGATGCTGGATATGCACTGAATCTTCGGGACGCAAGAAATGCTTTACACCGCCATCAATATGCGAAGTAAATTCTACGCCCTCTTCTTTCATCTTGACCAGATTGGACAGCGACATAACCTGAAACCCACCACTGTCGGTCAAAATCGGACCGTTCCAGCCACCGAACCGATGCAAACCGCCCATTTTTTCGACTAAATCACCACCTGGGCGCATCATTAAATGATATGTGTTTCCCAAAATAACCTGCGTGCCAGTTGCGGCAACCTGTTCCACGGTAAGTGCCTTGACAGTGGCAGCGGTGCCAACCGCCATAAACGCAGGTGTTTGAAATGTTCCATGCGCAGTTGCAACCGACCCGCGCCGCGCATTACCATCTGTTGCAATCAAATTAAATTTTAACGACATTACTAAAATTCCTTACTTAAAATTATCATACCAGATTTGTTTCAAATCGCCGTCGAATTTTGGGCCATGTGTAATAATTGATATCGCCCCATCAAAACAACCACGCGAATATTTGACCACATCAGCACTGGTCGCGGTATCTGACATCTGTTTATGTTGGTTAAAATCATAGACTTTATCCCAAAACAACCAATCGCCCACCAAACGACTGCACCGTTCGGCATTGTTTTCCAAAAAGTTTGCATCAGCCAATTCATTTTGGTTTCTGTATCTGGCCAAATCATCATCTGTTGGTTGGCCCCCAGAATAAACCTTGTGCGCGGTTTTCGCAATCAGCGCGACCGCACGCGCAACGTTTTCCGCACTTGTTTCAATACGCGTACCGGACACCCCAGAAAACCTTGTGCCATAGCCGGATGAACCCACATCATAGGTAAGCCCGTTTTCCGAACGCAATACATCAAACAACCTTTGACGCAGACATTTTTTGAACTTTCCAACACAAATGTTTTTATACATATTTTCAGGGGTGTCATCCCATAAATCTGGGAACAAAATTTCCAATACAACTGTCTTGCGTTCTGGCATAAAGTTATGCAAAACATGTGGCGTATAATTCAAGTCCAACTTTACCGTAACATCATGAGTCGGCAAAAACGCAAAACTTTGTTCCAATTGCTGTAACAGCTGTGCCGAATTTTCTATCTTGCCCGATACGCATACCAAACAGTTATGTGCCGACAGCCGCCGCGACACAAAATCCAACATTTGGTTGCGGGTAAATGAATTTATTGTACCTGCATTACCCAAAACAACGCTGCCTTCTGGGACATATAAATCGTAAAGATTTTTATCAACAAACAGTCGCATTTTCGTACTATCGCGCGACAGGCTGCGCCGCAATTCTTCAATGACCACGCCGCGTTCATTTTCAATCATATCCGCATCAAACAACGGATTTTTTATTTCGTCTGCTATAAAATCTATTAGTATCGGCAGGTTTCTCGCAACAATTCGGCCAACAAATTCCAAACGAAACAAACTGGTTTGGGCATTCGAACTGCCACCATTATCGGCAATATAATCCATCGCAATCCGTTTTGTTGGGAAACGCGCTGTGCCCTTGCAAAACATATGTTCGCAAAAGTGTGTAAGACCATATTCATTTGGTTGCTCGTCAAGGCCTCCTGTTTTGAAACAAACACTGACTTCTGCGGTGGCAACATCCATCGGATCCAATATAACCGTTACACCATTAGACAACTTATGCATTGTTGGTTCAAAGTTCATCTGGGGTCTCCTTTTTGAACAACAAACAGCAATCACCATAACTGAAAAATCGGTACTTTTCGGCAATGGCGTGGGCATAGGCCGCCTTCATTTCATCCAGTCCAGAAAACGCCGACACCAACATAAACAGAGTTGACTTTGGCAAATGGAAATTCGTCAGCAACACATCAACCGCACGGAACTTATACCCAGGCGTAATAAATATATCGGTTGTGCCACAAAACGGCAAGACCCGCAATCCGCGGCTACCCCGCCCTTGCGGCGGGGTCGAAACTGCATCGGCAGTTTCGGGGGCGGGTTTAACAGATTGCATGAACCGCTTTAATCTTTTTTCAAAAGAATCATTTGTTAAAACATCGTTTATTACCTGCAAACAACCATCCAAATTATTAGCGACATCCCAGTTCCAAAATCTGATTACATTAAACCCTAACTTCTTAAGATATTGTGTTCTTGTTTCATCTTGAGCATTGTTGATATGCTGGCTGCCATCAACTTCTATTATCAGTTTTTTTTCTAAACACACAAAATCTGCAATATATTTATTGTCTATGATGTATTGCCGACGAAATTGAAAGCCCAGACGCTTTTTATTTATTACATACCATAATTTTTTTTCTGAATCTGTCATAGACCGGCGCATTTCTTGCGCAAAAGCCTTTATATTTTGCGAGCAATACTGATGATGTTCATCAACCCGCCCCCGCATCGCATTGCACAATTGTGCATGCTCTGCGACCCCGCCACAAGGGCGGGGTTGATTATTTTCCGTCACCAACTGAGCGGCGCTTTCCAGTGTGCGCAAAGATGTCGTGCCAACCGCAATCACGCGCGTGGCATTATTTATGATATCCGCCTGCTCTGGCGTGATTTGACACCATTCACTGTGCATTTTATGTTCATTTAAATTTTCTGTTTTAACCGGCATCCAAGTTCCCGCACCAACATGCAGGGTTACTTTGACTATTTTTGCACCACGCTGTTCAATTTCGCGCATCAGTTCATCTGTAAAATGCAATCCCGCCGTAGGTGCCGCCATAGACCCCAACGGATCAGCATAAACCGTTTGATAGCGCGTCTGATCTGCAACTTCGGCTTCGCGTTTCATATACGGCGGCAACGGCATTTTACCAACTTTGTTCAACACATCAAACACATTATCACAGTTAAAATGCACCAACAGACCGCTTTCTTCGTCTTTGTCCATGACGGTTATCTGTGTTCCGTCCGCCAAAGTCAGGATATCGCCAACATTTATCTTGTTAAATTTCTTGCACAGTCCCCACCAGTTTTTATCACTAACGGCGGTATGCAGGGTTATTTCGTGTCCATCTGCATCAAAGCGCGCTGGAATAACACGCGAATTATTAAAAACGACAACATCGCCTGGACGCAAAAAGTCCAAAAAATCGCGAATATGTTTGTCGGCTATATTATCGCCACCAATAACCAACATACGCGAGGCATCACGCCGTTCCAAAGGGTGCGACGCAATCAGTTCCGCCGGCAATTCAAAATCAAAATCCGATGTGTGCAACATTTATTTCTTAAACTCTAACCCTTGGTCGGTATAGTTTTCCGCCGTATCTTCCCAATTTTCTTCCACGCGCACAAACAAATGCAGACGCGCATTCACACCCCACTGGTCTTGGATATCATGCCGCGCCGCAGTTCCAATTTTTTTCAGTTGTGCGCCGCCACGACCAACAACAATCTTTTTATGCCCTTCACTGGCCACAACAATTTTCTGGTAAATGTCCAAGACTCCATCATCTGCAACATCCACGCGTTCAGTCACAACATTGATATGATAAGGCAATTCTTGGTGGATAAAGCGGTATATTTTTTCGCGTGTCAATTCCGCCAAATACAGGTTATCTGGGACATCGGTGGCATCGGCAGCCTCAAACAAATATGGCGATTCCGGCATAACCGCCGCCAAAGAGTTCAACATTTCGGCGACACCGTCATTTTTAACCGCAGAAATCATAAATATTTCCCCAAATGGCGCCAATGTATTTAATTCCGCCGCCAATGGCAACAAGTCGCCCTTGTGCACTGCATCGGTTTTATTCAGTGCCACAAACAAATTTTTATGATCGCGAATTTTTTCAATCAGACTGCGCACTGTATCGGTTATTCCCTTGGTGGCATCTATAATCAGCAACACAGCATCCGCATCCGATAACGCATCCATTGCCGCCGCAACCATCGCCCTGTCCAAGCGACGATTTGGACGAAAGACACCGGGCGTATCTACGAATACAAGTTGCCGCGCCCCCACCATTTTAATTGCGCGCAAATTCGTCCGTGTAGTTTGCACTTTGTGCGAAACAATCGACACTTTACGCCCCATAATTTGGTTCATAAGCGTACTTTTACCCGCATTTGTGGGACCAACAATTGTAATAAATCCAGAATAAGTCTTTGTCATAGCAAAAAGCATAGCACACAATTTTCAAAAGTGAACAAAAAACTTATAAAACAAATCCCCGCAAATGCGGGAATTTTTATTTGCCGTTAGAGTAAAACTTTTTTATAAACTCTTGATTATTATCAATATAAGCCTGTCTTAATTTATCGCACTTTTCTCTGTGTGAAAGTTGCTTTGGTGCGTTTTCTATCATCGGGCAATCACTGTAATCTATAACCCTTTTATCAGGTTTAATATGCGCCAAATTTTTCAGTTTTGGATTGCGATTAACTATATATTCTTTTGCGTTTTTCGGCGCATATTCCAATGTTTCCAGTTTATCGCAAGAACGCGCAATAAAAACTTCGACATTTTCGGCACAACCACGCAAACTTTTAAGTCTTGGATTATTGGAAACATCGTAAATCTTGGCACTTTTGGGGCCATCTACCAAATCTTGCAAAGAGTCATTATATCGACAACTAAATTTTCCCACTGTTTCGGGCGCACCTTCAAGGCCTGTTATACCACTGTTATTTTCCACAACATATACATCTGCAGACTTTGGGCCGCCAATCAAGTTTCTTAAATTTGGGTTATTTGCCACAGTAAATGTATCTTCTACTTCTTCTGGGGCACCCGCAAGACTAACCAAGTTTTTGCAATCCCGGACAGAATAATCGCGTGCAAATTTTGGCCCCCCCGTTAAGTCTTTTATCGCATTGCAGTTTATCAAGTCAAAACTAAACACACGTTCAGGCGCACCAGCCAAGCTTTCCAATTTATCATTGCACCAAATTTCGCAACTGGCTGCGACACTGGGGCCACCGATTAAGTTTTCTAACTTTGGGCAATATCCGCATCTAAATTCATACACACTGGCGGGTGCGCCGCGCAAACTGGTCAAGTTATCGTTATGTACGCACTCGATACGCGTTACCGTTTGCGGGCATCCAACCAAATTTGATATTTTATTACCACTGCAATTAAACTCTCGCACGCGCAGCATCGATACATCAGGCAATTCGGCCAGATTACAGTTCACCAATGACAAAACCGGTACTTCGATTATCTTATCTGTTGGCAATTTATATATATCATACCTGGCGATAAAATTGTTATTTGCATCAAAGCAATCGATAAAAACTTTTTTCCCAATTTTGTGGCACCGCCCTCTTATTAGTTCCTGCTCACAGACTACCTTATTGTTGCCATCAAAATACTGCACGATTCCTGGCAAAACGAAATGGTAATATTTAACATTTTCCAAATTCATTGTGAATCCCTTGGCTTTTATGGTTTATAATATAACACGAAAAAAACACAATGCAATAAAAATCCCCGCAAACGCGGGGATTTTTCGGACACACAAACTTCTGTATTAAATGCTGTCGGCATTGACCCAGCGACCGTTTTTAAGCAACCCTGGCGCCATACCTTCACTGCTGCGCAAAGCATCTATAACGCGACGCGCGCCGGCGGCATCTAAATTCACTATACGAACCTTGAACATATCGCCTTCTTTGACGACAATCGCATCACCATAGTTCTTCATTTTTTGCAGCAAGGAATTCGCACTGTCTTCGGCATAGAACGCCGCAACTTGAACGCTGTATTCACCCGCAGGCGCAACTGCAACTGGTGCAGGTGCCGCAACTGGTGCCTCGGCAACTGGTTCTTCGGCAACCGCTGGTTCAACCACGACAGTTTTGCCAACCGTTGCTTCTTTCACCATATTGGATTGTTCTGCCAACACTTGAACCTGAACTTTGGTATTGCCAATCATATCTAATTTTTCCGCTGCAGCAGGCGATAAATCAACAATTCTTGAATTTACAAATGGCCCACGATTGTTCACACGAACAATGACCGATTCACCGTTTTCCAAATTTGTAACGCGCGCAATTGTCGGCAAAGGTAATGTTTTGCTGGTCGCCAACAGTTGGGTTGAATCATAAACTTCGCCATTGCTGGTCTTGTTACCATTCAGTTCCATTGGAATTATGCCTGCAACACCAGTTTGGTTATATTCCATATCTTCAGCCGGAATGTATTGCACATCTTCGACCTTGTACGCATTGCCAATGTAATAACGTGGCGCAGGTGCCAACAAGTATGCGTTATTGTCTTGCTCTTTAACCTCGGTCACCAAGGTTTCTTCGGCCAGATTTTCCGAACCATAGTCAGATGTTGAACCACCCATATTTGCGCAACCGGCAACCAAAGCGGTCAAAACCGACAAAGATACTAGTTTTTTCATGATAGGACTCCTTACATTCTTTATGTGGAACATTTTACCACATTTAATGCAAGGTTTCAACTTTTTTTAATTATATTTTTCTGTTGATTATAAAAGCGACCGGCAAATACACAATGCCATAACCCACAATCGCCAAACAAAGCGAGAAAATTCCAGTAATTGGCACAAACCACAGTCCAACACCTAACAGTGCCGACCATACGCCGAATGCCACCATTGCACGAACTGTGCGACCATCCATATGGCTTAATGTGCACCTGCGGCACGCACGCGCCAACAGGTAATTTTTAACATAACCACTGACCACTACACCAATTGGAATCGCCAGATAGCCAACAAACCAGAACAGCGATAAATACAGTGCAGACGCAACCCCAAGTGACACCATACTTGTTCTGACCGGCGTCACAACATCTTGATTTGCGTACAGAGTTTTGCTGTAAATCTGGCTGACCAGCATTGCCGGCAAAACAAAGACCTGAATCATTATCGCCAGTGCAACCGCGTGCGTAGATTCCGCCGTCCACGCACCGTATTCAAACAAATATTTAATTATCGGATGCGCCAGCACAAACAGCCCCGCAACGCAAGGCAATATCAACATCATCGATTGACGCATAGAAGAGTTTTGTTGAATATAAACACTGCGCATATTCTTGGCAGCAATCGCATTTGATATAGACGACATTAGCACCGTTCCAACCGCCAACCCAATCATAGCAAACGGCAACTGCACAATGCGGTCAGAATAATACAGCCACGAAACCGCGCCGCTTTCAAAACTGGCGACCAAAGTGCCCAAAATTATTGTTATCTGGTAAAACCCGTTGCCAACAAGGCTTACACCGAATCGTTTAAACATAGTTTTAATCTGGGGCGTCCAACGCGGAATTATCAGGTGCAAACCAAAGTGCCGCCGAATTATACGCCCCCATAAAACCAAGCACTGAATAATTCCAGACAAAACCACCGTTCCAGACATTATGTACAAGACTGTATCAGATGCGCCCAATCGCATAGACCACAGCAATGCGAAAATCAGCATTATATTCAGCATCACCGGCATAAACGCCGCCAAAACGAACCGCGAAAAGGCGTTCAAAACCGCCGACAAAAACGCCGCCGCGCATATAAAGATTACATACACAAACATTATGCGCGAAATTAAAACAGTCATTTCCATTTTACCTGGGACATCGGCAAAACCAGGCGCCAGACCCCACACAACCAGCGGCATAAATATTTCAAACACCAGCGTTATGCCCAACAACACCAAAACCAGCCAAGAAAACACATTTTTTGCAAACGATTCGTCTTGTTTGGACTCCGCGTACATAGGAATAAAAATCGCAGACAGTGCACCTTCGCCCAACAAATCGCGAAACAAATTAGGCAACTTGAACGCGGCCAAAAAGATATCGGACAGCCGCCCTGCCCCTAAAACCCGCGCAATCAGCATATCACGAACAAAGCCGAAAATACGACTTATGCCCGTCATTACACCAACGCCGAAAATATGTTTGCCAATTTTCATAGTTTCGATTATACTCTTGCCAAGATAACAAAATCAAGACAGGAATATAAAGAAATGAAAAAAATATTTTTGTGCTTTTTGACGGGCTTCACTTTGGTCGGATGCGGTGGCGATGCAATTGAAATCACGCCCCAGATACCAATTGCAGAAATGTATGATGCGGCGTATAAAGAATTTGACAAGGAAAACTATGATACCGCCGCCGAAAAGTTCGCAGAAATAGAAACTGCATATCCGTCCAGTCCTTGGGTTCCAAATGCTCTGATTATGTCTGCGTATTCTCAGTACATGGACGATGACTTTGCGGGTGCAATTATAACAACCGACAATTTCTTGCGCTTTCATCCGGGGCACAAAGATGTCCCTTACCTGTTATACCTGCGCGGAATGTGCTATTATCGTCAGGTCAGCGATGTTCGTCGCGAACCGGGGATGTCTGTCTATGCGCTGCAACAATTTCAACAACTGGTTTCACGTTTTCCAAAATCCCCATACGCAGAAAACGCAAAGAACAAAATAAATATTCTTAAAAACTATATCGCGGGAAAAGTTATGTATTCTGCGCGCAACGATATGCGCAAAGAAAACTGGGCCAGCGCAATTACAAAACTGCAATCTGTTATTACTGACGCGCCCGAAACAGTTATGCCGGCCGAAGCAATGTACCGCCTGACACAGGCATACACCGCCATTGGTTTGCCTGAACAGGCGGACGGCTATGCTAAAATGTTGAAGTTAAACTTTCCAGAAAGTAAATGGGCAAAAAAATTGCCAGACAAGAAATAAAATGCGCGAACTGACCGACAAAGATATTGCAGATATGATTGGCGCAGAATTTACGCCAGACACCGCAACGCATCGCGCTGTGCGTGCAGAATTGCACTTATCTACGCGCATTCCGAAACCAGTGAATGTACCCGAACACGCAACACTGGATTTGCATATGCACACGATTGAACAGGCATGGAATGAAATAATGAATTTGGCGGTATCTGGCACAAAAACGGCAACTATTATAACGGGTGCCAGTGGAATATTAAAAATAAAGTTTCAACAGTGGGTGCGCGACAGCCTGCTTAGCCCCCACATAGTTTCTTGCGAACCGTTAAACAACGGAAGTTTTGCGGTTAAATTTCGTTGCACTGTTTGTGACCAGGCTCGATAACCAATTGTGGGTCAATTGGGTTTCCGTTTAGTTTTACAGCATAATGCAAATGCGGACCATCTGCATGCCCTGTTTCCCCTGTTTTTGCAATAACAACCCCGAACTGCACAGACTGGTCTTTGGTAACCGATACCTCGCTTAAATGACAATAAACAGTTGTGTAACCACCACCATGTCGCAGCACAATTCCATTTCCACATCTATTATCATTCACAATTTGCAGAACCGTTCCATTAGCCGGTGCATAAACCGGCGTCCCAGTACTCGCGCGAAAATCGATTGCATAATGCGGACTGGTTGTGCCATCGGCCAAAGTGCGACTGCCGGTGTAGGGCGAAGTAATGCATGCCATATTACGCAAAGGATTACCATAGGGAATATTATAATCGCGCGTGGCAGGTGGCGTAATGGTTTCATCTTGCGCTTGTGTATAACCATGTGTTTCAACCAAATCTTTTTTTGCAATTGCGTTCCAACGCGCCATTGCTGCCAATTCATCTTCCAATCTTGGTGCGGCATAGGCACAGCCTGAAATACAGTTGCCGTCTTTATCATAGACACTCTCAAAAGGCTCATAGCCCTCTTGACGCAACATCAAGCGCTCAACAAAGGATAAATCGTCTACGGTTTTCGGGAAAGTCGCCGGCCGCAGCAAACTTGCGCGCGCTGCAAAACAAATTCCGCAAACAAGTGCACAAACATAAGATTGAATTCGCATTCTCATGCGACTATTTTACCATATTTAAAGGTAAAAATAAAACATATTGTTCTGGCTGGGACCTATTTATTTGCCATATTGCTTTTTTAAATAGTCCAGACGGCGCAATCTAGATGCCTTAAGCGACCGAAACAAATCTCGCTTAGTCAGGTCAGAGCAGCCCCCCATCACATTTCCTTTCCATATCCAAACAGACCCAAAGCACATATTGGCACTATCTATCATGTACCATATGTATTCTTCTTTGTCGGTTTTTATCAAAAACCCAGAATCAAACCACGCTAATTCTTTGGTTGCCGGCGCAAAGAACCTGTCGCCAGCATAGTGATGCTCATCAAACCCCATTTTGACAAGTGTTTTGAAAGCATTGGTTTCGCCCATCGTTTGCCATGGGTGTGGGTATGTTTTGTACTGCGGCCCATTCACATCTACATCTCTGGCCTTGCCGAAAAATGTTCCTTTGGGTTCAAAAATGATTGGTTGGTGTTTAGTATTGTCTGCATTAAGCCAATCTATCTTTTTAGGTTCGTTATCAAATACATTTCTGTCGTAAATTGTGATTGTGTTTTTGTCCTTGTTGCACGCGACAAAAAAATCATCAACCATTCGTATGGTACAGCCTTTTAATTTGCCGAAATCAACAAACGGGCCAAACGACAAATCTCTTAGATACGGTTGACCATACCCAGGGCCTAATTTTTGATTAATATCATAAATTTTATAGTCACCAAATTGGCCATACCAACCGCTATCATAGACTTCTACATGTGCTCTTGGAAATTCTATTTGTGGCAGCGAAATCTTTTGTTTCATTACAAAATCCTTTTACGAACTGTCTCTCCACCCCAACTTGGATAACAGACTAGCAATAATCGGAAATTTATGCAAGGCAAAACGCATAATCTATAAATTTTTCTTGCAATTCGAATATTTTGATATAAAATGATGTCCGTTGCACCCATAGCTCAACTGGATAAAGCGTCTGACTACGGATCAGAAGACTGAGGGTTCGAATCCTTCTGGGTGCGCCAGAAATTCAAAACCGGCCATTTGGTCGGTTTTTAATTTCTTGTCAAAAGCACCCAGAAGGATGGGTGCGAATGCAAAGCATGCAGCACCAATACGCAGATAGACAATTAGGAAAATCTTAAAAAATCGACCAACGGAGATTTTTTTGATTTTATTTATTGTATATCAAGGGGAATGAATGGGTGCGCCACTGTTAAAACTAAAAATTTCTATTATTTTCTGGCCATATATTTATGTAAAATCAATTGTCAAATAAAAAACATAAAAATTTTTTATTTTTTTGCAATTTTTTGTCTTGCGTTAAAATGCAAATAAATGTTATGATTTGAATAAAAGGAAAGAGGAAAGGCTCATGTTTGTTTGCGAAAAGCGCAGAATTTCGGCATTTTTAATCGGTTTGTTTGTTATTGGCGGTTCGTCATTTGCGGCCCCCAGTGTGCGCCAACTGACTGACTCGGGAAACACAACTACGACATACGCTAATCCGACAACTGTTCGGTCTGGTGTGTTGCCCGCGGCCAAGGCAACAACAACTGTGTCACGCTTGCCCGCTATGCCACAACCAATAAAGCCGACCACACCAACCACCGTGGGCACCGGAAATATCAAAGTTGGTGGGACAAGCAAAGTTAGCAACAAAAATATGGGAACCGTTTTGTTAGATAATTTGCAACAGCAAATTGATGTTTTGCGCGACTATTACGAATCGCTGCCTACTCGTGACGAGATAGACGCCATCGAAACCGCACTGGAAAGTGATTATGCAAAGAAAGATGATTTCAATAATCTGCAGTTTGCGGTTCGTGATGACAATGTAAAATATTCTATTGACGAAGGCAAAACTTGGAACACTGTCGCCCCAATCAGTACTTTTGCCGGTAAAGACGGCTGTGCGCCAACAATTGTTAGTACAGAAGACGCCTCTAACAAGCGTGTGATTTTGGGAATAAATAACTGTAGTGATTATACCGAGGTTACATATATCCCATTCGGTCAGGATGGCGCACCAGGCGCACCGGGTAAAGATGGACAAGATGCCTGTGTTCCACACTTTACATCATCAAAAACCGATGGTGTGACCACTGTCACGTATTCTTGTGGTGACACAAGTAATACTTTCGCAATTTCCGATGGCAAGGATGCAGAATTAACGGTGCAAGATATCACTCGTTTTAATCTGCTGACTGCTGATAATGTTGCAGATAATACCATTATCAAGAATATCAGCAGCAAAATTCAAAACATGGAAGATAACAATGCTGATTTGATAAAAATCAGAAATACATTGGAACATGTTTCGAATAATTGGCAAGATATTAATGAAACTATCAATATGCTAGATAATAAGTAAAGGAGAAATTAGTAAAAAAGTCTAATAAAAATAAGTGAAAAGAGATTTTTTTTACATGCGGTCGTTATAAACCAAATGTGAAAAGAATGGCACAATGCGCATTGTGTTAAAAAATAGGTCGAGAAACTTAGTTTCAAA
>JAFZVH010000051.1 GCA_017617915.1 Alphaproteobacteria bacterium
CCTTTTCCGGCATATCAAATGCCCCCAGATGGGGGCATTTGATATGCATTTCCGCTTTGCGTGCCTGATGCGCCAACGCGCATCAGGGCATCAAGGGGCGACAGACCCGAAAACGCCCGACCGGAAGCCGGAGCCGAGCTGCACGTTGGAACCGCAGAAGTACGCACAGTAGCCCGCACAAAAGGACGCCGACGAGATCGAGACGCGGAACACCCAGCGGGAGACAGCACTTACATCAGTGCCATCAACACTGTCCATCTTGCAATAGCAATACTTATAACCCTCGGCAGGTGTGCCCACGCCAGACTGCGCCGTAAATTGCCCGTTTAACGTCGTTGTTTCGGCGCTGGATGTTACATAACCATAAACATACTCCCAATCTTCGGTACCATAATATGCGCCGTCGGGCTTAATATTACTGCATACACTGCGTCCAATAACTTCACCATACGGAAATACTGTGGCCCATTTGCCGGTCTTGCTGCCACTGGCACCCAATGCTGTTTGGGTTGCCGCACTGCAATTACCATTTGCGCGATTATTGGTTCCATTCAAACCACGATAGCAATAGTCTGTACCATTAACAAGAGGGTCCAAAGTCTTGGTAACCGTCAGGGTCGGTGCAACGGTGTTGATTTGCCACAGGGTGCCATTTGCATCCGCATCACCATTTTCATCAACACGCGTGAACTTTGCGCGCGCCGCCGTCGCAACCGCGTTGTTTAATGTTGATGCACGAACCAAACCATTGCCGTATGTGTTTGCACTGTTGTCATATATTGGCGTTGTAACAACACCGTATCCATCGCCAGTATATGTCACAACATTATTATTAGGCAGATTCAAAAACATACCAATCTTTTCGTCTATTGCAGATTCCAAGGTTTCCGCCGTTGGGATACCTGTGTCACTGGTACTGGTCCCCATTTCTTCCTTGATTTCGTGCACCGTTGCCGCCTGACCACCGGTTCGTGGATAGGTTACGATTGTGTCATTCGTTTTGGCCGTCAATATCGCCTGCTTGCCCGCCAAGGCATCATCTACATACTTTTGACTGGTTGCCGCCATTTCTTCGCCGGTCGCATACGCACCGTTTATTACACCCAACAGCCCAACCAGACAAAAACTCATTATTTTAGTTTTCATCTTTGTTTCTCCATTGCTTTAATTACTGTTGATTTTGGGGCACATATGTTCCAGACATTGTCGTATCTATTTGCCATAATGTGCAATCTTGGTTCGCACAGGTCAACACACCATTAAAGCCCGCAGACACCGCATCATTCACCTGTTTCGCTTTGACCAAGGCATTTTGCTGAGTGCTGTATGTACCGGTACTGTCATATACATCCGCACTGCCAACCGAGCCTATTGCACCATTATATGTTACCAATTTACCCGCTGTATTGCTTGGTAATGCGTTTTGCTTGGCCGCCAGTGCAGTATTTACACCACCAACCGTTACCAATTCAGTACCATCATCATAATCACTAACCGATGTAATAATTGCACGTGTGCGAACCGCACCATCATCTTCGCCATCACCCGGGTATAACACCGCATAATCGCCATCTTGGGCCGTCAATATCGGCTGTTTGGTTGCCAATGCCGTATCAACATAGTTTTTTGATGTGACCGTCTTTTTCGCAAGCAATGTTGCCGCGTCATCTGTTGCATATGCGCCAGCCGATACGACCGCCGCAACACCCGCAAAAACAAATAATTTTTTCATTTCCATTCCTTTCTTTGTTTGTTGTTTGAAAAAAACCGTCAATGGAAAGACGGTCGGGGTGTTCGAAAATCATAAGCGTTGTGATTCCTATGGTCTTTATACATACACCACAGGCACCCCGACGAATTTCGGGGATTTTTGTAAATTCGGTGCAAAAACATGAAAACACTAATGGATTACGATGTCTTGCACCGACGCTTATGGGCTTTCGACAGCCCCGAACGCAGATTCCCATCTGGTTCGTTCCTATGTTATCAAAAATTGGTATTTTCGGTCAAGGGAAAAACATTGGCATAGGCAAACGCCGCACTAAATTCTTTCGAACCAGCCGTCAATTTCAGAAATCGGAATAAATTTATACACTGGGCGGCCATGGTTGCATTCGCCACCATGCTCGGTCCGCTCTATATCACGCAACAATGCATCCATTTGTTCAAAATTCAACTTTTGGCCCGCCCGCACAGAATTATGGCATGCGTGATTCGCCAATTTAAGGTGCAATTTTTCTTGCAGTTTGCTGGAATGGCCGTTGGCGCGAACCTCGTCCGCTATATCATGCAAAACAGCCGCCCAATCCATATCCCAATCAGACGGTTTTTCAAAAATCGCAATCGCATCATCGCCAAATGCATCCAAACCCAATCCAGATTCTTTCAATTCATCCGCAATCGACAAAACCGCCAGAACATCTTCGGCGCGCAGGCGCACAATTATCGGCGTGAGTAACGGTTGCACCCCTATTTCGTGCCGGCGCATTTTTTCATAGGTTATTCTTTCGTGCGCGGCATGCTGGTCCACAATAACCAAATTATCGCCCGCCACCGCCAACACATATTTATTGGCAACCTGGCCTATTACGCGTCCAAGCGGATGCGATTCAAAAATATCACCAATGGGAATCTGTGTATCGGGGGTCGTGATATTTTTGTGAAAATCTGGATTTGGTGTACCGAATAATTCTGTTTTATTTCTGTCAGGCGAATACAAATGTGCGCCCGAAAAAGTTTGTGGATGTGGCGAAACAATTGGACCGGTAAAGGTCATTTTGCCTGCTGCATCTGGTGCCGGCGGTGTCATAGTCTGTGCCAAAGTATCACGCAATGCCTTGATAATAAAAGACCGCACATGATTCGGTTCCAAGAAATGAACATCTGTCTTGGTCGGTGAAACATTTACATCGACATTTTGCGGTGGCAAAGTCAGATACAATGCGCACAACGGGAATTCACGCGCGTGCATAACATCCATATATGCCGCACGCAGCGCACCAACCAAAACTTTGTCTTTGACGGGGCGGCCATTTACGAATAAAAACTGGTCCACACTGGACGCGCGCCGCAATGTCGGGTCGGAAATATAACCCGTAAGTTTCATTCCCATAACCGAACCAGAATCCGCCGAAACCGCATGCATACGACCACGCACATCTTCACCCATAACGGCAATTATGCGTTCCATCATGGGTTGATTTTTCGGAAACCGCCATTTGTTATTCAGCACAAAGCCGACATCAGTGCGCGCCATCGCAAGCCGCTTTACGACATCCAAAATCGCCATCATTTCGCCCTTGTCTGTGCGCAAAAACTTTAGTCGCGCAGGCGTCTTGGCAAATAAATTTTTGACACGAACGCGGGTTCCCGATTGCCAATCAGATGGCCGAATTTCACCACTTGTGCAATCAAGCGACCAACCATTTGAATCGGTTCCATTACATGTATCTATTGTCATATCAGACACAGATGCGATTGACGGCAACGCCTCGCCCCGAAAACCCATAAAGGTTATATTCAGTAAATCATCATCTGGTAATTTTGATGTCGCATGCCGCATAATGCACGCCGCCAAATCTTCACGCGACATCCCAGACCCATTATCAACAACATTTATCAATGTTCGGCCACCATCAACAACATCTATTATTATCTGGTCTGCACCGGCATCCAGCGCGTTTTCAACAGTTTCTTTGACAACACTGGCACCGTTTTCAACAACCTCGCCCGCGGCGATACGGTTGATAAGAAAATCTGGCAACAGCCTGACCGACACTTTTATTCCTATTCTTTGAATTTAACTTCTAAAATTTCATATTCCTTTTCGCCCGACGGCAAACGCACAACACAAGTATCACCAACGCAACGACCAATCAGTGCGCGCCCAACCGGCGAAGTGCAAGAAATAACCTGTTTTCCATCAGATTCAACATCGGACAAAATTCTGCACTGCATACGGTTGCCGTCTTCATCTTCACAGACAACGCGCGCACCGAATAAAACTTTATCCCCAGACAAACTGTCCACATCTATGACCGACGCATTATTTATAAGTTCTTCGATATATTGAATGCGCTTGTCAATCTGACGCTGTTTTTCACGTGCGGCACTGTAATCGGCATTTTCAGACAAATCGCCCAGCGATCGAGCCCATTGTACGACCTTTAATATTTCAGGGCGATCAACTTCTTGTAATTGTTTAAGTTCTTTAACCAAGGTTTCGAAACCCTGTCTTGATATTGGTTTTTTATCCATTTTCTCACTTCTTGTTATTTTTGCCACTATATTATAAATATTCATTTTAATTTTGCAATTAGGAATTAAACAGGTTATACTTCTTGGTTGGAAACACATATATATAATGGCAAGAAGCAAAATATTATCATGGTTTTTATTTAGACGCTTTTTTTACGGCGTCGGTTTGGTATTGCTTATTGTCTGCGGCATTATATTTGCCATCACATTTGTAGAACGGTTGCCCAGCAACACAACATTCATTTCGGCATTGACTGATTCTTGGACACGTTTAATTGAATATGTGCCACTGTTTTTGCCTTTGGCCGTATTTATGGGCACATTGGTGGCATACTATACTATGACCCGTTCCAGTGAAGGTATTATTATTTCCAGTGCAGGCCTGTCCCCGTACCAGATTGGACGCCCTTTTCTGTTTGGTGCATTTCTGATTGGTTTATTTGCGACAATGGTTATAAACCCTTATTCGATTCAACTTAGTTCAAAAAATATGACCAATAATCATTTCAAACTTATAGATGGGCGAATTTGGTTACGTGAATCTTCGGACAATGGCTATATTACAATTAAATCAAACGAAATCGGTAAAAACGACCAAGGAATTATATTCGGCTATGCCACTGTTTATATTCAAAACCAAGAATTCAAATTGACTTCGCGCATAGACGCACGACATATATTTTTGACCGACCAAGGGCTGCACGCAGACAATGTAAAAATATTTGATGCAAATGGCCCACGCACCCAAGATAAATGGTCAACCAAAACACTTATTACCCCACAGACAGTTATTGATCGATATTTGAAACCAGACCAAATTTCGTTTTGGCGGTTACCTGCATTTATTTCTAAAATGTCCAGTATTGGTGTTTCAACCCGCGGACACTTGGTTCAGTTTTGGTCGCTGTTGTTTTTACCGCTAAGTATGATTGCAATGACAAGTTTAGGCATCGCATTTTCTCAAACGCGCCAGCGCAGAAATCACAGTTTTGGAACAAAGTTCGCGATTGGTATTTTAACCTGTTTCATATTGTACTTTTTAACCAATATATTTACCACACTTGGGGCAAACGGCAGTTTGCCGCCACTGCTTGCGATTATTGCGCCACCAATAATTATCATTGCAGCCGCAGGTATATTTATCACAACTTTTGATACAATATAAAGGAAAGATATATGCCACTTAAAAAGAAAAACACATCAAGAAAAAAAATTATAGTTTATGCACTTGTTGTTATTTTACTCGTGCTGATGATTATTTACTTTCCACCAACCCAGAATGTGACCGAAGTAGTACTGTACCAATAATGAACTATATTGATGTTTTTTTAGAAGCACTTGCCGCCGAAAAAGGACGCAGTAAAAATACATTGGCAAGTTATGCAAATGACCTGCACCATGCAGATGCCAATATTGACGGCGGCTTGGTAAATGCAAGCGAACAAGATATTCAAAATTATCTTGGGGGTCTGGATGCGTGCGCAACATCTGTGGCCCGCAAGGCCAGCGCACTGCGCGGATTTTATAAATTCCTAATGTTGGAAAAAATCATCAAAGTGAACCCGGCAACAAATTTAGAATTGCCAAAGCGCCCAAAACCACTGCCAAAATTATTAAGCAGTAAAGAAATAGAATTACTGTTGTCTTCGGCGGGCGACATACGCACATCTGTAAGGCTGCGCGCAATGATAGAATTACTGTATGCATCGGGTCTGCGCGTATCAGAACTTTGTGAATTACCAATGACCGCAATACTTGGCGACCGATTACTGATTCATGGCAAAGGCGCTAAAGAAAGAATTGTTCCTATGCACGATGGGGCTATCGCTGCATTGAATAAATGGTTAAACCTGAGGGATGCAGATGAATCAAAATATGTGTTTCCTTCCATTGGCGCATCTGGACATATAACGCGTGATGGCTTTTTCAAACTGTTGAAAAAATGCGCTGTGCTTGCGGGCATAGAACCTGCGCGTGTAACACCGCACGTGTTGCGCCATTCTTTCGCATCACACCTGTTAGCACATGGTGCAAACCTGCGCGCGATACAAACAATGCTTGGGCACGAAGATATATCAACAACACAAATTTATACTCATGTGTTGCCTGAAAAATTACAACAGGTTGTGACCGAACATCATCCATTGGCAAAAAAGGCAAACAATAAATGATTAAAAAATGTGATTTTCCAGGCTGTACCAAGGCCGGTACTTGCCGCGCCCCCAAAACGCGCGATTTGAAAGAATACTGGTGCTTTTGCCAAGCGCACGCCGCCGAATATAATAAAAACTGGAATTACTATGCAAATATGAGTCCAGAAGAAATCGAAGAAGACTGGGAACGGCAAACTTTTGGTTCGCCAATAAACAAAAATAAATCACAAGATTCCGCAGATTATATTAAATTCTTAAACGATTTTCTAACTGGGCGTTCTACATTTGACAAAGTGCCACCTAAAAAGTCTTTACCCGCACCGATTATCACCGCATTCAAGACATTGGATTTGCCAATTACGGCATCTTGGCGTGAAATTGGCGCAAAGTACAGACAACTTGCAAAACAATATCACCCCGATACCGCGCGTGCATCTGATTCGGGTACAAAATTTGCCAAGATTTCTGATGCGTACCAAACCCTGAAACGCCATTTCGGCAAATAAAAAATACCCCCAGATTTTTATGGCGCGGCTTATTTGATTGTGCTATTGTATGACCAGCAAAAGGATATATAAGAAATGTATGATGTTATTATATTAGGTTCGGGCCCTGCGGGTTTGACGGCGGCACTTTACTGTGGTCGTGCAAACAAACAGACTTTGGTTATGGCGGGCGACACATTGGGTGGTCAAGCGGCAAGTATTGCAACACTGGAAAATTACCCCGGATGGAACGGTGGTGGTTTCGACCTGATTCAATTTATGAAAAAACAGGCAGAGTCTTTTGGTGCAAAAATAGAAATGTTAGCTGCCGGACATATTGCTACTAATGCCGATGACACGTTTTCTGTCACAGACACACGCGGCGAAAAATATAATACACGTGCGATTATTCTGGCAACTGGTGCAAAACCACGCCAATTAGAAATACAAGGCGCGCGCGAATTTTTAGGTCGCGGCGTATCATATTGCGCAACTTGTGATGGATTCTTTTACAGTGGCAAAACAGTATTAGTTATCGGTGGTGGAAACAGTGCCCTGAACGACGCATTATATTTGGCCGACATTGCAAAAACTGTGAAAATTGTTTATCGCAAGGCGGAATTCACACGGGCCGAAGCAATCTTGCGCCAACGTGTTGTGGAAAAAGCAAACATCGAATGTCTGTTCAATACAGATTTAAAAGAGATTTCTGCAAAACCTGATTCTGAATCTGGCGAACTGATTGCAACAACACTGAACGATGAACAAATCGTCTGCGACGGAATCTTTGTTGCAATTGGGCACGAGGCAAATACGGATTATCTGACCGAAGATATCAAACGCGATGAACTTGGGCGACTGGAACCTGACGCCCTGCCAAAGGGAATATTTGTTGCGGGCGATGTTCGTTCTGGTATAAAAATGCAAATCGCAACGGCGGTTGGTACAGGTTGCACCGCCGCAATGGATGCAATCAGTTATCTAAACGCGAACGCACAATAAAATAAAAGGACTAAAAATGCTTGATATAAAATTTATTCGTGAAAATCCTGACACAGTAAAAAATGCATGCCGCGTAAAGAACTTTCCAGATATTGTTGATGATATTTTGGCTTTGGATGTGCGCGTTCGTGAATTGAAAACGATTACACAGACTAAAACCGCGGAAAAGAATAAACTGTCGCGCGAAATTCCAACTGCAACAGACAAGGCACCAATCATTGCGCGGTCTAAACAAATTAGTGAAGAAATCGCAAATGATATGGCGGAACTTGCAGACAAAGAAGCAAAATTGAATGACCTGTTGCACCGCGTTCCACAAATACCTGATGCATCCGCCCCTGTTGGCCCAGATGATTCCGCAAATACAGAGGTTCGCCGCGTTGGTGAAATTCCAAAGTTTGATTTTACACCACGTCCACAGTGGGATTTACTGGAAATGAATGGTTGGTGGATGCCCGAAAAAATCGCTGGCATCTGCGGCACTCGTGTTTATGCGCTGTGTGGCGAATTGGCCGAACTGGAATTGGCGGTTCAAACTTATGTTATTCAAAAACTGATTAGCAAAGGATTTAAATATATTGAATGTCCATCGATTTCTAAACCGCAAACTATATTTAATGCCGGCCATTTTATGGGGTCTGATTTATCAGTTATGAATAACGATGTCTTTATGCTGACCGATACAGACAGGTGTTTGACGGGAACCGCAGAAATCGTTTTAAACTCTCTGCACGCAGATGAAATCTTGAACGAAAACGATTTACCAATAAAATACGCGGGCTTTTCACCATGCTTTCGTAAAGAGGCCGGCGCGGCGGGTCGCGACACACGCGGCATCGTGCGCGTTCACCAGTTTAACAAGGTTGAACAATATGTATTCTGCACACCCGAACAATCGGATGAAATGCACGAACATTTGCTAAACAACCTGTGCGAAGTTATGGAAGATTTGGAATTGCCATATCGCGTGATTGCAAATTCGACCGGAGATATGGGATTCAACAAAGTCAAAATGAACGATGTCGAAGCATGGATTCCGTCCGAAAACACATATCGCGAACTGGGGTCTTGTTCTTCGATTGGCCAATTCCAGGCACGCCGCACAAACACCCGCTATCGCGAAAACGCATCTGGCGACGTTAAATTTGTTGCGACATTAAATAATACTGGTATTGCCCTGCCCCGCGCATTGGTACCGATTATCGAAAATCATCAAAATGCAGACGGCAGTGTAAATATTCCCAAGAAACTGCAACCGCTTATGGGCGGCCGCACCAAGATTGGTGGAAAACACTAGTATGAAAACACCGCCCAAACGGGCGGCGTTTTTTAATATAATTTTTCTTTTATTCGCTTTAACAGTTGAACCATCTCAACTGGGGGTCTGTTTGGTCTTTTGGTACTCAAAGGCCAGATTTGATTCAAATTGGTATCAACAACAATGTCTTTATCGGTCAAACTCCTGCACTTTGCATTATTGCCATCGAAACGCTCTATATATACTGGGCTGGTCTTGTATTCCGCAAAAGATATCTTGGTTTGCTTTATTCCCAATACATCTACAACTTCGGATGGATATATCAATTTGTCGTTTGTCGCAAGGATAAATTTAAATTCTTTATCATTGAAAGACTTAAGATCTGTTTGATTATCAAGATTACAAATCTCGACAATACGGTTTAAACGCATTTCATACATCTTTTTATCAACATAAAACTTGCACTTACTGGTTGCTGCAATCGCTTGGCAAAAATTTCTCAATGCCTGTAACCGTAACCCAAGACGACCAAAAGAATATGAATCGCTGCTCAAAATCATTTTCCTTGGCAATTCTGCTGTATCATAAACATCCCTGTCGAGATACGGATGAACAAGGCTCGTTTCTAATGTAAATCTAACTGATTGTTCTAATCTCATTATTATTCCCTTTTATTTTGCTTTTACTGCGAACATTCTTGCCGGCAAGAATTCTTTGAAATGTTTGGCAATTGCACTTTTACCCATTAAACTAACCATTTTGTTCAAACGCAATATAGCCCCGGCATAAAAATCGGATTGTCCGTCATACAAATCAGACCGCGGATTATAAATCCATGGTTTTTGCTTGCCGCCCTGTTCATTTATATGAAACACAATATAAGAACTAAGCATATGCAACACATGGGGCCCACCATGCTGGTTTATCAAATTGTACAGCGGCATAAATTTATCAGAAATTGTTTGATGACTGTCCAGCAAACGACACGGCTCGTTTCGATTATCAAGCCCTGTAAATATAATATCCTCTTTGCGATACAGGTACTTTTTCGGGTTTTCCAAAATTAACTTAAATAAATCGTATGCACGCTGGATATCAAGAAATTCTTGCTCGGCCGCTTCGCGGTCAAGTGCATTTTTATATGGAAAATTGAATACGCGCGCTTTTTCATCTTCAATTAGTAATTTAAGATAAACCTGATAAGTTTTTAAAAGCTCAACTATCGTTTTATCTATATCTATCGATTTCATATATTGCTCCTTAGAGACACTCATTTTTAAACAAAAACGCATAAATGTCAATTTTTTTATAAAATTTGCACTATAAGTTGTTGAAAAATCAAAAATATAGTATAATCTATGGTCAAAAAAGGTTTTTTATATGAAAATTCGTAACATAGCAATTATTGCACACGTTGACCATGGCAAAACGACCTTGGTGGATAATATGTTAAAGCAAGCAGGCACTTTCCGCGAAAACGAACACGTTGATGACCGCGTTATGGACAGTGGCGATATTGAACGCGAACGCGGAATCACTATTTCTGCAAAGCCAACATCCGTTTTGTGGCACGATTACAAGATAAATATTGTTGATACGCCGGGACATGCGGACTTTGGTGGCGAAGTAGAACGCATTTTATCTATGGTTGACGGTGTTGTATTACTGGTGGACAGCGCCGAAGGTCCACTGCCCCAAACTAAATTCGTGCTGTCCAAGGCATTAAAGTTGGGCTTGCGTCCTATTGTTTGTATCAACAAAGTTGACCGCAGCGACGCCCGTCCAGACGAAGTTTTATCTGAAACTTTTGATTTGTTTGATAAATTGGGCGCGGATGATGCGCAATTGGACTTTCCATACCTGTACGCCGTTGGACGCGACGGTTGGGCGGTGCGCGATTTGAATGACGAACACAAAGATTTAACACCGCTGTTTCAACTGATTGTTGACCATGTGCCGGCCCCTGATTGTAATGGTTCACGTTGCCAATTAAATGCACCATTTACCATGCTGGCGACAACACTTGAATCAGACCCTTATGTTGGCCGCATTTTAACGGGTAAAATTGAATCAGGTACCGTTCGCGTTGGTCAGGCTGTCAAAGCAATAAATATGCAGGGCGAATTTGTCGAAAACGCAAAAATCACAAAAATCATTGAACACAGAGGCATTGAAAAAATCTCTCGTGACAGTGCATCAGCTGGCGACATCGTTGTTGTTGCAGGCTTTAGCAAGGCAACAGTGGCAGATACGCTTTGTGATCCGTCTGTTACCGAGCCAATTCCGGCAATGCCAATTGACCCTCCAACCCTGACTATGACTTTCTTTGTGAACACATCACCACTGGCGGGGCAAAGCGGGAAAAAACTGACATCGCGTATGATTGGCGAACGTCTGTTTAAAGAGGCCGAAACCAACATTGCATTAAAGGTCACGCAAAGCGAAAACAAAGAATCTTTTGAGGTTTCTGGTCGTGGCGAATTACAACTGGGGATTTTAATTGAAACGATGCGCCGCGAAGGTTTCGAACTTAGTGTATCACGCCCACGCGTTGTTATGCATACTGGTGAAAACGGCGAAATGTTAGAACCAATCGAAGAAGTTGTTGTCGATGTTGACGATGAATTCAGCGGCGTTGTCATTGAAAAGATGACTAAACGCAAAGCAACAATCACCGAGATGAAGGCGTCTGGTGGTGGCAAAACCCGCATTGTGTTTTCTGCACCATCGCGCGGACTTATTGGATACCTGTCGGAATTCAGAACTGACACACGCGGCACAGGTATTATGAATCGCGTATTTGATAAATACGACACATACCGCGGTCCTATTGTGCAATACCGCCCTGGCGTTTTGGTTTCTATGGAAAAAGGTGTAACCGCAACATACGCGTTGCATAACCTTGAACCACGCGGTGTCTTGTTTGTTGGCCCACAAACCGAAGTTTATTCAGGTATGATTATCGGCGAACACAGTAAAGAAAATGATTTAGAGGTCAACCCAATAAAAGGTAAAGAACTGACCAATGTGCGCAGTGTGACCGCCGATGAAAAATTATTCTTGGCGCCGCCACGCAAAATGTCTTTGGAAGAAGCCTTGTCCTATATTCAAGACGATGAATTGGTAGAGGTCACACCCGCTACAATTCGTCTGCGCAAAAAAGAACTGGACAGCGGCAAACGTAAAAAACTTGCACGCGGCAAAGACGAAGCGTTATAAAAATACCGCCCAATATACGGGCGGTTTTTTGTTTGTGTTGCAGTACTTTTATGTTTATAATAATAACATATGAAAGACACAAAAAGACTTTTTTTAATCGCAGGTTACGAGGCAAGCGGCAAAATCACACCCGCGATGGTTCATTTGGTGCGCGAATTTGCAAAGTACGGCGATTGCATACTTACAATGGATTCTGATTGCGTGGATTCTGAAACAGCCAAAATTCAACCATTTTGTAAATATGTTTCTGCCCTGCGTCATGGCGAATATGACTTTGGTTCATACAAGCGCGATTTTATTTGGGCGAAAAATAATTTAAATCTGATCGATTATGATTTTGTGTACTTGATAAACGACAGTATGTATGGTCCGTTTTTCGATATGGACGAATACTTTGACAAGATGGAATCCTTTGGCACAGACGCATTCGGCATGGTTCGCAAAACTGGCGGCAAGTTTCAGCATATTCAATCTTGGTTTATCGGAATGACGCCGGCGGTCTTTATGTCAAAATGGTTTGATGAATTTATAAATTCAGTAACCAAGGTAAAATCTAAAACTGCGGTCACATCACTTTACGAAAACGGATTTACTCGGCTGTTAAACAAGCACAACATTAAATGGCAATGTTTATACAGCGTTTTCAATCGCGGCATTTACAATCGTGTAAAGCATTTATATTTAATCAAAATGCCGTTTATGAAAAAATTGGCATGGACGCGTCATGCTGGCTCTCTGGGGCGCCAAGTATTATTCGTTCTAAATAAACTTTCCCCTGCCCTGCGCCAAGACATTTTGGTTTCTGCAAAAATTACATGGGGGGAAAAATATATAGATTGGTTTTTGACCAAGAATCCTGCTAAAATACTAGTCAGATACAGCAAATATATATTATCGAGGAAACATTGCAAAAAACAAAAATAAAAAAGATTGCTGCTGTGACAATGGCCAGAAATGACGAGTTTTTTCTTTCTCGGTGGGTTGAATATTATGGTCGCGAACTTGGACCAGAAAATTTGTATATCATATTGGACGGCACAGACCAACGCGCGCCCAAAAACGCAAAGGACGTAAATATAATCAAACTTGAACACACTGATATGTCCCGCGCAGCGGGCGACAAATATAGAATCGGCAAAGTATCAGATATGGCAACAGAGCTGTTCAAAAAATACGATATTGTTATCGGGTGCGATTCTGATGAATTCTTGATTGTTGACCCACGCACAAAAAAATCTTTACAAGAATATTTATCAGAACTTAGGTATAAAACCACTGTTTCTGGACTTGGGCTGGATGTTGGTCAAAATATGAAAACAGAAAAAAAATTAAACACTAAACAGCCGATATTAAACCAACGCAAATACGCCTTGCTTTCAACACGCTATACTAAACCGGTTGTACTGTTTCGCCCTGCCCGCTGGGGCAGCGGTTTTCACCATGTCAAAGGCCATAATTTCCATATAGATAATAATTTGTATCTATTACATTTTGGCGCGGTTGATATGGAAATGTTGATATCCAAGGCCACGCGACGCGGCCCCGATTGGGTGAACCATTTGCGCCGCCGCGGTAATGGAACAA
This sequence comes from Alphaproteobacteria bacterium, assembly GCA_017617915.1. Classification (GTDB taxonomy): domain Bacteria; phylum Pseudomonadota; class Alphaproteobacteria; order Rs-D84; family Rs-D84; genus Enterousia. The sequence continues at coordinate 13,959 of JAFZVH010000051.1, forward strand.
TAAATATGGTATCTAATAAACCTGCGCATGATGAAACATACATAAAACGCGCCCGATTAGTTCAGCGCATTTGCCGGCCAATCTATGCAATCGGCAAACCAGGAATGTTAAAAATAAAATGGGTTATAAAAATTCCAACCAGATTCAAACAAACAAGGATATAACAATGAAAGACAAAATAGATATAGTTTATCTGTGGGTTGATGGAGGCGATAAAAAATGGCGCGCCGAAAAAGATAAATGGTATAAAAAAATTACTGGTCAAACACCCATTTATAGTGGTGCCGCGGGCGCAGAAAGATATCGCGACAATGGTGAATTATTATATTCGTTGCGCAGTGTTTCTGAAAATTTGCCCTGGGTGAATCATATTTATATTGTGACCGGATTTAACCAAGTTCCAAAATGGCTGAACACAAAAAATTCCAAGATTACGATTATTCCACACACAGAAATTATGCCCGCAGATGCGTTACCGACCTTTAATGCGACCGCCATTGAAATGTGCATACCAAATATTCCAAATTTAAGTGAACATTTTATTTTAATGAATGACGATATGTTTATAAATAAAAAGATTTCACCTGCTTGCTTTTTTGACAATCGTGGTCGCGCCATAGTTCGCTATAATACACCGCACAATCGTCAAAGAAACATTGCAAGATGGATGGAAAAATCCGATAAATATATTCAAACACTTATATTATCTTGCAAAATGATTGCAGATGCATACGGTAAAAAATATTACTGGGCGCGCCCGTCGCACGGCATTGACCCATATATAAAATCTTCTTGGCTGGAATGTCGCAATCACCCACTGTTCAACAGACAAATAGACGAACAAATTCGTAATAAATTCAGAACGAATAATGAAATTCAACGTTGGATGATGAACCTGTATGACTTGGCACATGGTCGCGCAAAATTTGTACATACGCGCGCACACAAGCATGGCCGGCACAAGGTGTTGGACGCGATATATAACTTTATATTCTATTTCAAAACCAGAAATTCAAATGTATATGTTTCAAATGTCTGTGGCCAGAGAAAACATCTTATGCAATCTGCAACATTTTGCATAAATGACAGCCCAGATAATACCGCACAACAACTGCGTGAAAACAAGGAATTCCTTGCAGAAAGATTTCCAAACAAATGTGAATTTGAAAAATAAAAAAATGCGGATTACCGCATTTTTTTAACCAATAAATTTATATATTTTTTCGCGCAGACCATACCACTCGTTTGGCACATTATCAAACACGCCCCCATCTCGCATTTTTATAAATTCCTGACGCGCAACTTTTAATTCTTCTGCTGTTTTAAGATATTTAATTTTTCCAAATGCTTTGTTAACAAAATACCACATAAATTTTTCTTGCCACATTGTCATTTGATAGTCTGTTGCGTTATCTTTGTATAATTTGTATGCGGTTTCCAGACCTGTACACAAAGACAGCATTATACGTAATTGCTTTGCCGACAAAACAATTCCACCAAAATTTGGAATATAATAATACAGCGGCAAGTTCACAATCGTCACACGCGGATTTTTTAACATAACCGCTGACCACCATGGAAAATCTTCAAACAAAATGCCTTTGATAAAAGGTGTATCTGAAATCAAATCACGCCGATACAAATTTTTCCAAACCTGACAATGTTTAACAAGCCAGCGGCGATTTTTATTCCCCGCATTATGTGCGCTTTCCGTTACGTATTCCCATATGTTATCCGTTGTGCACGATTCAATTTTATTCAAATCATATTTTTTATGAATACCCCACGGAATAACATTATCAGTATTCATCCCCAGTTTATGCATAACCATTAAACGTGGCCGATAAACGCGGTCATATGCGAAAGATACTATATCTGCACCATCAGGCTGTGCCACAGAATACGCGATTTCCATAGTTTGTGGATGAATAAAATCATCACTGTCCAAAAACATTATATATTTGCCTTTGGCATACGGCATACCGGCATTACGTGCATCGGACAGACCACCATTTTCCTTGTGCACAACAACAAAGCGTTTGTCGACCGCCGCATATTCTTCGGCGACTTTGCCGGAATTATCAGGGCTGCCGTCATCCACACAAATTGCCTGCCAATCTGTAAAAGTTTGATTTTTCACACTATCCAGACATCTGCGCAGATACTTTTCGACATTATACATTGGAATAATTATAGATACCGCAGGCATATATACCCCCCTTATAATTTTCTTAAAATTTTACGGAAGCAAAACAATCTGTACACGCCGTTCTTGCGCGCAAAATCGCGCCGAAACCTTTTACCGATTTTATATTGCGCCTTTATCTTGCTGTGATGCGCTGCATCACGATTATTTAATGCAGACGTTTCGTTAAACATATAGTGGTAAAAGACACCTGGCACAAATGCAACGGTATTCGCCACTGCGATCGCATTCAAAACAAAAATTGCATCTTCTTGGGAAATCAGTGTCGTATCAAATAAAAATTTATTATGTGCTATAAAATCTTTTTTGAATAAATACCGCCACACATAGCCATCGGTTAACGCATATGTTCTGCGCAATTTTTTATACAAACATGTCGCGACCGATTGCTTACGATATTTTATTCCATGCGAATATTTAGTGTTAGTAACAAAACCACTGCACACGATATCGGCACCTGTACCTTTAGCGGCAGCAAGCATTTTTTCATAATAATCTTGGTCGATAAAATCATCTGCATCCATAAAATGAATATATTTGCCTTTGGCTAATTTTATACCATCGTTACGCGCCGCCGACACCCCAGCATTTTTCTTGTGTACAACAATAAAGCGTTTGTCGGCCGCCGCATATTCTTCGGCGATTTTGCCGGAATTATCAGGGCTGCCGTCATCCACACAAATTGCCTGCCAATCTGTAAAAGTTTGATTTTTCACACTATCCAAGCATCTGCGCAGATATTTTTCAACATTGTACATTGGAATAATTATAGATACCTCAGGCACAACACATCCCCTTTACATTTTATTTACCATAACATCTGCAAAAGTCCCAGATTCAATTTTTTTAACCCATGGGCTGTTATAGGTTGTTTTTTGAAAAAACGCACCCGCCGTCACTTTGTCAAAAATCTTTTTATCAAAAGGCTTTGCGCCATAGGCCCACCACAGGGCATGTGTTGGATCTTGATCAACATGTGGCATTTTTGCAAAATATTCTTTGGCGCGCGGATCCCACAAAACCAAAGTTTTGAAAATCAGTTGATGCATAAAGTAATCAAAATTACTGTTTTCGTGAATCCAGAAATCAAAAATCATAGCACGCCAGGCATCCAACAGATACGCCCCTTTGCGCGCACGAATAAAACAGTTCTGCATATAACTATACGGACTGCCAACCTTATTGCCCGCCATATAAACAAAGAAATCTTCTTTGATAATCCAATCTGGAATCGGTGCAGTTACAAAGGCCGTTGAATCCAGCCAAATACCACCATGTTCATACAGCAGTTCTACACGACATATATCTGCAAAGTGCGCATGTTTTATCATACCTTTTTTGCGTTTTTCTATAATTTCCTTTGGTAAAGTAATATAATCAAAAATCGTATTTTCATCCAGCACAACAAGTTCTTGTTTGCAATGGCGGCGAATGCTGCGAAAACAGGCCTTGACCAAAGGTGGCGCATTATCTTCACCTTGCAACCACAGTGTAAATATTTTTTCATTTTTATCATTTTTTTGTGGCTTGCGTTCTGGGATCGCCGCCGCCGCAGGCAGATAACGCCGAAAATATCGTGGCAAAGCCTTCGCCAAAATATCACTGCGGATTGCACGACGTACGCTACGTGGCCGCCAAAACCAATTCAAAATATGCGCCCGCACAATCAAATCTGTCATTGCCCACATTCTTTTTAGATTCATCTTGCACTCCTTTGTTTGCGGTTAAAAACTTGGCGGCACAAAAATGCCGCCAACAAATATTTATTCTATTTCACTTGATGGCGAATCTTCATCAACTGGACCAGTCGTCATTTCTTCGGCAATTCCCGATGCACGTGCCATAATTTTTTCTAACAATTCTGCCTGTGCTTCTGGATGGTCTTTCAGCCACTGACGTGCATTCGCCTCGCCCTGACCTATACGTTCATTATTGTACGAATAGAAACTGCCCGCCTTGTCGATAAAGTCATATTTCACACCCATATCCAAGATTTCGCTAATACGGGAAATGCCTTCTCCATACATAATCTTAAAGTCCACAGTACGGAAAGGTGGTGCAACTTTGTTTTTCACAACCTTGACACGCGTTTCATTACCGATAACATTTTCTTTATCTTTGATTGCACCTGTACGACGGATATCCAGACGCACCGACGCATAGAATTTTAAGGCATTACCGCCACTGGTCGTTTCAGGGTTACCAAACATCACACCAATTTTCATACGAATTTGATTTATGAATATAAGAAGTGTATTGCTGCGCGAAACACTGCCCGCAAGTTTTTTCAGTGATTGGCTCATCAGTCTTGCGGTCGTTCCAACAAAACTGTCACCAATGTTTCCTTCCAGTTCTGCCTTTGGCACCAATGCCGCAACCGAGTCAATAACAACAACATCCACCGCACCAGATTTAATAAGAGTATCTGCAATTTCTAACGCCTGTTCCCCGGAATCAGGTTGAGATATAATAAGGTTTGCAACATCTACACCCAATTTTTTCGCATAACTGGGGTCCAATGCATTTTCTGCATCTATATACGCACAGGTGCCACCTTTCTTTTGCGCTTCGGCGACCGCGTGCAATGCAAGTGTAGTTTTACCACTGCTTTCCGGACCATATATTTCAACGATACGACCGCGTGGATATCCGCCAATTCCCAGTGCAATATCCAAACCCAACGAGCCCGATGATATTGCCTCGATATTCTGTTGAGAACCGTCACCCATTTTCATAATTGCTTCTTTACCAAATTGCTTTTGAATTTGCGCCAATGCAGATTCCAGTGCAGGATTTTTTGCACCAGTATTTTCAATTTCTTTCTTTGCCATTTAGACTTCCTTTTCTTGACTATCCTTATGATACAAAGAAAAAAACACCTATGCAATTACTTTTTGGCAATTAAAACCATAATAGAAACCACGCCAATCGCCGCGGTCACAAACCAAACCGCCGAAGTTGCGCCCATCAAACTAATGCACGCGGCACCAATAATTGGCACAATTATATTTGGCAAATTAGAACTTGTACGAAAAACACCATAAAACCGGGTTTGCTGGGACTTTTTGGCGTTGTCAAAGAACATTAAATCGTGTACTGGTTCCATCAACGCCCCAGAAATCTGCCACAATACGAATATGGCAAGCAGTGGAAAACCTGTCGCAAATGTTGCCCAAGCAGAAAATGCCGCAAAAGACCCAAAACCAAGCACAAGCCAAATCTTTTTACCAAACCGCCGAACCAGTCGCCCCATAAAATCAGACAACAATAAATACGGAATAATTCCAATGGTCAAGACCATACCCAAAGTATCTTTGGAAAATCCGTTTTCTATTACCACGATTGGCACATATAAAAACCGCATTGCGCGCAAAGAATAAAACCCAAAATTCACAATATATGCGCGTAACATCCCAGGTGTTCTGAAAAAAGCAACCGCATTCCTTATCAACGCGCGAATAGTTTGGCGCGGGCTGACCGGTTTAATTTTTTTATCTTCTTGGCTAAGGTGAAAATATTTAAAGAACATCCATGCCGCCAAATAAATCGCAGAAGATAAAAAGAATGCCGACCTGTTACCGAAACGCGTCGCAACCAGCACAGCCAGCATTGGCGCAAACAGCGCCCCAACATTCATCCACAGATGATACCGCGAATTTAACTTTGCCATACCTATATCGCCAGAAAAGTCTGACATAAACAACGGAATAAGCGTCGCCGTCAAGGTAATTGCAAAACCACTGGTATAATCCAGTACAATAAATGTTCGGGGCAATACCGAAAACCCCATCATCGCATAGCACACGACCAGCATCAGAACCGCAAAATAGAAAACTTTGACCTTGGAAAACTGGCGAAAGATCTCATTTGCAAACAACGCCGCAATCATACAAAAGACGGAATAAATGGCAACATAAATACCAACAATTGCGGAACTTTTAAATATTTCCAAAATAACCAACGAATAAACCGCATTATAAATACCATCGGCAAACCCAGTAAACAACCCAAGGTTTGAAAAAGAAAACCCGCTAACCGAACTGCGCATTGAAAGATATTTATCTCTGGCCATACATCCTTCCCTTTGTGTCGCCAACAATGATATCACAAATTTACACAAATCGCAAAGACACAAAAAAACGCACCGTTTGGTGCGTTTATAAATCATTGTTTTACAATTACTTGGCTTCTGATTTCTGATTCCGTTTTTCATACAGTTCGGTAAAATCAACCGGTTGCATAGTGAACGGTGGGAAACCAGATTCTGCGGTCAAGCGTGTGACCAATGCACGAACCGATGGGAATAGCAATGTTGGCACGTCTATCAACAAAGTGCGCTTTTTGGCCTCTTCGTCTTTTTCTTCTTCCATCTGAACAAGTCCAGAATAAGTTGTTTCAATTAAAAAGATAGATTTAGAATCTGCCTTTAATTTTGAATGAATTTTTGTAATCAAATCGACCATAAACAAGTTCTTTTCAGAACCCTTTACCTGCATATCTATATTGATTTCAAGTTCCGCCTGACCATTATCTTGTTTAAAAAACAAATCTGGGACATTTGGGCTTTCGAAAGAGATATCTTTCAAGAACTGGGAAATGATATTAAATTTTGCCATTACGATTGCTCCTTTTTTTATTCATCGTTTTATGATAATATAGCATTAAATAGGAAATTTACAAGTAGGGGGTGAAAATAAAATGAACTATCGGTTATCTGCTTGGATTTTGCAGGGATTTGTGGCGGCATTTTGCGGATTTTTCTTGGCATCTTGCGATTTATCAACACCAAAACATACTGGCGATGTATCCGTCACACCGAATCAGAATATGAAGGCCGTATCGTATGCCGAACTGCCCGATTGGGATAAAGATGATGTCCGCTATGCCCTGCAGGCGTTCAGAAACTCTTGCAAGGCCAAGATTCAATATACTGGTCGCGTGATACCTGATCGGGCACTGTTCCAAGAAAAATGCAATATGTTGCCCAGTGCAACCGCAGACAACGCAACTGTTCGTGCATGGTTTGAATCAAACTTTCAACCCTACAAGGTTTATAATGATAACGGTTCGACCAAGGGAACCTATACTGGCTATTATTCGCCCGTCATCCCTGGGTGTCGCGTAAAAACGAAGGAATGCAACGAACCACTGATGGGGATACCAACTGACGGCCGCAACTATAAAGGCGTAACA
>JAFZVH010000052.1 GCA_017617915.1 Alphaproteobacteria bacterium
GCGGCGTCTGTGGACCAGGATTTTGTTAACGTGTACGATGCGTATGAAATGGCGAAAAATCCAACAGCCAAGGTCGCCAGCGGCGATACCGTATCTATGTCAGAAGGTGTTTGGTTGGGTGATAAATCGATGTTGGTTGAACACAAGAACAGTTTGCCTAAACAATATGAAACTGATACAGGTGTGACCATTTTGTTAAATGAACCGGTGACATTGCAGGTTTTGGCGAATAACATCAATTCTATTACACATATACCAATTAAAATAGACAGCCAAGTTGCGTCCGAAAAATTAAAAAAGACGATAAATGTTGCGTACACAGGAAAGCTGTCTGGGTTGTTGTCCCAGGTCGCAACTGATTTGGATTTGTTGTGGTACTATGATAAAACTGCGATAGTGTTTTATGAAACGGAAACCAAGACTTTCACGTTGTATGCGTTGGGAACCGATGTTTCATATCAATCGACCGTTCAAACAGATAATGGAAATCAGGTTTATTTAGAATCTACATTAAAAGACTGGGACGAAGTTGAAAGTACTATATCTTCAATTGTTGGCAAGGCAGACAATGCACACTTTACAGTATCGCGCAGTTTGGGAACAATTACTGTGACTGCGCCACCGTCTGTGTTGACGCGTGTCGGTGATTATATAGCGCGGCAAAACAAACGTTTGTCTCAATTGGTCACGATTGATGTCAAAGTGTTGCAGGTTTCAATTGCAAACGATTCGGCGTTCGGTTTGAATTTGGCGGCGGCGATAAATTCTGCGTCGGGGTTGAACATTGTCGCGAATCCGAAAAATAATTTGGCCAGTACCGAAGCCAGTTCTATGAATATCGCGGTTTTGTCTAATACGGTGTCGGCATTGACCGGGGCAACACATATGGAAAATGGTTCGTCGGTGGCGGGTGCGTATACCCAAGATCAAATAAACAACGGGTCGTTGTCTGCAATGGCCGGCAGTACCGCGCTTATCCAGGCCTTGGCAAAGCAGGGCAAGGTTTCATTGGTGACAAATGTCGGTGTGACAACACGTAATAATCGCGTCGCACCTGTGAATAATACGAAAAGTACAGGCTATATCAAACGTTTCGAATCGCGCAACTTTACAACCGTCGAATCCAGTACGGTGGACCAAGATAATCTGGAAACCGGATTTTCAATGCAGCTGTTGCCGAATGTTTTGGAAAATGGCAAGATATTGTTGTTGTTCCGGATGTCTGTGCGTGAACTGTTAAAGATGGCCAGTCAGACAATTGGTGAAGTCACATTGCAATTGCCAGAAGTTGAAGAACGCAGTTTTATGCAAGAAGTTATTATGGAATCTGGTCAGATGTTGGTTGTTTCTGGTTTCGAAAAACAGACAAACAATGATACGCGTTATGGACTTGGGGACCCAGATTTTATGTTGTTGTCGGGTTCGCGTGAAACCGCATCGAATCGTGACGTTTTGGTTGTTATCTTGACACCCCAGGTTTTGGTAAGTCCGATGGATGCCGAACGCAGTATCCAGCAACATTGGGGTGCACCATTGAATTAATTTGATGTGACCGCCGATGGCGGTCATTTTTTTTGTTAAAATATATTTTGACTAAAAAAATCGTTGTGCTTTTGGGTTGTATAGTGCTATATATAATATGTATTAAAACACAAAAGGAGTTTTGTATGGGCGCAAGTGTTCAGGTAAGTATTGAAACAACGGATCCCCTGGGGCGATTATGCAGTGGACATGATAAAAATGTTGAAAATGGTTTATTCAAGGTATTATCGGATTTAATCAAAATAGATAATATTGTTTGGGACCCGGTTGGTGCGTTCTTTTATTTTTCGTGTGGTTGGCGCGTTCATAAATATCGGGGCGGTGGCGGCGCGGTTTATGATTCAGATGATACAGAAATATTTTTAACCCAAAATCATATTGATCGTTTGTTTGCGATGGCAACCGAGAAAAAAGTTGGACGCACACGTGGCCTGGCACGTTTAACAGGTGGGCGCGAACGGTAAAATTGGTGTAGTTTATTCACGAACAAAAGGCGTGCAAAAAATGCACGCCAAATTTCTAAATTTGGTAATTATGCCATTTTGGCAACAGCACGTGTCAAACGGGAAACTTTACGTGCAGCACGCTTTTTCGGCATCGTTTTGCCGGCGGCCTTCATCATTTTGCTTTCCGCGCTGCGTACCGCAGCAACTGCAGCGGCCTTGTCCCCAGATGCGATGGCCTTGATGGCCTTTTTGTTTTCTGTTTTAACGGCACTGCGACGCGCA
>JAFZVH010000053.1 GCA_017617915.1 Alphaproteobacteria bacterium
AAGTATGCGGGTGCGCCGGTGTAGCTCAGCTGGTAGAGCATCTCATTCGTAATGAGGGGGTCGTAGGTTCAAGTCCTATCACCGGCACCAAAAAATACTGGAAATTTAATATTTTATATATTAAAGTACATGTGCGATGAAAGCAAAACAGATAATTATTATAAAATAAACCGGTACGGCGCTTTGGCGTTGGCTGGGGCGCAGATGCGCCTGTTTTTTTGTAATAAAGACAAAATGGAGCAGAAAAAATGGCATATCCAAAGACAGAACCCAAGGCAGACTTTCCAGAATTGGAACATAAAATAATTGAATTCTGGCGCGGGGACGACACTTTTCATAAAAGTTTGAATAAAACAAAACTTGGCCATCCTTTCACATTCTATGATGGACCACCGTTTGCCAATGGGTTGCCGCATTGGGGGCATTTGGGGGTGTCAGCCGTCAAAGACATGGTTTCGCGTTTTCAAACTATGCATGGAAAGTATGTTGAACGCGCACTGGGATGGGACTGCCATGGATTGCCAGCCGAAGCATCTGTTGAGAAAAAACAAGGCCGCACCGCAAAAACAATTGTTGCAGATGACGGCATTGCGGCATTCTGTGATTTGTGTCGCGCGGATGTTATGACCTATTCCAATGAATGGTTAAAGTTTATTGAACGCGTCGGCCGTTGGGTTGACGGTGGCGATGAATATGGCTATCGCACAATGGACAAGAATTTTATGGAATCTGTTCTGTGGGCTATTAAGGCGCTGTATGAAAAAGGCTTGCTGTATAAAGATTTCAAGGTCAATCCGTTTGATTGGAAATTGGGAACTGTGCTGTCTAATTCCGAAGCGTCCAGTGAATATCAAGATATTGTTGATGATACTGTGACGGTTTGGTTTGAATTAGAAAATGGCGACCGTGCACTTGCATGGACAACAACGCCATGGACATTGCCGGCAAATTCTGCATTGGCGGTGAATAATAAAATGAAATATGTCCGTATGCGTCATGATGACGGCCATGTTTATGTCTTGGCTGAATCGCGGCTTTCTGCATATGAAAAAATATTTGCAACATCTGAAAAAGTTGGCGAATATATGGGTTCTGAATTGGTCGGATTGCGCTATACGCCGATTTTCCCTTATTACAAAGATTTGGCCGAACAAGGTCATGGCCTGTATACAGTGATTTCTGGGGACTATGTTTCAGACAGTGATGGTACCGGTATCGTCCATATTGCACCGGCCTATGGTGAAGACGACTATATCGTGGCCAAGGCGATTGACCCGCAATTCCCTGTGATTTTAAATGTTGATGATTATGGCAATTTTGATTCAACTGTTGCTGATTGGGCGGGCGAAAATATATTTGTGGCCAATCCAAAAATTATCGATTGGTTGCGTGCCAATGGCATCTTGGTTAAAAAAGATCAACATAAACACAGTTATCCATTTGGCCCACGCAGCAAAGAAAAACTTATTTATCGTGCAACCGATGCATGGTATGTAGATGTTCCAAAAATTCGTGACCGCTTGGTTGAAATAACCAAGAATGAAACAACATGGACATCGGCGGGCAATCGATTCTTGTCTTGGATTGAAAATGCGCGCCCATGGGGTATTTCACGCAACCGTTTCTGGGGTGTGCCATTACCAATTTGGGAAAAGAACGGTGAATACAAAATCTTTGGTTCTATCGCAGAATTGGAAGAATTCTTTGGTGTGAAAATCGATGATCTGCATCGTCCAACGCTGGATGCGCTGACCAAAGACGGATGGAAACGCATTCCAGATGTTTTGGATTGTTGGTTTGAATCTGGTTCTATGCCTTTTGCATCACTGCATTATCCGTTTGAAAACAAAGAGCTGTTTGAAAAAACTTTCCCTGGCGACTATATCATCGAAGGCCAAGATCAAACGCGTGGTTGGTTTTATTCTCTGATGGTTTTGGCGGTTGCATTGTTTGACCGGCCAGCGTTCAAGGTTGTATCTGCGAACGGTATGATTGTTGATGAAAACAAGCGCAAGTTTTCAAAATCGCTTGGAAACTTTGTAAATCCAGAGCAACAATTGGATGCCTATGGCGCAGATGCAATCCGCCTGTTTATCTTGGGCAGCAATTTTATGAAAGCCGAACCTGTGCCTGTTGATAAAGAAGGCAAAGTTTTTGCAGAATCTATCAAAACAATACTTACGCCACTGTGGAATGCGTATCACTTCTTTACGTTGTATGCAAATGCAGGTAATGTGACGGCACGCGAAACATCATACAGTGCAGCACAAAACGCATTGGATAAATACATCTTGGCGGAATTAAATGTACTGATAGATGTTGTTGAAAAATCTTTGAACGAATATAAACCAGATGTTGCAGTCAAAGAATTTGTGCGTTTCTTGGATGTGTTGAATAATTGGTACATCCGTCGGTCGCGCGCAAGATTCTGGGATGAAGACCAATTAGCGTTTGATACGCTGTATACAGTGCTTACAGCCGTATGCCGCGTTTTGGCACCATTGGCACCATTTGTTTCAGAATATATCTATAAAAACCTGACGGGCGCAGAATCTGTTCATCTGACAGATTGGCCGATTGCAGAAAAGGTTGATACAAAAATCGTTGAAGATATGCGGCGAGTTCAGGAAATCGTATCTGTCGGAAAACAGCTGCGCGAACAATATAAATTGCGCAATCGTTTGCCACTTTCAAAACTGATTGTTGCGGGTGGCGCGGCAATGAACGAATACACCGATATTATTCGCGATGAATTAAATGTGAAATCTGTGGAATGGGTGGACAATACAGCCAAAGTCGCAGACAGTTTCTTGTATTTAATCACGCCAAAGATTGGCGCGCGTTTGGGTGGTGCATTGCGTGATATTGTGCCGGCCGTAAAACGCGGTGAATATGAAATTGTTGGCGATAAATTAGTTGTCGGTGAATATACACTGAATTCAGATGAATTTGAAAATCGCCTTACCGTCAAAGATGGCATCACCGGTCAGGCTTTGCCAGATAACACATCGGTTGTGATTTTGGATACAGAATTAAATGCGGAACTGATCGCCGAAGGTTTAGCAAACGATGCATTGCGCTTTATCCAAGACACGCGTAAAACAATTTGTTTGGATGTCTCAGACAGAATCAAATTGACCTATACGGCGGATTTGGCGGTGTCTGGCGCAATCGAGCAATATCGTAAACGCATAATGTCGGATGCACTTGTTGTTGAAATGGCGCCAGGTAGCGCAGAACATTTTACCGAAATCGAAGGTTATAACTTTGGTGTGTCCATAGAAAAGGCATAAGGCAATGATAACGCCACAGCGATTTTTTGAAATCGTACCGAAAAATTTAAATATGAATATTCGGTCGGAACTGTATTCTACAAACGATTTCACTTTTGCTGTGGCGGTTATTTTGTCGGCCCAGGCGACTGATAAAAAGGTCAACGAAGTAACACCTGCTCTGTTTCGCGTTGCGCCAACGCCAAAGAAAATGTTGGATTTGGGCTTAGATGGGCTTAAAAAACATATTCGTGTCATATCTTTCTTTAATAACAAGGCGAAAAATATCATCGCATTGGCAACGGAACTGTCGCAATATGATTTGGGCGAAGATAAATTCGTTTTTCCAAAAAAATATCACAGTCGCGATGAACTTATGACATTGGCCGGCATCGGTCAAAAGACCGCAAATGTTATAATGAATGTGCTGTGGAATGCACCGATGATAGGCGTTGATACGCATGTTTTCCGCCTTGCACACAGGTATGGTTGGGTTGATGAAAATGCAAACACGCCCGACAAAGTTGAACAAGAATTATTACGCGTAATTCCAAAAAAATATCACGATATTACAAACCATGTAATGGTTTTGTTCGGTCGTTATACTTGTACGGCACTGCGCCCAAAGTGCGACAAATGCCCGCTTGCAAAATATTGCACAGCCAGCAAAGACTAACTTTCAAACGGATTTTCTGATTTTTCGTATTCAATGGTAATTGGCAAGTGTTCCAAATGCAGCGCAGTTGCAATACCGCGACGCAGATAACGTGTATAAGATTCAGGTATATCAGATGCACCACCAACATTTATTGTTATGCGCATTGGATGACGCCCAGTTTGCCGCGCAAATTTTATTTTCATCGGGCGTTTAAGACGCGACATAGGTGGCTGGCGCAGATTTACGAGTTCCCCAACGATTTTATTTATTAAACTGGTTGGTGCGGTTGCGCCTGCGATATCAAACTGTTCATAAATTCTTTTGAACATATTTTGTACACCTGTTCCCTTTTCTGCAGAAATCGCCAAAATCATAGGCTTTATAATCTGGTGAAAAGAATTTGCAAATTTGTGTTTTAACTTTAACAATTTTTCGTCGCGTTCGTCTGGTTCTATCAAATCCCATTTGTTTAGTGCCACACATAAAATCTTGCCCGCATCGTAAACACGCGCCGCAATCCCCAATGCCTGATTTTCAATATCACGCGTTGCATCAACAACCAAAACAACAACATCAGATTTTTCAATGGCGTCCAAAGATTTTAATGCAGACAAAGTTTCAACATCATCGCGAACATTCGATTTGCGGCGCAAGCCCGCAGTGTCCATCAACAAAATATCGCGTCCATAAAAACGCGTAGGAATTTTAACGGTGTCGCGAGTGACCCCAGGCAGGTCTTTTACAATCTGGCGATTTTCGCCCAAAACACGATTTACCAATGTGGATTTTCCAACATTTGGCTGACCTAAAATTGCGATTTTTACGCGTCTGTCGGGTTCGGTAGTTTCGGTTTTGCTGTCTGGTATATTTTTTTCCAAAAATTCAAAAATTTCATCAAAACCAGCCTTGTGTTCTGCGGAAATCATCACAGGATCGCCAAACCCCAATTTATAAAATTCGTGTACATCAGACAGCCTTTTACTGGATTCTGCTTTGTTTATCAGCAGTAATATTGGTGCCCGCGTTTTGCGGCGAACGGCACGTGCCCAAGACATATCTTCGGCAAGCAATCCTGCGCGCCCATCAACAACAAATAAAATTGCGTCGGCATCCGATATCGCGTCCATTGCCATATTGGTTGAATCTGCGGCAATGCCATCGCGTGCGGATTCTAATCCTGCCGTATCAAACAGTTGATATTCTGGATGCCCAGAAACAGTGCCACCAATTGTGTCGCGTGTAACCCCGGGGCGATCGTGAACCAGTGCATCACGCGTTCCAGTTAGTGCATTAAACAAAGTCGATTTGCCGGTATTTGGCCGACCGGCGATAGTTATTTTTGCCATGTCTTTTTCCGTTGATTTTTTTTTATTATAAAGCAAAAATATAAATAATCAAATAAAGGACGCGCAAATGAGCAAAATAAAAAAATGGTATAAATCAATCAAAGATATCATTATCAATCCGCGCCGCTTTTTTTCCAAGATTGTGGCTGACGGCGATATAGAAGAATCTATGTTGCGTGCATTTATATTCGGCCTGATTGGTGGAATTTTGGTTTTAAGTATGCATTTAATTGGCGGTGCCGAAGTGACGGTCAGTTCTGTGTTTTCGGCGCTTGTGATAGTTCCTGTGGTTGCGGTTGCGTTGTTGTTCGTTGGCGGTGGGCTTATGATGTTGGTTTCTGAAATTACAGGCGGCGAACGCGATTGGGAAATTGCTATCAAAGGTTTGGCGTCAATATTCTTTATATACCCTGTGATTCTGGTTTTGAACGCGGCGGCCTTTAATTGCACCAGCCTGTGGGTGGTCAGTATAGTTGGTGATGCATATGTTTTGTTCTTGTTCTATAATATTGCATTGTATTGCATGCATGGTCGGCGTGGTGCGGTAATGATGGTTGTTGGTGTATTTGCAATCTTTATGATAACGGTTTATTTAACGAATTATCATGTGGGCTGGTTTTTGTTAAAAAACACAACTGCGGCGCTATCTTGCCTGTTGTAATACTTATTTCTTGCAATTGAGAATTTCTTTGTTATAATGCGTTGCGCCTTGGGTGGTTAGCTCAGTTGGTTAGAGCGTTACGTTGACATCGTAAAGGTCGTTGGTTCGAGTCCAATACCACCCACCAATTTTTCAGAGAAATAATACAATGAAACGAATGCAAAGATAATTTTGAACAAACATAAAAACGGGAATTCTTGGGACGCCCCGTTTGGCGTCCCTTTTTCATAAAAAAGGATGTGCGATGTCGAAAAAATATCTTATTACTTCTGCCCTGCCCTATGTGAACAATAATTTGCACATTGGGCATTTGATAGGTTGTTTGTTGCCCAGTGATGTTTATGCGCGTTTTTGTCGTGCGATGGGGCGTGATGTTTTGTATGTTGGCGGTTCTGATGAGCATGGCACAACCAGTGAAATTGGCGCACAAAAGGAAAATATGCCTGTTGAAGACTATGTTGAAAAATATCGCGCAAATCATCTGAATGCGGTGCGTGATTTCAATTTGTCTTTTGATTTATATGGTCGTACACATACGCCGCAGCACGAAAAACTGATTCACGAATTGTTTAATCGTCTGGATTCTTTGGGAATGATAGAAGAAAAAGTATCAAAGCAACCATATTCTGTGGATGAAAAGAAGTTTTTGGCGGACCGCTATGTTATTGGTACTTGCCCACATTGTGGAAATGAACGCGCATATGGTAACGAGTGTGAAAAATGCGGTGCATCCCTTGACCCGTCCGATTTAATAAGCCCGCATAGCGCGATTGACCCAACGTCACCTGTGGAAATGCGCGAAACCAAACACCTATATTTTAAATTGAGTGCTATGCAAGATAAGTTGCGCGCATGGGTAAATTCGCGTCAGGGTTGGCCAAAAACCGCGGTCACAATTGCGAATAAATGGCTTGATGAAGGTTTGCGCGATAACCCAATTACGCGTGATTTAAAATGGGGAATTCCGGTGAATAAAGAGGGTTATGAAGACAAGGTTTTCTATGTTTGGTTTGATGCGCCATGGGGCTATGTTTCTATTTCCCAGATTGCGAACCCCGATTGGGCGTCTTGGTGGAAAAATCCAGATTGCCATTACACACAATTTATGGCCAAAGATAATGTATCTTTCCACTCGGTATTTTTCCCGGCCCAAGAATTGGCAATGGATGATAATTGGAAAACAGTTGATGTATTAAAAGGACAAAACTTTTTGAACTTTAACGGTGCAAAAATTTCTAAATCAACCGGCAATGGAATCTTTTTGGATCAGGCATTGGATATAGCGCCAAGCGATTGCTGGCGTTATGCGCTTTTGGCATCGGCACCTGAAACAGATGATACAGATTTTACTCTTGTGCGTTTTGCTGAAATCGTGAACAAAGATTTGAACGGTTTGCTTGGAAACTTTGTGTCGCGTGTTTGCAAACTGTCGAATAAAAACTTTGGTGATACTGTGCCGTCTGGCGCGGCAATGGATGAAACCCTTGCACACCAAGTGAACGAAAAATTGGCGGAATTGACCGGTGCATTAGAGGCATGCGAATTTCGTAAATCTATCGTTGCATTGCGTGAAATTTACGGCATTGCAAATGAATATATGACGGCCAAAGAACCTTGGGCCTTGGTAAAGAATGGCGATATGGCGGGCGCAGCGGCGGTTTTGAACGAATGTTTCCAACTGATTGATTTGTTTGCACGTATATCTGCACCGTTTATCCCAGACGCGGCGGCCAAGATTCAAAACATATTTGAAATCAAACACGATTTATCTTGGCCAACAATGTATGAACACAGAATTGAAGCGCAAGAAAAATTCACAGTACCAGAAAATCTGTTCAGCAGGATTGAAATCGAATTAAATAAAGAATAAGAGGCTAAATAATGAATTTGAAAATGTTAGTAGTGTTTTCTTTTATGGATCACGACGAATATGTTCCGGCGCATAGAAAACTTGATAACATAAATCAGTTAAAAGATTATATCGCGGGTTGCTGTCAGGCAAATCAAAAGAAAATACATAAAATTGAAATAATACGTGACCTTTGCCTTATCAATTTGGATGAAGGTGAAAAACGTTTTATGGATTTTAATCAGGATTCAATAGATGGACACAAGGTTTTAAGCAGGATAGAGGACGGAAAAATTACACTTATTACGCCACAATACTACTATCCAAAAGATGTAAGAAAATTGTTGAAAAAAGAATACGGTTCTGTATTAAATTTTAACCCAGCAGATGAGAAGAAGCCTGGCATTTACACTGTTTATGAACACACATCCAGAGGGTTAATGAACCAAAAAACTTTCTGTCCATGTATAAATACTTGGAATGATGTGTCATGGAAACCCCTCACAACAAAAGACATTGTTGTTGATAAAAATTGTAATCAGATTTGGCCGACTGCGACAAAACAACCACCAATTGGCTTGATCGAATTATTAAGCAAGAAAACAGAAAAAGTGTATTAAAATGAAACTTGTATCGGTATCTTGCTGTGCACCGTGCAGTGCGGGCGCGATAAAAGAACTGGCCGACGGCAAAATTGCCAGTGTGGACGGTGAGAGTGTAGCAATAATCCGAAACACGCGAGGCACAAAATGAGAAAACTAAAATTTAACAGAATTTGCCCATCTTATGATGATTATGGTTATACTGTGTACGATTTGAATCATAATATTTTGCATAACGATGGGATGATTTTAAATTCGGTATATTGGGCAAAAGAGATTTCTGATCTAAAAATAACAGAACCTTTTGAGGTGTCGGCGTCTTATACAATCAACTATGTTGATACATGGGGCAGACATCTGTTGCCGCACGAGATAACAAACCCAGAAAAATACAACAGTTTTGGTTATCCCATTGTACACAGTGTTAAACGTCATATACAATTTTGGGTGGCTCCAGATTACAGTGATACAAAGAATCTGATTAAACAATTAAAGAAACAAAATAGAAATACAGACGAATTGTTGATTGTGAACAATAATTTGCACGAAGTGCACCCAGACCCTTCGGTTTGTATTCCATTCAAAATACTTCGGTTCTTAGAGTGTTTGCCAAGAAAAAAAAGATGAAACTGGTGTTAGTATCTTGCTGTGCGCCGTGCAGTGCGGGCGCGATAAAAGAACTGGCGGATGGCAAAATTGCCGGCGTGGATGATTTCATTGTTTTATTTTTTAACCCTAATATTTTTCCCGAAAGCGAATATACGCGCAGGATGCAAGAACAGATTAAATACTGTGAAAAGATGGGTGTAAAATATAAAATTGGCGAATACGACCACGATGCGTGGCGTGTGGCGGTGCGTGGTCTGGAAAGTGAACCAGAACGCGGCGGTCGCTGCAGTATTTGCTTTGCATACCGCTTTGAATATGCCAAAAAATTTGCACGCGAAAATGGCTATGATGCGGTTGCATCTGTATTGGGCGTGTCGCGGCATAAAAGTCAGGCACAGGTTGATGCGGCCGCCGCGTCAGTTTGTGATGACATAAAATATTTACCGATTAAATGGGATGAAAGTTTGCGTCAAAAAATTGGTCGCGAATCTGATTTTTACCGTCAAAATTATTGCGGTTGTGAATTTAGTATTAGAGGTTAGTGTAAGTTGTTAGTGGCTAGTGGTATCTGGAATAATTTTGTAATTATGAAAAAATTCCAGAATATACTAACCACTAACACTACCCACTAGTACATTGTCTGCAAGATATGTTTATTCTTGTCCAGACTGGATAACATTTTACCACTGCCCCTTGCAACACAGGCCAGTGGATTATCAACCAAGAACGCAGGCAATCCAGTTGCCGCACGAATCGCCGCATCAAGTCCGCGCAACAGCGAGCCACCACCCGTCATTGCAATACCCAAATCTGCGATATCTGCGGACAGTTCCGGTGGCGTCAATTCCAACGCATGGCGTACAGTGTCAACAATCTTCGTAACCGTTTGTGACAATGCCGATGCAATCTGGGACTCAGTAATAATCGTTTCGCGTGGCGTTCCAGACAGCAAGTCGCGCCCTTTGATTTTCATGGTAAGTTCATTTGCCTTGTCTTTTGGGGAAATTGCAGTGCCGATTTTCTTTTTGATTTCTTCGGCGGTGTTTTCACCAATCAGCAGGTTTTTATTCTTGCGCACGAATTCAATAATATCTAAATCCATTTGGTCGCCCGCAGTTCTGACGGCGTTTGAATAAACGATTCCACCCAGTGACATAACTGCAACCTCGGTCGTGCCGCCACCAATATCCAGAACCATAGAGCCCAATGGCTTTTCAACCGGCAGGCCCGCACCAATAGCGGCGGCGGTGGATTCTTCGACAATATAAACCTTGCGCGCACCGGCGGCATCGGCGGCCTCTTGTATAGCACGGCGTTCCACTTGGGTTGCACAAGACGGTACACAGATAATAATGAGTGGCGCGGTCAGAGGACTTCTGTGATGCACTTTGCGAATAAAGTATTTAATCATCTCTTCGGCAACTTCAAAGTCTGCAATAACACCGTCGCGAAGTGGGCGAACAGCGGTAATCGTGCCAGGCGTACGACCAAACATTTGTTTTGCCTCGGTACCAACGGCCAAGATTTCCTTGCGCCCCAGCAAGTGGTTTTCGGCGACCGCAACAACCGACGGTTCATTCAGTACAATTCCGCGCCCTTTGACATAAATCAGAGTGTTCGCGGTTCCCAAATCTATTGCCATATCTGCGGAAAAAAATTTCATAAGCCAATTATACATAATACGCGCCTTTTGGTTTAATTTATGACAACTATAAACGCCAAATTATGAAAAATCAAGTAATCGGAAGTGTTTTTTTGTTTGACTTTGCATATATTTTGCTATTATTTTGGAACTATGCGAGATACTATAAAAAAACATGCAGATTTTATAACGGCTGACACCGACCCAATGGCGCGTTCGGCGTACTTTATTGTGCGTGCGAAAAATGCGCGTTTTGCAGAGAATCCACGCATAGGTTTTACGGCGACCAAGCATACATTTAAATTGGCGGTTCATCGTAACAGGGCAAAGCGCCTTATGCGTGACTGGGTCAGATTTTATTCCGATTTACTTGCGCCAGAATTTGATTATGTTTTTATTGCGCGCGCACCAATTTTAGAAGCAACCCGCGACCTTGGACGCGAAGCAATGTTCAAAGCACTGAAACACATAATGCGAAAATATGCACCGAAAAATGAGCATAATCGTGAAAAATTTAAATAAAATTCCGCGGAAAATCGGTATTGGTTTGATAGTTTTTTATCAAAAATGTATATCGCCGATATTCGGCGGCCGTGCGGTTTGCCGCTTTAGCCCAACTTGCAGTGAATATACTAAAATAGCTATTTCGCGTTATGGACTGGTGCGGGGAATAATAATGGGTGCGCGGCGGATATCGCGTTGCCGGCCTGGTGGGGGATGTGGTTTTGACCCTGTGCCTTGACAAGTTGTGGTTTTATGCTAAAATTTATGTAATAATGTCTAGTGACACAAAGTAATTTTACAAAAGGATAATAAAATGTCATTTCGTGCAACCGTAGAATCCATGTCTAAAATTATGGATGATATGGGGATAACAGAGTTAGATTTAGAGCGTCAGTTTTTATTCGGCTTATATCGCAAGCATATACATTTATCGAAACAATCTGGCGTTGTGATGCCGTCTTTTCCGACATCTGATTCAACAAAACAAACAAACAGTGAACCAACAAGTGCCGGCATTTCTGGCTATGCATTGAAATCACCAATGGTCGGTGTTGCGTATCTTGCACCGGAACCGGGCGCAAAACCGTTTACCAAGGTTGGTGCGCAAATCAAGGCGGGTGATACCGTTGTTTTAGTAGAGGCGATGAAAACCTTTAACCCGATTAAATCTGACAAAGACGGTGTGGTCAAAGAAATCTTGGTCACCGATGGTCAGGCGGTTGAATTTGACCAGCCTTTAATCATTATTGAATAAAGATTATCATGCCAAAAATTAAAAAAGTTTTAATTGCCAATCGTGGCGAAATCGCGTTGCGTATAATTCGTGCGTGTCGCGATATGGGTATTCGAACTGTTGCGGTCTATTCAACCGCAGACAAAAATGCAATGCATGTGCAACTGGCGGACGAGTCTGTATGTATTGGTCCGGCCGCTTCACGTGATTCTTATTTAAATGAATCTGCTATTTTAACGGCGGCGTTGTTGACCAATGCGGATGCAATTCACCCTGGGTATGGTTTTTTATCTGAACGTGCAGACTTTGTGCAAAAGGTTGAACAACATGGCCTTATATGGATTGGGCCGGATGCCGCGATGATAAACAAAATGGGCGACAAAGTGAACGCCAAGCGGACTGCGATAGAATGCGGGCTGCCGGTTGTTCCGGGCTCTGACGGTGCGGTTGATACATTGGAAGATGCGCTTAAATGGGGCGAAAAAATTGGATACCCCGTTATGTTAAAGGCGGCGGCTGGTGGTGGTGGTCGTGGTATGCGGCCGGTAATGAATGCTGATGAAATGGCCGAGGCTTTTGAAATCACCAAGAACGAGGCGCGCAGTGGTTTTGGCGATGATACATTGTATATGGAAAAACTGCTGTTGCATCCGCGTCATATTGAATTTCAGGTCTTGGGCGACAAGCATGGCAATGTTGTGATTTTTGGTGAACGCGATTGTTCATTGCAACGCAAGAACCAAAAGGTTATGGAAGAATGTCCTGCGGCGGCGCTGACCCAGAAACAACGCGACGATATGATTGAAATCTGCAAAACAGCCGCGAAAAAGATGGGCTATACAAATGCCGGTACTTTTGAGTTTATGTACGAAAACGGTAAATTCTATTTCTTGGAAATGAATACGCGTCTTCAGGTTGAACACCCTGTGACCGAAATGGTATATGGTGTCGATTTGGTTCGTGAACAGATTCGCATTGCGGCGGGCGAAAAGTTGGGCTATACACAGGCAAATGTTATTCCGCATGGCCACGCGATTGAATTCAGAATCAACGCAGAAGACCCCGAAACATTTGTGCCCTGCCCTGGAAAAATCACATTGTATGCGCCATCTGGTGGTTTAGGCGTTCGCGTGGACAGTGCGGCCTATACTGGATACACAATTCCACCAACGTATGATTCTATGATTGCAAAACTGATTGTGCATGCGCATTCGCGTTCTGCCTGTATAATGCGTGCAGATCGCGCTTTGGACGAATTTGTTATCGAAGGCGTAAAAACGACAATCCCATTGCAAAAGAAATTATTGGGCAACCATGATGTCAGAACATTGGAGTTTGATAACCATTGGTTGGAAGGGTATTTGAGTAAAGAAAATAAAAAGAAATAAAAAATACCGGCAAACGCCGGTATTTTTTAAACAGAATCATCCTTTACAGCGACTATTTCTGTTTGATATATTTTTTGGAAAATAATAAATCGTTTTCGGCAGGGGCAAAAAACCAAACAACCAATATTTTGTTTCAATAAATGATTCAGTTTCTGTGATATTAAAGACAACCAGTGGTATAAACCAAAACAACCAGACAACCCCGCGTTTTCTAATGGGGTTTGTGTTTTGTAATTTTCTCATTTTTTATCCTTTGTTTATGAACATAAAAAAACACCGCCAAAATATGACGGTCGGGGTGTTCATAAATCAACAAACACAGTGACTCTGATGGTATTCATGTATACACCACCAGCACCCCGACAGAAATCGGGGAATAAATTTTTACGGTGCAAAAACATGAAAATCTAAACGATAGATTACGATGCTATGCACCGGTGTTTGTTGGGTTTATGACAACCCAGAACCGAAATCTCATTTGGTTCACTGGTAATTTTATCAGAAATACTATTTCTTGCAAGGTTTTTATACATAGAAATATCTATGCGCTATTTTATGCTGCGCAAAACAACCATTATTCCGGCAGGGGTCATCCCAGGGATACGATTCAAATCTGCAATAGTTTCTGGGCGCGCGCGTTTTAGTTTTTCACGCAATTCGTTTGTAAGCCCAGACAGCGAGTCGTAGTCAAAATCTGTCGGAATTTTTATATCTTTATCGCGACGATAAGATTCTATTTCCCGATTGTTTCGCATAATATATCCGGCATAAAATTTATCATTTTCGGAAATTTTTCCGGCTTTTTCTTGCATTTTATGCAAAAAAGCCGGCAATTCTATCAAACCTAAATCAACGCCCATTTGCCCAAGGCGTGCAATCGCATTATCGGCCCGCAGATTCAATCTGTATTCTGCACGCGATGTAAACATACGATACGGTTCATCCACGCCAAGGGTTGTTATGTCGTCAATCATTACGCCAATCATTGAATTAGTCCTGTCCAAATTCAATGTTGGCAAATTTAATGCGAATGCCGCGGCATTCGCGCCCGCAACCAAACCTTGGGCGGCGGCTTCCTCGTACCCCGATGTCCCGTTGATTTGCCCCGCAAAAAAGAGACCATGATTATCACGCGACATTAAACAAGAATTCAATGCGCGCGCGTCAATCGCATCGTATTCTATCGCATAGCCATATCGTGCAATACGCGCATTTTCTAACCCTGGAATAGTCCGAATCCATTTGTCTTGAATGTCGCGGCCAAAACTGGTTGAAATGCCATTTGGATAGATTAAATCACTGTTCAAGCCTTCGGGTTCAAGAAACACATGGTGCGAAGTATGCTCGGGGAACCGCATTACTTTATCTTCCAATGACGGACAATAGCGCGGCCCAATTCCACGAATATCACCATTGTACATCGGCGCATTTGCTATGTTTTCACGAATAATAGTGTGTGTTTCTTCGGTTGTATGCGTGATATAGCAAACCGCAGTATTATTGTTTTCATTGCAGCCATCGGAAAACCAATCATGCGGGGTATCAGGTAATTGTTCTTCGCATACCGAAAAATTTATTGAATCACGATAGATTCGTGCAGGCGTTCCGGTTTTAAGGCGCATAATATCAAAACCAAAATCACGCAATACGCCGGAAATCGCCGTATCGGGCGATTGGTACTCACCATCATCCATTATTCGCCCCGATGGAATTTTTTCATTTCCCATCGTAACCAAGCCATGCAAAAAAGTACCTGTTGTAAAGACCAGTGCTTTTCCGCTGTATACGCCATTTATGAGTTTATTTTTTAAATCAACGCTTTCAATTTTTTCATACACAATGGTCAGATTTTTGTGTTCTGACAAAATTTGTTTTACCGCATTATGATAAAGTGCGCGGTCAATTTGTGCACGCAAAGCCTGCGTTGCCGGTCCATGCGACGCGTTCAGTGTTCTGAAATGAATTCCCGCCGCATCGGCCGCACGTGGCATTGCACCACCCAAAGCATCCATTTCCGCAACCATTTGCGATTTACCTGGGCCACCAATAGACGGATTACACGACATTGCACCCAAGTCAGATTCACGCATTGTAATCAGCAATGTACGCGCGCCGCGCCGCGCGGATGCGGCCGCGGCTTCGACACCGGCGTGTCCACCACCAATAACAATGACATCAAAATCTTTCATTAAAAACGTCCAAGTCCACCGTTTATATGTAATGTTTGACCGTTGATATAAGATGCTTCGTCAGACGCCAAGAACACACATGCATTCGCTATATCTTCGGGTTCACCAAAGCGACCCGCAGGAATTTGTGCAAGATAAGTTTTCTTTAATTCATCTGGCAATACATCGGTCATTGGTGTTTTGATAAAGCCTGGTGCAATTGCATTTGCGGTAATTCCGCGTGATGCGACTTCGGCGGCAATAGACTTTGTCATACCAATCATACCGCCCTTACTGGCCGCATAATTCGCCTGACCTGCACCACCTATAACCCCAATAATTGACGCCATATTTATAATGCGACCGAACCGTTGTTTCATCATAGGCATAATTGCCGCGCGACACATTTTGAAACAAGAACGCAAGTTTGTGTTTATAACATTATCAAATTGTTCGTCTGTCATACGCATCAAAAGTGTATCGGCTGTAATGCCTGCGTTATTTATCAACACATCTATGCGGCCGCATTTGTCCAGTGCCGCCGCAACTAAATCCACCGCACCATTTTCAGATGCTAAATCACATGGAATTTTGACATAGTTATCATCAAAATCTGCGTTCAGTTTTTCCATATTTCGACCAGAAACAATCACGCGTGCGCCTGCATCCCGCATTTTGCGCGCGATTGCGCCACCAATTCCGCCTGTTGCGCCCGTTATTAAAACAACTTTATCTTTTAATTCAAACATAATTATACCTCCAATTTTTTACCTTCCATATCCGCACAAATGCGTTTTGTTAAACCCGTTAAAACTGCGCCTGGGCCAACTTCTATTGTTTCGGTTATACCCAAATCATGCATAGCCAAAACGCTTTCACGCCAGCGCACACCATGTGTTATTTGATACACCAAGCACCCGCGAATTTCATCAGGGTCACTAATCGGTGTGCAAGTCTTATTGGAAATCAACGCTGCCATCGGTGTTTTTATTTCTGTATTTTCAAGCGCCGCACGCATTTCTTCGGCGGCCGGTGCCTGAATTCTGCAATGAACCGGCACAGATAATGCAAGTGGCATTGCGCGTTTTGCACCCGCATTTTTTGCATCTTCTAATGTTTTTTCAACAATATCGCGTGCCCCAGAAATCACAACCTGACCTGGGCAATTATCATTCGCCAAATCACAATCATTTTTTGCGTAAATATCACGCACAGTATCTATATCCAATCCCAAAATAACGGCGGTAAGGCCTGCACCAACGGGAACCGCGCGCTGCATCGCATCCCCGCGCAAACGCAGCAACCGCGCCGTATCTGCAACCGATAACGCGCCCGCCGCACACAGCGCCGTATATTCACCCAGTGAATGTCCTGCAACATATTCGGTAAGGGCCGCGCCAGATGCACGCAACATTGCGATTGAGGTTGCCATAATCGCAGGCTGAACATTTGTTGTCAGTGTTAAATCTTCCATTGGCCCATTAAAAATAATGTCCGAAAGTTTCTGATTTAACGCATCATCAACTTCATCAAAAACCGCGCGCGCGGCGGCATTAGTTTCATACAATTCACGTCCCATTCCAACAGTTTGCGAACCTTGACCTGGGAATACAAGTATAGATGACATAACTGTCACTCCTTTTTGTTAAATTATAGCAAGGAAATTCATCTATGCAAGTGGAAGTGGGTAGTGTTGGTGGTCAGTTTTTTAATATTTGCTTTTTTTTACAATAGTGGTACAATCTCTATGTTGATGGGTGTTCCATCAATGAGTTTCAGAAAGCTCGTGCAGCCGCAAAGATTGCGTTAAATCTCCAGCCGTGGGTTGGAGTGTGTGAATATATCGAATAAACACAACAATGCTGCATTGTTTTCTGAACTCCAACCAGTTTTTTACTGGTTTTTTTAATTCAATATCCAAAGGAGAAAACAATGGTAAAAACCCTCGCAAAGCCAGATTCTAACAAAGAAGAACTGATTATGGCAGTTTTAGATTTTTATCGTAAACATCCCAAATACAGGATGACACAAGGTGAATTTGTTAGTTTGATTTGTGCAATAAGTCAACAAATGTTAAGCGATATCTAACGCTAACCATTTCTTTTTTTTCTAAACTCGTCCAGTGAAACCACGCGGCCTTCGTCTGGGATAGTATCGCCATTGCCGTCCAGTGGCAGTTCTATATCATTATCGGGTGCGGCAACCGATGCGCGTTGTTGAAAAGACAGCATAAAATCCACAGATGGGTCTTTGAATTCAACCAATGCCGAAAAGGGGACACGAATAAAGAACGGCCGACCATCAAAGGTCAGTTGCACACCGAATTCTTTTTCAGATACATGCAGGTTGTTATAAGAATACTGCAACACAATCGTCATCAAATCAGGATATCTTATGCGTAAAAAATCTGGCAAAACTACGCCTGCATCATGCGTGCGGAAAGTTATAAAAAAGTGCATTCCATCACCAAGACCGTTGATTTGTGCGTGAATTAGCGCTTCGCGTACTACTGATTTCAGGGCGTTGTCTAATAATGCTTGATAATCTATTTTTGCCATTTCTTCCTTCTTTATGGGTTGATTATATTACTTACATTACCATTTTCGCAAGCAACAAATGTTGCATTTGGAACATCGGCAAAAGTTGTTGCTTCTAATCCTGTGACCCAAACTTGTGCGTGCGCATTGCCAAGTTCATCAAACAGTTTTTTGCGCGCCGCCGCGTCCAAATGCGCAACAACTTCGTCCAACAGTACGGTTGGTTCTGCGCCTGTTTTTGTATGTACCAATTTTGCATGTGCCAAAATCAGATTTAGCAAAGTAGTTTTTTGTTGACCTGTACTGGTCAAATGCGCAGGTAAATTTAATTGTCGGTTGAATACCCCAAAGTCAGATTTATTTACACCATCAACAACCATTTTATCGTTTACCAGTTGCCGATTTTCTTTCAGATGGGCAAGATATGCGCGTTCTGCTTCGGCGGCATTTGTTTTCATTATCATAGATTCCAACATACCATCAACAGAAATCGCCGCGTCATGCAAAAAATAGTTTATTTCGCCGGCATATTGAAGTCTTGCCGCCGCAACCGCGGTTGCGATGGCGGCGATTTGTTCATCAATCGCATTCAACCAGTGTGCATCTGCGCCATTTTTTAACGCCCCTGCCCTTTCGGTCATAAGTTTTGCATGGCGCGCGACGCGTCCAAAGTGCGCGGAATCGAAACCTGCGGCAAGTCTGTCAAAAAAAGTTCTGCGTTCAGATGCGCTGTCCACAAATATTCTGTCTTCACGTGGGGTAATCCAAACTATGCGTAAATGCGCCGCTAAATCGGCCAGTGGGGCAGATTCACCGTCAATTTTTGCGCGCCGATTTGTGTCGCCAGAATTAAAATATATGCAGAGTTCTGTATCATCGGCAAGGTTTGCAAATACAGAAAATCCGCCTGACCCATCAAAACGCGTAATATCTGACATAGGGCCCCCGCGCATTCCACGATCGCCCGCCAGCATGGATACAGCCTCCAATATTGCGGTTTTGCCCGCTCCGTTTGGACCAGTAATGACAATATTCCGCCCATTGCCAACATTTATACGGCAAGTTTTATGATTTCGAAAATCAGTAAGTACTAGGTCTTGTATCATAAGTCCTAGGTTAAAATTTTTGGTGTTTTTTTGCAAGAAAAAACCGCGCAAACCGCGGATTACAGTTGGAGGCCTGGGTCGGAATCGAACCGGCATACAAGGATTTGCAGTCCTCTGCATAACCACTCTGCCACCAGGCCACCTAGCAGTAGGCAGATTCTATACAAAAAAAAATTGAATTTCAACATAAAAAAATATATAATTCAGTCCAAGAGAGTGACGAGAGAATGAAAATCAGCAGATTATCGATTTTGTGCGTATTTTTGCCGACCTTGGCGTTTGGTGCGGACGAAAATTGTGCAACATTGAAAACGGTTCCAACCGGTGTTTTGGACTTGGAAACGGTGATTGAATTGGGACTATGTCGTAACCCAGAAACAGCGTCCTCTTATTATTCTTATGAATCTGCGCGATTTAATAAAAACGCTGGGTATGCCAGTTATTTACCATCACTGGACGCATCAGCAAATATGAACAAAAGTTATCAAAATCATGATTGGCATGATTGGAAGTATGGTGCATCACTGTCTGCATCTTATTTGATATTCGATTTTGGACGGCGCTTGGCGGATGTGAACAGGTTAAATTCTGTATGGCGCGCCACAGGTTTTGAATATGACGATCGTGTACAAAACTATGTCTATGGCGTTATTGGTGCGTATTATTCTTTGCTAAACGCGGACGCGGATGTGGAAAGTGCGCGTTCATTGCGCGCGGTTGCAAAAACAGCGTTAGATACTGCAAATAAAAAGTTTAAGGCCGGTGTTGTGGCCAAGGCCGATGTGTTAAAGGCCGAAACAACAATGGCAAGTCGTGATTTAGATTTGGAACGTGCGAAAAACAATCGTGAAATTGCCAAGGGAACATTGCTTAAAAAACTTTCTTTCCCTGCAAATCAAGAAATTACTATTGCGGATATGCCGGCGGAGTTTGGGTCGGTTTCTGAAAACGCAACAATAGACGAACTGATAGAAATTGCGCGTGAAAAGCGGCCAGATTTGCTGCGTGCGTCTGCAAACCAAGATGCCGCATGGCATCGGCGCAGTGCGGCATTTTTAAAGAACTTACCTTCAATAAGTGCAACAGGGTCTTTATCGTGGAGTGATAATAATGATCAATATACTGGTAATTCACATACCAGTGGCACAATTGGAATTCGTGCATCTATGCCGATATTTGCGGGTTTTGCGAATATGTACGGTTTGCGTTCGGCCGATGCAGAATATCAGGCGGCCAAAGAAAATTTGCGCAATACGCGGGACACCGCGATGTTGGATGTGTTCACTGCATATCAAAATTATAAAACCGCCCAGACTGTATTGGGGCAAACAGAAACATTGTTAAAATCTGCAACTGAAAGTGAAAAAGTAACTGCGGGTATGTACAAGGTTGGTCGCGCGACAATGCTTGATTGGCAAACGGCGCAGTCTGAATTAGTATCGGCCCAGCGTCAAAATAATGCGGCCAAATATGATTTGTTCACTAAACGCGCGGCGGTTGCGCTGGCGATTGGTGATATAAAGTCTGAAATAGAAAAGGATAAAAAATGAAAGAAGTAAAAGTGGCGCGCCCATCATTCTTGCGTCGTTTTTTTGGATGGTTTTGGCGGCATAAAGTTTGGTCAAGTTTGATTTTGTTGTGCTTGATTGGGGGCGGCGCATGGTGGTTCCTTTCGTCCAGACCTGAAAAGCCAGAATATGTGACGGTCAAAGTTTCGCGTGGTGATTTACGTCAGATTGTAACAGCAACTGGTGAAATAAATCCTGTGAACACCATTAGTGTTGGTTCCCAGGTTTCTGGCACGATTGCCGATATTTTTGTAGATTATAACTCGCATGTAACCAAGGGGCAAAAATTACTTGAAATAGAACCATCTGTGTTGCAGGCATCTGTAGATGAAGCCAAAGCATCGTTGGAATCTGCGCAATCGCAACTAAACTTGGCCAAGAATGATTATGAACGCAGTAAAACTCTTTATGACGAAGGTTTTATTGCGCGCGCAGAAATGGAACAGTCGCAAACGAATTATGAACAGGCTGTTCAGTCGGTTAAGCGTATGCAGTCACAATATGACCGCGCAGTGACTAATCTTGGGTATGCAACGATTACTTCACCGGTTGATGGTACAGTTATTTCGCGCAAAGTTGATAAAGGTCAAACGGTTGCGGCGTCTTTCCAAACACCAGACTTGTTTGAAATCGCCGAAGACCTTACAAAAATGCAGATTGAAACCGCAGTGTCCGAGGCGGATATTGGTGTTATTAAAGAAGGTCAACAAGTGAACTTTACCGTTGACGCATATCCGCGCAAAACATTTAATGGCGTTGTAAAGCAGGTTCGCCTGTCGCCAACAACAACATCAAATGTCGTTGTTTATACTGTTGTGATAGATGTTGATAACACAGATTTACATCTGATGCCTGGGATGACCGCTTTCGTGACGATACTGGTTTCTGAACAGCGCGATGTGTTAAAATCACAAAACGCGGCGTTTTTGGTACGGAACTTCAAGAACATAATTTCTGATGCGCCAGAAGATATAAGACCAGAAAGCCATATTGCAGTTCTGCGCAATGGCAAGGTCGAATATATAAAATATACCAAGGGTCTTAGCACTGCGACAGAAACAGAAATAGTTTCAACAGAATTGCAACCTGATGACCAAATAATCGTTGGTCGTGTTGGTCAATCGACAAGTTCTGCGGCAACGCAGGCGCGTCGTCGTGGTCCGGGTCCAATGTAAAGTTGGCACACATGAAAAAAAACGAAACAATTATTTCTATGAACAAAATCTGTAAAAGTTTTCCGCTGGAAATCGGTGGGGTTCAACAGGTTTTGTTTGATATCACCTTTAATATTCAGGCGGGTGAGTTTGTTGCAATTATGGGGCCTTCGGGTTCGGGCAAATCAACCTGTATGAATATTGTTGGTGCGCTGGATACACCGACATCTGGGACTTACGAATTGTACGGTCAAAACATATCAAATATGACATCGGATGATTTGGCGCGCGCGCGAAATGAACATATTGGTTTTGTGTTTCAGAATTTTAACTTGCTGCCAAAGCGAAATGTGCTGGATAATGTAATGTTGCCACTGATGTATCGTGGTATGTCGCCCGAAGAAAGAATTCGCCGTTCACGTGAAATGCTGCACAGGGTTGGATTGGAAAACTTTGAAACATATTTGCCAACGCAACTGTCGGGCGGTATGAAACAGCGTGTTGCAATTGCGCGTGCACTTGCGGGCGAACCTAAACTGATTCTTGCGGACGAACCAACGGGCGCATTGGATTCAAAGATGGGTAACGAAATATTAAAATTCTTTAAGGAATTGAATAAAGATTTAGGCATAACAATCGTTATGATTACGCACGAGTTTGATATTGCACGTTATGCAAATCGTCTTATACACATTTATGATGGTCGTATAAACTATGACGGCCCTATTCCGGCAAGCGAAGCGGTTCTTGTCAAGAAAACAAACAAGGGGCAAAAATGACACTGAATGATATTTTTAAAGAATCGTGGCTGTCTATTGGGGGAAACAAAGTTCGGTCTTTCCTGACGGTTCTGGGTATCATTATTGGTGTTATGGCGGTCGTTATAATGGTCGCAGTTGGCGAAACTGTTGAAAAAGAAATTACAGACCAATTTTCTTCATTGGGGACAAATACTGTGGTTATTCGCGCAGGCGCGGCACAAACAGGTGGTGTCCGCAGCGGCAGTCGCCAAACCCTTACCATCGATGATGCCGAAGTTATTGCAAAATTACCAGATGTCGCGGCGGTTTCGCCGGTACAAACATCTGGGGCCCAGGTTGTTTATGGAAATAAAAACTGGTCAACATCCATGATGGGTGTGTACCCTGATTATACAACGGTTCAGAACATAGAAATTGAATATGGTTCGTTTTTTGATACCACTGCGGTCAGAAACGCCTCTACTTACGCTGTAATTGGCCCTAAAACAGCGACAGAGCTGGGGATGGACAAGAACCCCGTCGGACAAGTTGTGCGTGTCCAGAACGTTCCTTTCGTTATTATCGGCGTTGCCAAAGAACGTGGCGACAGCGCTATGGGGTCCCAAGACGATATGATTTTAATCCCTATAACCACGCTTAAAAAGCGCGTCCAAGGCAGCCGTTTCCCAAATGCGGTCAGTATGATTGCACTTAAATTGTTCCAAGATGCAGATAATTCAGTTGTTATTGACCAGATTTCTGCTATGTTGCGCGATCGCCATCGTTTAAGAGCTGGTGATGATGATGATTTTCAAATTATGGATATGAAACAGATTATGGAAACCATGACAACTGTCACAGGTTATCTAAAATTGCTGTTGATTGCGATTGCAGCGGTATCACTGCTTGTTGGTGCGATTGGTATTATGAATATGATGTTGGTGTCAGTTGCAGAACGCACACGTGAAATCGGCATACGCAAGGCAATTGGTGCGCGCGAACAAAATATTATTATCCAATTTTTATCAGAATCTATCATGATATCTTTCATTGGTTCTATGATAGGTCTGGTAATGGGTGTTGGCTTATCCCAAGGCGTTGGGCGTTTTATATTGGGATATAACGTACCATTTAGTGCATGGCCTGTCGTTTTATCTATATCAGTTGCAGTAATTGTTGGTTTGGCGTCTGGCGTTATGCCTGCAATCAAGGCGGCAAAATTAAACCCAATTGACAGTTTAAGATACGAATAAAAAATACGCAAAAAAGACCGGCAAATGCCGGCTTTTTTACTTTGAAAATTTCTTTTGCATATTGAACAACAGTGGCGTATCAACTTTAAATTTATTTGCGCGTGCAATCAATGCATCCAACGCAGATAACCCTTCGACCGTTCCAGATGGTTTTTCGCCGTTTGCTATGGATATTCCTGCGGAAAAATTACGACTGGTTTGTGATGTGGCGGTAAGCAGTAAATCGCCAATGCCACAAAGGTCAGAGAAAGTTTCCAATTTTGCACCCATTTTGCGCCCTATTTTAATGACTTCGCGCCATGCATTTGTCATATACAGCGCAGATTCGTTTTCACCTTTACCTTTGACCTTGATATAACCCGCAATCACAGAAACCGCATTTTTGCCAACACCACAAATTTCTGTGCCGATAATATCGCGTGTGGGACTGATAAACATTTTATTAAATATTTGCCCGCCAATTATTTGGATCTTTTTCCCGCCTGCAAGTGTCGAACCTGTTGGAACGCCACTCGCAACTTCGCCCGCAAATTGTGGTCCAGACAAAACCCCAACATTTGATTTTTTAGGCTTTATCGTTTCATGCAAAACTTCTGTCATAAATTTATGAGTTTTTGGTTCTGCGCCCTTGGTGCAAATGATAATCGGTTGCTGGTTGTAAAAACGCCCCGCCCTTATCAAAGTTTCGCGAAAAAATGCCGCAGGTGTTACCGCAATCCAAGCATCGCAAACTTTCAAATCTTGCATATCTGTGGTCAGCCGAATATTCTTTTTTGCCTTTACATTATCAAAATGCGCGGCAAGTCCATCAAAGGACCACAGAATAACATCTGCCCCGCCACGCGCAATAATATGCGCAAGTCCTGTACCCCATGCGCCCGCACCAATAATACCAACCTTCATTGTATTTTCCTTAGTTTTTTCTTTATTTTTGGAATGACGCTGAATCCATCATCCGCCAGATTTATTGCGCGACGATACGCCTCGACCGCTTTGTCATTTTGACCGTTTTTTACATATGCATCACCCAAATGTTCAAACAGTGCGGAACAATTCTTTGCGGATGATCCTATTTTTTCAAGTATTTCCAGTGCAGCATCGTTGCCTTCGCGCACCGCAACAACAACAGCAACCGTATCCCACGCTAAAACATCTGTTGGGTCGCGTTTTACGAGTGACATGGCATAAGTGTACGCATTTTCAATTTCACGATTTTGTGCCGCCCAGATACGCGCCTGCAGTGCCAAAATTTCGCCATCTTTATCAAGTGTTTTTGACGCTGTATGAATATCTTTTTGTGCTGCCTTTAAATCGCCAAACAATAAATGTACCAATGCGCGCCGTTTAATCAAATACGCCCTGCCCCCGTCCGATAACCTTTTGTTTTTCAGTGCTTGGTTTATTGTGTCTAATGCAAGATGCTTGCTGCCCTGACCTGTATAGTAAGCAACAAGTTTATTTAATGCAGGAATAAACAAAGGCTGATGCTTTAAAACATTTTGAATTTCTTTGACCGAATTCGCGCTTTTCATCTTGGCGAATAAATAGAAAGGACTGGCTTTGTCTATTTTATCAAAATAGACCGAAAAATTTCCACGCGTATTCACCAAAAACTGTCCGATATAATAGTGTACAGCGTCTTGAAAGAATTGTGCGTCTGGGCCGATTATTTGCGCAAAACGCAGCATCAAAATGGACAAGTCGGAATACAGCATAATTTGTGTATGCGAAACATTTTGCAGCAGATTAAACGCCAAAGATTTTTGCGGACCCTTGAAATTGTCCCAATTTGGAATGTTATCAAAGTCTGCCATAAACATTCCGCCCGGCGCAGATGAAAATTCTTGACGCAATTTGTCCGCTTTGGGCTGCATATCGTGCCCAATATAGAACGACATAATATATACATAATCACCAATATTCATAAAATCTGTTTTTACATTGGCAAATTCTTCCGCTGCGCGCGTATCTTCATCATAATGCGCATAAATTTGCCCGCGCACAAAAGCCTTCCATGATGGGTTAGATTCCGCGCTGTCGATATATTTTAATGTTTCTGTTTTTCTGTTTTTTGCAATTGCCGACCATATACGAAAAGGTGCGTATACGGCAGATTTATTGGTTTTATGCCGATTATATAATTCATCCCATTTCTGATTCTTGGCAAGCGATGCATCATAAATCATTCGCCCTGCGGTATCTTTGGCGTCGTTGAAACAAGCTGTGTTTGTTGGCAATTTGCCGCCAAGAAATTCGGCAAGTTTTTTTGTCTTGGAAATGGTGCCATAATCTTTATCTGAAATCTTTTCGGCAAATTTCGCGGCTGAATCAAAGTCGTTGGTATAAATCGCATGTTGACCCGCCAAAAACGCACCGTACGAAGTCTCTGTTACGCGATATGTTTTTTTTGGCATGTTGATTGGACGATCAAATAGTATAAATACCGACAAAAGAATCGCCGTAAGCCCCAAACAATAAAACAAAGTTTTTCTTTCAATCATTAAAAGTTATGCTACAATAATAATATGAATAGTAAAGAAAAATTTGCGCGTTATGCGGAACTTTTGCGAGATTGGTCAACAAAAATGA
This sequence comes from Alphaproteobacteria bacterium, assembly GCA_017617915.1. Lineage (GTDB taxonomy): Bacteria > Pseudomonadota > Alphaproteobacteria > Rs-D84 > Rs-D84 > Enterousia. The sequence continues at coordinate 26,380 of JAFZVH010000053.1, forward strand.
ACCTTGTTGCCCCCAGCACCTTGTCCGATATTGAAAATCGGCATTTCGCCGATTCGGCACAGTTGGCGGACGTTTTACCAAAAGATGCAGAAATATTGGATTTTGGAAGTGGTGCGGGATTTCCTGGTGTTGTTTTGGCAATTTTAGGTTGGCGTGTGACCTGTATTGAATCGATTGGAAAAAAAGTTTCTTTTTTAAATGCAGTTCGTGATGAATTGAAATTGGATAATTTGACAATTTATCATGGTCGGTTGGAAAACTTTTTGCCGGCTTTTTTGAACAAAAATGCAAAAAAGGCCGGTAAATTTGTTATAACTGCACGTGCGTTTGCACCACTTGTTAAGATTTTAGATTATGTTCGTGGTATAAATTGCCGGCTTTTTTTGCTAAAAGGCCGGGAAATTGAAAATGAAATTGCGGTTGCAAAGGTCAAATATGATTTTGATTATGAACTCGTTCCATCAAAAACCGGTGATGGTTTTATAATAATTGTGAATTTTGGCCGGTAATTTCATATGAAATAAACTTTATTTTATTGAAATTAGTGTGTTTTTTTGTTTTGCAGAATTGTTTCATATGAAATAAGCGACAATATCTTGAAATTACTGTGTTTTTATTATATAAAAATTATTGTCTTGATTTGTGTGTTTTGTTTATATTATAGTATTTTGCGATAAAAGGAATGGTTTTTATGACAGAAATAATTGCATTTGCGAATCAAAAAGGTGGGGTTGGCAAGACAACGACGGCGATAAATTTGGGTGCGTCGCTTGCGGCGATAAAAAAGCGTGTTTTGTTGGTGGATTTGGATCCCCAGGGTAATGCTGGTACGGGACTTGGTTTTGTACGGTCGTCACATCGTCAAAGTGTTTATGATGTTTTGATGGGGCGTGCGTCTGCGGCGGAAAATATACTTTCTACGGCGGTGCCAGGGTTGCATATCTTGCCGTCAACGCAGGCGTTATCTGGTGCCGAGGTTGAGTTGTTAGATATGGAAAACAAAGAATATCGCCTGCGCGAGGCTTTGCGTCCTATAATGGAACATTATGATTATATTTTGCTGGATTGTCCCCCTGCCCTTGGTTATATAACTTTGAATGCTCTGACGACGGCGAATCATGTTATTATACCGCTGCAGTGTGAGTTTTTTCCACTAGAGGGCGTTTTGCACCTTATAAATAATATCAAAGGTGTGCAACAGAAATGGAATCCAAACCTTGAAATTCTGGGCGTTTTGCTGACTATGTACGATCGGCGTTATGGTATGACGCGCGATGTAGAAGAAAACGTGCGCGCAACATTTGGCGACAAAGCGTTCAAGACGGTTGTACCGCGTAATGTTCGTGTGGCCGAAGCGCCCAGCCATGGTAAACCTGCCCTGTTCTATGATTTTAATTCAACCGGCGCCCAGGCGTATTTGCGTGTGGCAACCGAAGTTGTTCAAAAATTAGCCAAAGGTGAATAAAATGTCGAAATTTGGACTTGGACGTAATTTGACAGATTTACAAAATGAAATAGGCATCGCGCCAGATATTTCTATATTGTCGGGTACTGAACGCGTTGTTGTACGTCAAGTACCTCTTGCACAAATTGGCGTGAATCCAGACCAACCGCGCAAGACCTTTACTGCGGCGGAATTGGAAGATTTGGCGGCATCTATTCGCGAAAAGGGCGTATTGCAACCGATTTTATTGCGCAGTGTTAAAAATCGTCCATACAGTTATGAAATTGTTGCAGGTGAACGGCGTTTCCGCGCCAGCAAAATGGCGGGCTTGACGGAAATTCCGGCATTGGTAAAGAATTTGGCGGATGAAAACGCGATGGAAATCGCGCTGATAGAAAATGTTCAGCGCGAAAACCTGAATCCGATAGAAGAGGCCGCGGCCTATGTGAACCTTATGAATAAATGTAAGTATGATATGTCGGATGTATCGCGTTTGATTGGAAAATCGGAAAGTTATATTCGGAATTTGATTCGTCTGAATGCGTTGCCGGCATCGGTAAAAAAACTGGTAGAGCAGGGCGAATTATCTGCATCGCACGCACGCGCGATTGTTGTAGCGGATGATCCTGAAAAAATGGCGCAAGAGATTATAAAAGGCAAACTGTCGGTTGCAGATGTAACCGCGCGTGTTAAAAACGGCCCACGCGCAAAGCGTGCGCGCGCATTTGTTGATACAGGAATTGACGCGGCGACATTGAAAAAGATGTCAGATAATATTTCGCATACTTTGGGCGCAAAAGTAAAAATTACGGGTCGTCGTGGTGGTGCGGGCGTGATAAATATTTCATTTGCAACGCGTACGCAGTTGAACGAAATAGTTGACAAAATTTGTAAGTAATTGCCGGCCGAATCGAACAAAAATATCAAAAAAGCCGGCAACACTTGACAAAATATTAGTGGCCAGTGTAAGTGATTATTCACTTTAGCATCAGCCACAAAAAACTTTTATTTTTATATGGTATGATGCCACAGCAAGACAAGATAAAAACACCGCAGAAATGCGGCGTTTTTTATGCAAAAAACCGGTCAAAAAAACGTTCCTTTTTTTGACCGCCTCCCTTAAAGAAAACTGAAAATAAAAAAGTCCAGAAATCTGGGATTTTTTATTTTTAATTTTTTTGAAAAAACGGTTGATTTAAACGTACGTTTTTTTGTACATTGTTTGTGTGATAAAAACCCAAGGAGAAAAGAATGAACAAAACAAGTAAATTCATTATTGCGGCGGCATTGTCGGTTGTGTCGGCGGGTGCATACGCGGCGGGCGAAAACATCCCAACATCGCGGGCATACGTGGACAGTAATGTTGCAACCAAACAGGCGATATTGAGTGCGAATGGCGCCAATACCGCGGTAACATTTCCAACAACAACTGGCGGAACCCCAGGGACCAGAACAATAAATACCAGTCTGGGTAGCAGTACATCTGATACAGGCTTGGCAACCACCGGTTCGATAAACACAGAATTAAATAAAAAGCAGGGGAATATAAACGGCACCGCGAATACAGTTGTGACCTATACAGGAACATCGGGTGGCGTATCATCCAAGGGTGTGTACAGCAGTGGGTCTGCATACAGCGGTCAAACATCCAATTTGACCGAGGCACAACATGTGAACGCGGCGGTTCAGAACGGGTTTAACGCACATTTAACCTGCGCGAATCAAGATTGCACATTGTGGAACGTGAACACATTGTCCGGTACATACGTCCCACAACCGGCCAATCCGTAAAATTCCCCTTCGCTGGCGAAGGGGAGGGCCACTGGAAGTGGCAGGGTAGTGGTTCACGCGCAGCGTGAATAGTCGGTGTTGCCGACAACAACTACCCCGTCGGGTGCTACCCGCCACCCCTTCTTGATAAGAAGGGGACTTGTGGGCAGGGTGTCGCCAAAGAAATAAGAAGAAAGGAGAAAGGAACATGAAAAAACTTTTACCAATATTTACTGTATTTGCATTGCTTGGCACAAATGCATTTGCAACATATTGCTCGGTTGAATTTTTTTGTCAGGACGTTGAGGAATTGGGGTGCGAGATAAGCCAGTTTGGACATCCTATTTGTAATGATCCTAATGGTAGTAACGGTCCTTTTGCTGATTATGAAGAATACCCAGAATCCGGGGAAACATCGTTCACAGCGCCGGCGGGCAGTATTTGTACGCCACCCGAAGGTAAATCGTTAGTTGGTTGGCGTATTGTTATAGATCCAAATGGTTCAGGTGATGGCACTATTTCTGGCTATTCTATGAATGCGAACCCTGGTCAGGTATATAATATACAGTTTTCTACATCAGAACTTGCGGCCGCTGGGTGTGATGGCATTGATAATCATGGACCGTTGGAATTCAGATTTGCGGCGGTGTATGGTGATGCGGAAAGTAGTGCTGACACAGTTATATCATCAAAAAAATATGTTGATGCGGAAATGGCAAAACTGCAACCACAGTTTGCGGGTTTGGGGAACAATAAACTTATGACTTACAGTTCAACAACAAATGGTGCAGTAGGCAGCCGTGATATTGTGACAACATTGGGCACCAGCACAACGGATACAAGCGTTCCAACAATTGGTGCGATAAATACCGCACTGGCCACAAAACAAAATACTGTAAACGGAACGGCGGGATATGTTATGACAAATACAGGAACCGCGGGGTCTGTTGGTGAAAAGCCAGTATATAGTTCCACCGCCAAGAAAGCGGACGCATTGGTAGAAGCGGGCACATTAAACCAAACAATCATAGATGCGGTGAACAGCGAATTAACAGAAGTAGCGGGCATAGGTTGGCAAATAAATACAGCGAACAACCTTAGCCTGTTATCATTTGGCATACAATTGCCCGATGCAAGTATCAATGGAACCAGTTATTGCTCTCGCAATTTAGAAAGTAAAACTGATTATGATGGTCAGTGCAGTGTAACCACTAAAACCGCAATTGGTGCCAGTGGCAGCAAGACTGGCAAATGGGGCGCGGTAATGCCGTATGGTGATATAGTAGGTAAGAGTGTATGCAGTGCAACAAATGGGACAAATAATACTGCGGCAACAGATGCCCAGGAAAGCAGCCTGACCACCGAATTTAACAATCAAACGGGTGTGGGTACCAGTGCGCTAAGCAATGGACAGTTAAATTGCTGGTGCAAGATGGAGAGCATTGCTGGCGAACCTGCTGTCTCCCGCTGGGTGTTCTTCAGCTCGATCTCGTCGGTGTCCGATTGTGCGTACGCCTGTGCGGGCTACTGCGCTGGCAACGTGCGGGCCCACTCCGCCTTCCGGTCGGGATTGTTTAACAGCGTGCAGTAATGATAGAAATTCTTTCTCCAAGAAAAACACACCGGCATTTGCCGGTGTTGTTTGTCATTAAAAAATGCCCCGAAGGGCATTTTTTATTTAACTGTTGTAGTTGCGTTACGATTATATTTCCAAACGCTTTCGCCGGTACCTTTGACCAATGGGCGTTCTTTACCATAGGAAATGGTAGAAATGCGTTTCGGACTAATACCGTCGTTAACCAAAACTTTCTTGGCCGCGTTCGCACGACGTGCACCCAATGCCAAGTTGTATTCGGTTGAACCGCGTTCGTCGCAGTTACCCGCAATTTGAACTTTCACATTTTCGTGTGACTTCATGTACAGAGCCTGACCCAGCAGGTTGTCGTTCGCCGCGTCGGAAATTTCCGCCGAGTTAAACGCAAAGAACACACGTTGATTGTTCAAGTCTTCTGGTTCAACAATGTTTGAACCACCGCACGCCGCCAGAACACCAGCCGCGCCCGCCAATAAAGCAAAGTTTTTTATTTTCATGAAAATACTCCCTTGAGTTTCTGTTGCTCGTGTTATAGTCTATAATAAAATTTGCAATAAATCAAGGTAAAACGAATCAGAGATTTGAATTATGAACGAAATGTTAAAAGATTTACTGGCCGCAGGTGTGAAATGGGAATTGGGCGATACCGCCATAGGCTTTTTGTCTGATGTTGGGGGCCAGCCACCGGCGCCCGCCCGCACAAAAGTTTTTTCGGTTGTTCCACCTGTGTCGCCTATTGCGCCAGTGTCAATTGAAACTGCGCGTGCATGCGCGGCGCGACCAACAACAACCTGTGCGCTGAATCGTATGATTTCAGAATTTAATCATCCGCTGCGCGCGGGTGCGACAAATGTTGTCTTGCCGCATGTTGCAGACAACCCAAATGGCATACTGATTATAACCGATATCCCGTCCAGTGAAGATGATGCATCGGGAAAAATCCTGTCGGGTGGGGCAGGGGAGTTGTTGGATAAAATGCTGAACGCGATTGGAATGTCGCGCGAAAACGTTCATATTTCGCCGATTGTTTTTTGGCGCACGCCTGGGGGGCGCACACCTGCGCGGGGCGAACTTGATTTATCGCGACCATTTTTGGACCGATTTATAGAATTGACCGAGCCGCGAATAATTATAACGTTGGGGACGGTTGCCGCGGCGGAAATATGCGGTGTTGATTTGATGAAACAATTTGGGGCAGAAACGAATCTGGACAGTGGTGTGCATGTGTTTTCGATATACCATCCGAACTATTTGATTTTAAAGCCCGCCGCCAAAGCGTCTGTTTGGACGGTTTTGCAAAATGTTCAAAACTTGTTGAAAAGTCTGTAAAAATATTTAATAATTCGCACATATCAATAAAAGGAGTACACAATTAAAAACCAAAATAATCGTGATAACCGTCGTGATATGGGGCCGCGTACAAATGGTCGCATAACTGCGAAAACGGTGCAAGTAATTGGTGAAGATGGTCAAAATCTGGGCATAATGCAAACGGCCGAGGCCTTGCAGATGGCGCAAGATAAAGGACTGGACCTGGTTGAACTGAACGCTGCAGGTACACCACCAATCGTCAAAATGATGGACTTTGGCAAGTACAAGTACGAACAGAAAAAGCGTGCGAACGAAGCCAAGAAAAAACAAAAGACCATCGAGATGAAAGAGGTTTGGATAAAGCCTTTTATTGAAGAAAATGATTTGCAAATTAAACTGCGCAAGGTTTTCGAATTCTTGGACGAAGGAAATAAAGTTAAAATCGCCGTTATGACGCATGGTTCTAAACGCGTTTTGGCGATGGGTAAAGATGCAATTCCAGGGCTGTTTGCGCATGTGGTTGAACTGATTGGTGAACGCGGCACATTGGAAAGTCGTTCTAAACCCGATGAACGCACCAAGTCCATTGTAATCGCGCCTGCGAAACCTGCAAAATAATAAAAACACCCGTCTGGGTGTTTTTTTTATGGAACATTCAAATTTTATTTTGTATCGTGTTTGGCACAAGGGGTTTATTATGGAACAAGAAAAATTGTCTTTTGAAGAAGCGTATAAGCAACTGACAGAATTGGTTAAAAAAATGGAATCTGGCGAAATGCCATTGGCGGATTCGGTTGCCGCATACGAGCAAGGTATAAAGTTAAAGGCTTACTGTGAACAATTGCTGAAAGAAGCCGAACTGAAAATCGAAACACTGAAAGTTACAACAACGACTAACGCATAGGCAATCGCAGATGGCTGATAAAAGTAAATTGACACCAGTAATGCAGCAATATGTGGATTTCAAAAACGAAAATCCGGATGCTTTGCTGATGTTCAGACTGGGTGATTTTTACGAATCTTTTTTTGAAGATGCGGTTGTTATAAGTGAAAAGTTGGGCTTGGTCCTGACTGCACGCGGCACAGATGCCGATGGCACAGATATTCCAATGTGTGGGATTCCATGGCATGCGTCTGAAAATTATTTTGGGCGTCTGGTGCGCCAAGGATACAAATTGGCGTTGGTTGAACAAATGGAAACGCCCGCCCAAGCCAAAGAACGTGGACATAAGTATATTGAACGAAAAATCACGCGTGTTTTGACACCTGGAACACTGACCGATGAAAATTTGCTGTCGCCTAAAAGTTCGAATTTCTTGGTCGCGATTATAGGAACGGGGGCGAACGAGTTTGACTTTGCAGGTTGCGATATTTCAACTGGGGAATTTTTTGTTGGGCGCACAAATAATATCACAGATGACCTTGTGCGGATTTCGCCGGCCGAGGTTATATATCCTTCAACCGATGCAGAAAATAAAAATATTTTGTCTGTGCGTGATATGTTTAAATCAACACCTGTGTTTGACAAGATTTATCGGCGCGCAGATATAGATACAATTATCTCTTGTGTTTTTGGTGATAATGCGGCGGGTACAGATGGTACAAAAAATGCGGCGGTTGGATTACTGGCGGCATATTTGTTTAATACTCAGCGTGGAACTGCGCTGACATTTCGCGCACCGTACCAGTTTAGCGCAGGAACACAATTGCTGATAGATTCTGCAACTTGGAAAAGTTTGGAAATAGATGCGCCGATAAACGAAGGTGGGCGATGCTTGCTGGATGTTCTTGATAAAACAAAAACGGCAGCGGGGGCGCGCAGATTACGCTCGTATTTGCGAACTCTTACTGGTGATGCGGCGGAAATCCGTCTGCGCCAAGATCATATTGCGCATATGGTGCATAATAACGATGTTCGGACTATGGTTTCGGATGCGTTGGCACGTGTGCCTGATGTTGGGCGCAGTGTAGCGCGTTTGTTGTCTGGGCGCGGAATGCCGCGCGATATGCGCAGTGTATCTGAATTTTTAATCAGTTTGCCAAATATTAAAATGATGGCTACACATCTGGATGCAGGGTTGGCGACATACCTTGGGCGTATAAAAACAAACGATAGGTTGGCATCGCGGTTGAAAAAAGCATTGGTCGATGAATTGCCAACATTTTTCCGCGATGGTGGTGTTATTTGTGATGGTTTTGATGTGGCGCTTGATAATATGCGCAAGTTATCACATGGTGGCAAAGAAACGGTTGCTGCAATGCAGGCTGAATACGCCGCACAAACCGATATTCACACACTGAAAATTAAATTTAACAATATGTTGGGGTATTTTATTGAGGTTCCGTCCGCTCGTGCAGACGCCTTGTTGCAACCTGAATCTGGTTTTATACATCGCCAAACTTTGGCAGGTAATGTGCGGTTCACTACATCGCGTTTGATAGAACTGGATAATGACATTCGTTCTGCATCGGACAAAGCCGCCGCCATAGAAGAATCTTTAATAGATGGGTTAATAGAGCAAATTCGTGAATGCAGTAATGATATTTTATTTGCCGCCGAAGCATTGGCAGATTTAGATGTATGGTGTGCGCTGGCAACCTGTGCGGTGTATATGGACTGGACACGTCCAGAGATAACAAATGGGCGTGATTTTGAAGTGCGTGCAGGCAGGCATCCAGTTATCGAGGCGGCATTACGCGAAAACGGCAATAATTTTGTTAAGAATGATTGTAATTTATCGAATCAACCTGTGGCATTATTGACTGGTCCAAATATGGCGGGCAAATCGACATATCTGCGCCAGAATGCGCTGCTTGTTGTGTTGGCGCACTTGGGGTCTTTTGTGCCGGCTGAATCCGCAAAAATCGGCATTTGCGACCAATTGTTCAGTCGCGTTGGTGCGTCAGATAACTTGGCGGCGGGGCAATCGACATTTATGGTGGAAATGAGTGAAACTGCCAATATCTTGCGTCGTGCAACACCGCATTCGTTTATAATCTTTGATGAAATAGGGCGCGGAACGGCGACCTATGACGGTATGGCAATTGCCCAGGCGGTATTAGAGCATTTGGACGCTTTGGGGGCGCGGACATTGTTTGCAACACACTATCATGAATTGACGGGTTTAGTGGCAGGTCAGGGCGGCAATCTTAAAAATGTGACTTGTTTGACCATAGATGTGCGCGAACATAATAATGAAATTGTATTTATGCATCGCATTATCGCCGGTGTCGCGAACAGGTCCTATGGAATTCATGTTGCTAAAATGGCGGGAATGCCAGAATCTGTGGTGGCGCGTGCGGAATCGGTTTTGTCTTCATTGGAAGTAACAAATGTTTCAATTGAAGCGAATGCGAAATTGCCAACAGACAGGCAAAAATCGCACCTTGAATCACCAGACGCACAAAAATCACAATTATCTTTGTTTGGATAAAGTTATGGACGGTTGGATAATTCTTGATAAAGCATCAGGCGTGTTTTCAAAAAGCGCGGCATCACGTGTGGCACGCATTTTTAGTACGAAAAAGAACGGACACATTGGAACATTGGACCCAATGGCGACAGGTGTTCTGCCGATTGCACTTGGAAACGCGACCAAGATGATTCCATTTTTAGAAGAATTTTGTCCGCGTGATAAAGAATATTTGTTTTCATTGCAATTTGGTTTTGAAACAGACACTTTGGATATTACAGGTAATATTACTGTGCGCGATGATTTTGTGCCAGACAGCGAACAGGTTAAATCTGTATTATCAAAATTTATCGGACATATAACGCAAGTGCCGCCGGCATTCAGTGCGGTGCATATAGATGGCCGTCGTGCATATGAATTGGCGCGCAAAGGCTATGCCCCAGAAATGCCACCGCGCAATGTTGATATATATGAATTGGAATTTTTGGGAATAACTGATAAATCTTGGCAATTTCGGGTGCGCTGTGCGGCCGGTACATATGTGCGCAGTCTGGGACGTGATATTGCACTTGCATGCGGCGCACATGCAACTGTTGATATGATAAGGCGCACACGCACAGGATGCTTTACGATTGAAAATGCGGTTAAACTTGATTTTTTAGAAAATCTGTTTAATAATAGCGGCGATGCAATGCAATATCTTGCATCGGTCGATTCGGGACTGGGGGGCATTCCAGTTTTGAATTTGACTGATAAAGTTGTCGGTTTGTATAAAAACGGTGGTTTTATCGATTGGAATGGTGCAGACGGCATATATCGCGTTTATTCTGGCAAAGATTTTGTTGGAATTGGTGCGGTTTCTGGTGGTGTCTTGCGCCCAAAAAGAACAATTTAAAAAAGGAAAAATAAATGTCCATTACAAAAGCAAAAAAAACTGAAATCATCAACGCATATAAGGCGAGTGATAAGGACAATGGTGGTTCTGTTGAATCTCAGGTTGCGATTCTTACTGAACGCATTCGCAATTTGACCGAACACATGAAAAACAACCACAAAGATGAACATTCTAAACGTGGCTTGTTGAAAATGGTCAATCATCGCAAAAAGTTGTTGATGTACATCAAAAAACGCAATGCGTCTGAATACGAAGAACTGATTAAGAAATTGGGTCTGCGTAAGTAAGCAATTTGGCCGGCGTTTTGTCGGCCTTTTGTTTTAATTTGTGATAATTTATTTGCAAATGCATAAATTTATCGTATAATGCGACCGCGGCAGGGAAGAGATTGTTCTTTCTTGTGTTTGTTGGTTGAACACAATAATGAATAATTTTTCTTCGTGCCGCGGAAAGTATAACAAAACCAAAAAAACGGAGGAAAAATATGTTATTTGGTTCAAAAAAGAAAAAAGATGAAACAACTCATCTGAATAACCCTGTTGTGGTTGAAATTGAATATGGTGATGAAAAACTGCGCCTGGAAACTGGTCGTATGGCGAAACAGGCGAATGGCGCGGTGTTGGCAACGATGGGTGGCACAATGGTTTTGGCGACCGTATGTGCAGAAAAAACCGCGGTTGAAGGGCAAGACTTTTTCCCATTGACGGTTGATTACCAAGAAAAATTTGCGTCTGCGGGTCGTATCCCTGGTTCGCGTGATCGTCGTGAAGGCAAAGCCAGCATCGGCGAAACCCTGATTGCGCGTTTGATTGACCGTCCAATTCGTCCATTGTTCCCAGAAACATTCAAAAACAAAGTCCAAGTTATTGCCCAGGTTTTTTCTTATGACAGAAAGAACCAACCTGATATTTTGGCAATGATTGCGTCTTCAGCGGCACTTGCACTGTCTGGTGTTCCGTTTGCAGGTCCAATTGGTGCAGCACGTATTGGTTATATGAACGGTAAATACATTTTGAACCCGTCAAAAAAGCAGGTTGAAGATTCAGAAATGGATTTGGTTGTTGCAGCAACAAAAGACGGTGTTTTGATGGTTGAATCTGAAATTGGTGAATTAGACGAAGCAACAACACTTGGCGCGGTCAAGTTCGGCTTTGATGCACAACAGGCTGTTATCAAAGCGATAAACGAACTGACTGAAATGGCGGGTAAAGAACGTTGGGCAATTCCAGAAAAGACACCTGAATATGTCGAAATGGAAAAGCGATTTGAACAATTTGCGGGTGATATTGAATCTGCACTGGCAATCAAGGAAAAATTGCATCGTTTGGAAACATTGGCGGAAATTCATGCATCGGCCAAAGCACTTATTCCAGAAATGTTCCCAGATACAACTGTTGCAACATCAACATTGGAATCTGCGGCGGATGAAATTATTGAAAATCTGACTGCGCGTATCATGCGCTCAAACATTTTGGCGGGCAAGCCACGTATCGATGGACGTGATACAAAAACAGTACGCCCAATTGAAATTGAACTGGGTGTATTGCCACGTGCACATGGTTCTGCACTGTTCACACGCGGTGAAACCCAGGCTTTGGTTTCTCTGACGCTTGGTGGCGGCAAAGATGCCCTGCCAATCGAATCTTTGGATGGTGCCGACGAACGTGATTTTATATTGAACTATAATTTCCCTGGCTTTTCTGTTGGTGAAGCCAAAGGTTTAAAGGCCCCAGGTCGTCGTGAAATTGGTCATGGCAACTTGGCATGGCGCGCAGTTCATCCTATGATTCCACCACGCAGTGAATTTGATTATGTAATTCGTGTGTGTTCAGATATTTTGGAATCGAACGGTTCATCATCTATGGCAACAACATGTGGTGCTACACTTGCGATGATGGATGGTGGTGTTCCAATGAAGCGTCCTGTTGCAGGTATTGCGATGGGGCTTATCAAAGAAGGTGATGATTATGCGATTTTGACCGATATCTTGGGTGATGAAGATCATCTTGGCGATATGGACTTTAAGGTCACAGGTACAGATCAAGGTGTTACCGCATTACAGATGGATATTAAAATCACATCCATTACATTCGAAATTATGGAACGCGCACTGGCCCAGGCAAAAGAAGGTCGTATGCACATTTTGGGCAAGATTAAACAGGCAATTGAAAAGCCGCGCGATCATGTTTCTGAATATGCACCACAAATGTACACGATGAAAATCAACCCAGACAAGGTTCGCGAAGTTATCGGCAAGGGTGGTGTGGTTATTCAGGCACTCACACGTGACACAAACACAACCATTGATTTGGAAGATGATGGTACAGTCAAGATATTGGCGGTCACGCGCGAAGACGCAGATGCAGCGATTGCCAAAATTAAAGAAATTGTTGCCGAACCCGAGGTTGGCCAGATTTATGCTGGTACGGTTTCTGGGGTCAAAGATTTTGGGCTGTTTGTAAAGATTATGAACGGCTTTGAATCCATGGTTCATATTTCTGAAATCACCGGCAAGCATTTAAAGAAAATTGAAGATGCAGGTCTGAAAGAAGGCGATCAAGTGTTCGTCAGGTATCAAGGTGTCGACAAACGTGGTAAAACACGTCTGTCTATGGTTGGTATTGACCAAAAGACCGGCGAAGAAGTAAAAAAAGAAAAAACAGAAGAATAATAAGAAAATTGTCCGACCGTTTGGTCGGACAGTTAGTCTTGATAGATTCATGGGGGTCAAAATGGATGTAGATGCTTTAATGGCTCAGGCAAGCGATTTGCAATCCAAGGTTGCCGCCGCCCAAGAAAAATTGGGTGGAATGCGCGTCAAAGGTATCGCGACTGGTGGTGCATGCGTCATAGATATGTCGGGAAAATACGATATTATTTCTGTAAAGATAAATCCTGATGTTTTGGCAAATGGTACCGCTGCGGTCGAAGATGCGGTTTTGGCGGCAATGCGTGATGCCAAGGCCAAGGCCGATACATTGATTGATGATGTGATGGCGGATGCGACGGCGGGTTTGCCACTGCCGCGGTAAAAAAATCTGGACAATCGTAAAAATATAATTTATGATTGGCGGGCAGTTGGATGTTTAGCTCAGTTGGCTAGAGCATCTGCTTTACACGCAGAGGGTCAGGGGTTCGAGTCCCTTAACATCCACCAAGTTTCTTAAAAAAATCCGCCGAATGGCGGATTTTTTATTTCGTGCGTCGGTTATACCAGTTAATAGCGTTTGCTAAATATGTGCGTGCCAAACTAATATCCATCGCGCCAGTTCTGTCGCGCAGACGACCTTCGGCGTCAATCCATGTTTCATAACCATCTGGTAATACAGTATCTATCTTTGCAAGGTTATCTGCAACATTTTCTGGCGACAATCCACCCGCATAACCGAACTGTATATCTTTATAAACAGGCACTTGCCAATTTGTTGGGGCAATGCCGGCACCATAAGAACCATCAAACAGCAGATTAAACTTTGCACCCCTTGCTTTTAATTGTTCTATTTTTTGTTTAATGTTTTGGTTAAACGGTAAGATAACTTCGTATTTATCCCAAGTTTTAATAAGTGTTGCTAATCTTTTCGCATCGAACACGTAAGTACAATCACCAATGTTTAATTGAATCCGCCTAATCAAAGGCTCGTTTGTTTTTGGATGCTGGTGCTTTAAAAATTGTTGAATTTCATCTGGTACATGGCCAAGGCAGATTTCATCACACCATCCATAGTTCACATGTAATGCAATATTTAATGGTGTTTTGGATGATTTTACGGCATCTAGTAATTCATTGAACCATATATTACGCGGTTTGCCTTGTGCCATAGCCGATGGATGTGCTTGAACACCCAATTCCGCCAGTGGCGAAAGTTTTAGCAAATCAATCACACTTGCGGTTGGCAAATTTTCGCGTGGATCAGAACAAGTTATATATCGCAGTTTCATTTTATCTCCTTTTTAATGTTCTAATACATACTTCAATGCGTTTTGGATATAGAGTTTTGCGCGTGCAACATCGAATTGTTTAGTGTCGGTTGTTTTTAATTTCCCTTCGGCGTCAATCCATGTTTTATAATTCCGCGGCAACAGGGCATCTATCTTGGCCAAATTATCCGCAATATTTTCTGGCGACAGGCCACCGCTGTATCCCATTTTATGTTTTTTTGAAACTGGTGCCTGCCATGCATCTGGCGAAACTCCACGCCCGCCCGATGCATCAAACAGCATTGAAAATTTTGCGCCCGTTTTATCCAGTTTTTGCAATCTTGTCGCTTGGGCTGGTGTATATTGAAATATAAATTCTATGTCTGGATATGCGCGAATAATTTGTGAAACTTTGTCCGCGTAAAAACGATATTTTTCTTTGCCACCGTTGATATTTATCTGAACGCGTCTGATAATCGGTTTTCCATTTGCACGTTTCATATCCCACATACGGTGCAATTCATAAGGAATACGTCCATGGCAAAGTTCTGTACGCCATTCGCTGTTCACATGCATGGCCAGATTTACATCTGTATCGCGTGCCGCATGCATTAGCGTATCAAACCAAACATATCGTGGCATATTGGCCGAGAATTTTGACGGATGTGCCTGAATCGCAAACTCTGACATTGGATAGCGTTCGCCAAGTGCGATAATATCATCGACATAATTATATTCGCGCATATCACTGCAAGTTATTTTTTCAAGTTTCATCTGACACTCCTTTTGTATTATTCAATCGTAATTGCCCGCAAGCCGAACCAATATCATTACCGCGTTCGCGTCTTATACGTGCATGAATTCCGTTTTTGATTAAAATATCTTGGAAACGATGAACTGCATTACCCGATGGCGATGTGAATTCGCGTTCCGCGACCGCATTCCAAGGTATTAAATTCACCATGCAGTTTTTCCCGCGCAACAATTCAGACAACTCATTCGCGCATTCTGTGGTTGCGTTTAGTAAATTGCCGTTTGCATCCCCTACCAGTAAATATTCAATCATCAGTTGGCGGTTGTGTGTGTCTGTAAAGCGCCATGCGGCATCCATTACTTGGGCAATAGTATATTTATTTGCAATAGGCATTAGTTTTTTGCGCAATTCATCATTTGGCGCGTGCAAAGATATTGCCAAATTTATTGGTCGTCCCCAAGCAATCAAATCTTCTATCCCTGGCACAATCCCGCATGTTGAAACAGTGATTCGCCGCCAACCAATTCCCATATCTGTGTTTGCGCGTTCGATAAAGCCAATCACATTTTGCGTGTTCTGTAATGGTTCGCCTGTTCCCATAACCACAATATGCGAAACATCATTATTATTTGCATCGCCGTTAGGGCGAATTGGTTTTTCAGAAAACTTATCACCGCGCAGTTCCCATTGGGCAACCAAGATTTGTGAAAAAATTTCGTTCACCGTCAGATTGCGTTTAAGCCCCAGCAGAGTGCTTGCACAAAACTTGCACCCCATTGCACAACCGGCCTGTGAGCTGACGCAAACGCTGTTGCCATAACTGGTGCGCATCAGAACGCACTCTATTTTTTCGCCATCAGAAAGTTCCAACAAAAACTTTGTTGTTTCGCCATCAGATGATTCCAGTTTTTTGATAACACGCACAAGTAAGGTTTGTGCGCATTCATCTAAATCTTGGCGCAATTTTTCAGGTAAATTTTTCATAACCGAAAAATCCGGCGCACCACGCGACATCCATTCAGAAATTTGTTTGGCGCGAAATTTTGGTTGCCCCATATCGGTTACAAACTTTTCAAGTTCCGCGTTTGTTAAATCAAAAAGAATCGTTTTTGTCATAGTTTATATCTGTTGTCGTTGATAACAACCACCGCCTTGCGGCGCAGTTGTTTCAGTTGCTGGTCTGCAATGAACATTGCCTGACGATACATTGCATTTTGTTTTATTACTTTGTCCAAGTCGCCATATTCTGATGTTTTTTTAGACGAGCATACCAAAAAGACATTTCCATCAACGGCATCTGACCAAGTCAAATTACCAATGCCAGCGATTTGTTCGCGAACCTCGGGCGCGATTTCATATTGCAGTGCAGTGAACTTTTGTGGCGTGCCACCAAGTTTTTCCGCCATATCGACCGCATCATCGCAACTTTTGGGTTTGGTCAATTTTTTTACAACGCTGTCTGGGACATCCACAAGGCGTACCATTGTAAGTTCCAATGGCAGTCCATGTTCACGCTCCAATGAAATTTTTTCATTCTGAATATCTTCTTTGGTTACATCGATAGTTGGCATAATCGTTCTTGCAATAATCATTTGCCATGCGATATCTGCGCGCATCGCATTTCGTGCCATTTCACGCATAGATGCAGACATTTCACCAAGATTCATACGCGCCAGTTCACTGTCCACATCGCGGTCGCTGGGCACTGCGCCAAAATTTGCGGCATAGTTTAATTTTACAGTGTCATCTATAATGTTCTGCAATGCTTGGTGGCGATTATCGGTTGCAGTATTACCTTGACGCGACATCAGTTCAGTTCTTGCAGTGATATCTGTGTCGGTAATTGGTTTCCCGCCAACAGTTGCAACAACTGTTGCCGCATTCGCAATTTCTGTGTTCAATAAAATCACAGATAATAATACCCAAATTTTTTTCATTCCTTTCCCCTTTAATAATGTTTGCCTTCCACGCTTATGCCGAAACGGAATTGAAAAGTAGTGTTTCCGACATAGTCGCCTTTTATTGCATTATCGCGTTTATATCCCAAACTCAAATAATAACATGGGTGTTCGTAATAAAGTGTTCCATTATGGTTTTGAAATCTTGTGTCGGTCATATTATATACAGAATTCCAACGCAAAGACAACCTGTCGGTCAATGCCAGCCCGATACCGCCGGCGATTTCATTTATAGTTTCTTCTTGAACCAAAACATTTGCAAATTGTTTTGACCAAATATGTCCAACATTTATAAAGTTTTTAGATTTATACAGGCGCGCATTAGTTTCAACATGCCGTAGCCCAAAATTGTTGCGATCAAGACGGAAAGTGCTGTACATATTTAACCATCGCATATTGTTATAGGCCAACCGCCCAACATAATCCGAAGCACCATTATAAAAACCACTGTTTATATCGGTATTTGGGCGCGTAGTAAAATCGTATGTTTGGCCAAGGAAAGTTTCAAATGTGCGCCCGCGGGAATCAAATGTCGCAAAGCGCACGCCATAATCTGCAAATGTTCCGTTTTCCCACAAGTCTAAACCAGAAAACCTGTTGTTCGAAAACAATGTTAAATCTGAAAGCAATGCACCAACAGAATCATTGTTTGCGGCAAATTCATTGTCAGAAATATGGCGCATAACAGTTAAACGTGCGCGGGGTTCTATGACATTAGTCCAAGTGTTGCCAGCTTTGAACATTGGCAAACCCCATTCTAAATAACCACTGGGCAGAAAGCGTGTTTTAAGGCCAGAATACACAGTACCATCAACCATGGTCGTATTATCAAAATTATACACATCGTATCTGGTCGCTAAACTTGCAGTAATACGATTTCCGCCCCACAGAGTCCACGGCGAAATCACCCGTGCTTCACCAATCAAGCGTTGGGATGCAACACCATCGCCTTCTATTCCCAACACATCCCCAGTAAATGTTGCATAAGTTTCAGAAAAAAATGGGTCCGTTTGATATGTGCCGCGGATGTTTGGCAAAATATTTCCACTTGGCAAGGCGCGTGTGTTGCTGTATTTACGCAGTTCTTGGAAGATATGAGCATCGGCAACAACATAACCAGATTGACCAAAAAGTTCAAGTCTTGCACCAGAATCCAAATATGGTTGCCCACTGTAAAATCCATACTTTTGCAAGTATGTTTTATCCGATGCGCGCGCAAGAAATACGGTGGCGCGGGCGTTGTCGCCAAGTTCGATAATGTCATTGTTAAACAAGTGCCAACGATTTTCACCCTCGCGATTATGCGTAAAGGAACCTGTTGTTCTAAACTCTGAATGCGGGGCATTCAGTCTATGATTTAACTGCAATAAAGGATTTTCTTTGGTTAAATATGAAAATGTGACCGTCATATCGTGCGTATCAGACAAATAAATGTACAGCGGTAAATTTATCTGGGTCCCCATTTTGTTTGTAGAGCCCAAATTCGGCATCAACAATCCAGTTTTATGTTTGACGCTGGGGTCTGGCATACTGAAATAAGGCAGCCACATAACGGGTATATCATAAACCCAAAATGCCATATTATAAAAATACAACATTTTTTCATCCAGTTCGTGTTTTGCGCGTGCGGCGGTAATTTCCCACGCTTCACCAAAACTGTCACAGTTTTTACATGCGGTGAACAGTGCATCATAGGCGGTTGTTGTATCACCTTGGCGAACGATATTATCAGATTCCATATACACGTTTTTCCCAAGCCATATTTGAATATCACTGCCTGAAACATCTTTTCCGCCCTTGGAAATATATGAATCAACCAAGGTCATTTTTTGACCTGATTTATTGGTAATTTCTGTTTTGCCAACAGTTTTTATTGTTTCAGATTTTACATTGTATTCGATTTTGTCGGCTTTGATTGTTGCAGGCTCGTTCACATCAACCGATAGAGCAAACGCGGATGTGCAAAACAGAACAGAAAAGATCAAACAAATTTTTTTCATTTTCTAAACAACAACACCATAATTACGACTAACACAGTCAATTCTGCGCAACCCAAAGCAATCAAACTTGTCAAACTGGTCAGCATATTCGAAGCCGACATAAATCCCGCCATTAAACAAGACATTGCGACCACACTTGCCGCCGGCGCAAAACTGGCGCGCCGCCGCAGTAGAGAAGAACGCAATAATATTGTTAAACACAGTGCCGCAAGAATAATATTCATAAATGGCATCAAGATTCTGTTGCAGATTTCAGACATAACCGTTTTATATTGTTTTTTACTAACATTTTCTTTCTTTACGCTGAACAGTTCCATGGTTGACATACGGCGCGCCCTGAAAGCAGAATCATTATTTTTTTCCGAAACACTTAAATCCATATCAAATGTATCAAAAGTTCCAATAATTTCGCCATTGCCAGTTGCTTGCAGTGAACCATCGGTCATAACAATAGAAAGCCCACGCATAGTCGTCACCAGTTTGCCATTATTTGCAAATATTGTAATTTGTGACTTTTTATCGCGCGTATCAGACAGCATAACCTGGCTAAGGTCGTGATTAGAAACCTTGTCAACATATACAACCAAGCCGCGCGCCATATCTGTAAATGATGCTTCTTGCAATTTTAGATGCGCAAGTCCATACCGCAAATTCCACTGGGTGTCGTAAAACTTTGCCTGACTTGCCGGTACAAGCCATAAATTTAAAATCAAATTCATTACGGTCATAACGCCGGCAAAAATTAGGGCAGGTCGTGCAAGTTTCGCGGGCGAATACCCCGCGGACGCCATAACCACAACTTCGTTGTCGCCAATCATTTTGTTATACACAAACAGTATCGCTATAAATGTTGCAAATGGTACAATAATAGATACGATAAATGGAACCATCAAAGCGGTAAGTCCCAAAAAATCCGTGAACTTTACGCCATAATTCATCAAGAATTTCATCATAGACATAATCTGGACCATCCATGCCAGACCAGTTAAAACCATCAACAGCATAACAAAAACCGCAACCTGTTGTCGTGTAAAATATTTATCTATGATATTCATCTTAAACCAAAGTATAGAGCCCAAACTCTCGCCCGTCAAATATTTAATTAAAGTAATAAAAAACATTTGCATTTGTCCGATTCGGTGTTATAATCGGATTGTTCTTAAAAGTTAAATTTTAAGGGCGGGGCGAAAAACCCCGCCCTTATAGGTAAAGTAAGACATCAAACAAATAACAAGGAGAATATAAATGTCTTTCGTTTCTATGCCGCGTCAGGATTTATTGTTGGCCATCGATTCTTTGGCCAGTGAAAAGCAAATTGACCGCGAAACTGTGTTCAGTTCACTAGAGGCGGCTATCGCAAAAATCGCAAAACATAAGTATGGTGAAGAATTTAATATTACGGCCAGTATTGACCGCAAAAATGGCGCAATTTATGTTAAAAGATTGTTTGATGTAATTGAATCGCCCTCGGCGGCAGGTGAAGAATATAATCCATCTACTATGTTGACGCTTGAAGAAGCCAAAAAATATTCCAAAAATCCGTCTGTTGGCGATGTGGTTGAAGACCCACTGCCAGAACCTGAATTTGGTCGTATGGCGTTTCAAACTGCACGTCAAATTATGACCGCACGTGTTCGCGATGCAGAAAAAGGTCGCCAATATGAAGAATTCAAAGATAATATTGGTGATATTATAAATGGTGTTGTAAAACGTATCGAATTTGGGAATGTCTATGTTGATATCAATGGCAAAGCCGAAGGTTATATCAAAAACAGTGAACTTATTCCGGGTGAACGTTTAGCGGCGGGCGACCGTGTGCGTGCACTTATTATGGATGTTGCGCGTTCTAATTCTGGACCACAGATTTTCTTGACCCGTACGCATCCAATGTTTATGGAAAAATTGTTTGTTCAAGAAGTGCCAGAAATCTATGAAGGCATTATTAAAATTAAATCTGTGTCGCGTGCACCTGGGTCGCATGCAAAAATCGCGGTTGAAACCGCCGACCCATCTGTGGATGCGGTTGGTATGACCGTTGGTATCAAGGGTACGCGTATTCAGCCAGTTATAAACGAATGCCATGGCGAAAAAATCGATGTTATTTTGTATTCCGAAGACCCTGCGGTCTATATCGTCAACGCTATGCAGCCGGCCAAGGTCGCAAAAATTATCGTTGATGAAGATACACGCAGTGCGGTTGTTGTTGTCAATGATGATCAGCTGTCTTTGGCAATTGGTCGTCGTGGCCAGAATGTCCGTTTAGCATCTCAATTGACCGGTTGGAATATTGATGTAATGAACGAAGTGGAAGAACAAGAACGCCGCAGCAAAGAAATCAAAGAAAAAACAGAGTTGTTTACTACTGCTCTGGATGTTGATGAAATGATTGCGCATTTGTTGGTTTCCGAAGGTTTCCGTACGATAGAAGAAGTTGCCTTTGTTGAATTGAAAGAATTGGAATCTATCGAAGGCTTTAATACCGAACTTGCGGTTGAATTGCAAAATCGCGCCAAAGCATATTTGGCCAAGGTTGAACAAGATTATTTCGATGCAGGTCACAAATTAGGTATGACAGATGACCTGTTGCGGTTTGACTTTATCAAACGCCCAATTATTATGAAACTGGGCGAAGCCGGCATCAAGACATTGTCTGATTTGGCAGATTTGGCATCGGACGAATTGGTCGAAATCTTGGGCGAAGAAACAATGAGTGCGCGTTTGGCTGGTCGTGTAATTATGAAAGCACGCGAAATCGCTTTTGGTATAACAGTATCTGAATCAGATGAAAATGCGGAAGTCGTAGAAGCAGAATAAAACAAACATAAAAACCAGAGGTTGAACTATGGCGACATTAACACTTGGAAAATCGGTGACTTTGGACGCAGTGCAGAGCAAAAAGGGTGATTCCGTTTTTGTAGAACGCCGTCGTCGTGTTGTTGCCCCCGGCAGTAACGAGTTGCGTGAAGAACCTGTGGCGCCTGCTCAACCAAGGAATCCTGCGGATGAAAAGTTGCGCGCGGTCCTAGAGGCGGCGCACGCCCGCGAAGAAGAACGTAGAAAACGCGAAGCAGAAGAAGCCGCGGCGCGTGCCGCACGCGAGGCGGAAATTGCCCGCGAAACGCGCGAATACGAGCAAGTTAAAGAACAACTTGCAGCACGTGAAAACGCGGCAAGTGCCACAACCGAAGCAGAAGAAGAATATGCGCAAGAACCTGCTGTTGCGGCCAAGCCTGTGACAAAAAAATTTAGTACGCGCCACAATGGGGCAGATGTTGATGAAGATATGCCCCAGAATTCACGGCGCAATAATAAATTTGGCGGTGCAAAAAAAGATTTTTCTCGTTCTGGCAAAATATCGCTGAAAGATATTGTTATGGGCGGTGATGACGATGATGACGAAATCGGTCTGCGTGGTGCAAATCGCCGCCGGTCCGAAGCATCGCTGAAACGTTTCCGCGAAAAAGCGCGTGCTATGTTTAATGCGCCGCAAAAGGTCGCGCGCGAAGTCACAATTGGCGAAACCATTGTTGTGAAAGATTTGGCGATTGCGCTGGCAGAAAAGGTCGGTAATGTTATAAAAAAACTGATGGAAATGGGCATGATGGTTTCCCAGAATCAGTCGATTGATGCCGATACCGCAGAAATTATTGCAACTGAATTTGGCGCAACGGTAAAACGCGTAGTTGTAAAACCTTATGCCGAAATTTTGGAACGCGAACCAAATCCAGAACATTTGCAACCGCGCGCCCCTTTGGTTACGGTTGTTGGACATGTTGACCATGGGAAAACATCTTTGTTGGATGCGTTTCGTAACGCGAATGTTGTTGCAGGCGAAGCGGGCGGCATTACCCAACATATTTCTTCGTACGAGGTTAAAACAAAATCTGGTGCGATAATTACATTTTTGGATACTCCGGGGCACGAAACATTTACTGCTATGCGTGCGCGCGGTGCACAAATGGCGGATATTGTGGTTTTGGTGGTTGCGGCAAATGATTCTATTATGCCCCAGACTATCGAGGCGATAAATCACATTCGTGCGGCCAAGGTTCCGTTTATCGTTGCAATAAATAAAATCGATTTACCTGAAGCAAACCCACAAAGGGTTAAGACAGACCTGTTGCAACAGGAAGTCCAGGTTGAAGAAATGGGTGGCGATGTTCAATGCGTAGAAATTTCTGCAAAGCAAAAAATTGGTCTTGATAAATTGGAAGAAGCAATATTATTACAGGCTGAAATGATGGACCTGCGTGCGGACCCTGATATGCCGGCGGTTGCCAGTGTGGTAGAGGCAAAAATGGAACGCGGTCTGGGTGCGGTGGCAACGGTTATCATTCGCCAAGGCACATTAAAGGTTGGCGATGTATTCGTTGTTGGTGAAACATTTGGTCGCGTGCGCGGTCTGATTATGTCAAATGGCGAACGCGTAAAGTCTGTAAAGCCTGCACAGCCTGTGATGGTTTTGGGGCTTGATTCTGTGCCTGCGGCGGGTGACCAGTTAAATGTTATGGAAACCGAAGCCCAAGCGCGCGAGGTTGCTGCGTGGCGTACAAATGCGGCGCGCGATAAAGCAAATGCAGTAAAGCGTTCATCACTGGAAGAATTGTTTGCACGTCAGACGGACGACAAGAAATTGACTTTGCCGGTGGTCCTGCGCGCTGATGTTCAAGGCAGTGTAGAGGCCATTACCGACATGTTGCGCGATATTAAAACAGACAAAGCATCGGTTGAGATTTTGTCTGCGGGCGTTGGCCAGATTACCGAAGGCGATGTTCGTTTGGCAACTGCATCTGGTGCGGTTATAATTGCGTTTAATGTCCGTGCAGATGCACTGGTGCGCGATATGGCGCGTGCGGGTGGTGTGGATATTCGCTATCACAGTGTTGTGTACCGTATCACTGATGAAATAAAAGAAATTTTGTCGGGAAAACTTGCCCCCGAACGCAAAGAAAACTTTATCGGCTATGCGGATGTTATTGCATTGTTCACTGTGGGCAAGGGGATTCGCGTGGCGGGTTGCCGTATGACCGAAGGTACGATAAAGAAAGATGCTTTTGTTCGTTTGCTGCGCGACAATGTTGTGATTTACGACGGAAAAATTGGCGAATTGCGCCGCGAAAAGAACGAAGTCAAAGAAGTCAGTGGCGGTGTCGAATTCGGTATGAGTTTTGATAAGTATAACGACCTGAAAGAAGGCGACCGCGTTGAATGTTACGAGGTTCAAGAAATCAAAGCAAAGTTATAGTGTAAGTGATTAGTATGCGGGCGCATCTGCGCCCGTTTTTTACTAATCACTAACACTAATTTTCTTGAATTTTGATATATGTTTGCTATTCTTGTGTCAAAAGGAAGATGCATGGACACGAATTACACAGTTTTAGCACGCAAGTATCGCAGTCAAGATTTTGAATCCCTGATTGGTCAAGATGTTTTGGTTAAAACACTGACGACTGCAATCAAAACTGGGCGCATCGCGCACGCATATATTTTTACTGGTATTCGCGGAACCGGAAAAACCAGTACGGCGCGTATTTTGGCCAAGGCGTTGAATTGTTTGTCATCCGATGGACCAACAGCGACACCATGTGGAAAGTGTGAAAACTGTCGTGCGATTGCCGCGGGCCAGCATATAGATGTTATGGAAATCGATGCGGCGTCACATACTGGCGTTGATAATATGCGTGAAATCTTGGACGCGGCGCAATATCGCCCAACAAATGGTCGCTATAAAGTCTATATCATCGACGAAGTTCACATGTTGTCGTCCAGTGCATTTAATGCATTGCTTAAAACACTGGAAGAACCACCTGCACATGTTATCTTTATTTTGGCGACAACCGAAATAAGAAAAGTGCCAGTGACTATACTGTCGCGTTGCCAGCGGTTTGATTTGGTTCGCGTGCCCGTTGAAACTTTGAAAAAGCACTTTGCGTGGATTGCTGAACAAGAACAAGTGGAACTCAGCGACGAAGCAAATGATTTGTTGGCGCGTGCGGCGGACGGTTCGGTGCGTGATGGGCTGTCGCTGCTGGACCAAGCGATTGCGCAAACAGGTGGTCATGTGGACGAGACGGCGGTTATGGATATGCTGAAACGCGCAGACCGCGGTGTTGTTGTGGACTTTATGCAAACGATTTTATCTGGCAATGTCGCAAATGCAATTGCCAAAGCAGATGACATTTATACCAATGGCGCAGATTTAACTATGTTGCTTTCTGATATGATGGAATGGACACATTGGGCAACGCGCATGCACCCTGTGTTGCGTATCGGCGACAGCGAACATATTCCATACACCGCTGACCAGCGTGAACGCATAAATAATATAAATAAACATGTATCATTGAATACTTTGTCCAGACTATGGCAGGTTATGGTTGCGGCGGTCCCAGAAATGCAGGCGGCAACGAACCAGAAGCAGTGTTTTGATATGTTGATTGTGCGTTTGATGCATATTGCGGATATGCCACCAATTTCTGAAATGATAAAGCAAGAAAAAACATCTGCGCCTGTGGCGCCTGTACAAAAAGCCGAACAAAAGAAAGTGGAAATCAAAACCGCGACAGATTTGGCAAATGCGTTATCAAATGCGCGTGAAATGTTGATGTATTCTTATTTTACTAAAAATATAGAGGTTTCAGAAATTGCAAACAACAAAATTGCCTATTTTGACAGGGGCGATGATGGAGACTTTCAAAAGAAACTTATCGTTTGGCTGAATACGAATACTGGGGCAAATTGGACATTGGAAAAACTTGAACAATCGGGCCAGCAACAAACTGTTGGCGAACAAGAAAAGATTGCGGTTGAATCGGATCCAATGGTTGCGGACGCAATGTCTTTGTTTGAAAACGCAGAAATTGTCGGTGTTTCCAAACAATAATTAAAAAGTGGGGGGAAGATATGAAAACAGAATCAGGTCGTTCTTTGATAGAAATAGTCGGTGTTTTGGCGGTGACGGGTGTAATGACGGCCAGTGCGATAGGGATATATAATTCTATACGTACTAATCAACACAATACGATTGCAACTGCAGAATTGCGGGAAGTTGCCAAGAATACAAAACTGTTGATGGAAATGCGCGGCGATTACAGTGGCGTTTCGGTTGATTATTTAATCAAGGCAGGTGCATTGAAAAACGAAAAGCCGCCAGTTGGTACATCGTGGGATGTTGATGTTGATATAGATAAGACCGCGTTCGTAATCAAACTGTATGGTTTATCGCGCAGCGAGTGTGAATATTTTGCGGTTGCGGTGCCTGCGTGGGCAACGGATGTTTTGGTCAATGGCTATCATATCGACAAAGCGCCAGATTGTTTTTCTGGTTCTGAAAATGAAATATTTTTTAAGGTAAAATGAAGCGAATATTAGTCCTTTTGTCGGTGATTCTTGGCGGGTGCGCAGGATATCAAAGTCCGGATAGAGCGCAGTGGCAGATGTACCTGAAAGGTGCAAGTTTTATGGAAATGAACGAAACTGCGCGTATAGCCAAAAAACCAATATTCCAAGGCGATGGTGGACGCACAGTCGCAGAAAGTGTAAAACAAAGTGCGACTACGGAATATGGCGACAAAACGCAAAACGAAAATGCAATGTATATCGGCTATATGTCCAAATTAGAAAACGAATTATATGACGCATTGCGGCGCCCTGGGTTGTCGGTTCAGCGCGCGGGTACAGATGTTGTTGTATTGATGATTCGTGATGCGCTTATGGAACTAAATGCGCCAGAGATTTCAGCCGATGGTGATAAAAATCTGAAAATTGTGTCAGATATACTGAAAAAATACGATGCAACATTTATAGAGATTGCAGGCTATACAGATTCTATGCGTGATACATCTGCGGCAAATGCGCTTTCATTTGATATGGCGTCGCGTGTTGCAGTTTATTTGGCGCGCGCAGGGGTAAAACCAACGCGAATGTTTATTGTTGGTCGTGGTGCGGCGCGTCCTATTGCCGCCCAAGATGAATTGGGTCGTCTGACCAACAGACGCGTAGAATTGCGCATACTGCCGGTGCGGTAAAAAAGAATAAGTTTCTCTTTCTTTTTATTTTTTTTGTTGCTATAGTAACTCTGTCAATTACAAACCAAAAGGATGGAATATGGAAAAGACTAAAAAAACAAATGAAACAAAATCATATACAAAGTTCGGCATCATTGCAGCGATTGTTGTTGCGGTTGCGGTAATCGGTGCTTTTGTAATTCGTGGTGTTGGGACTAAATCTGTTGGGACCCAGACCGCAATTTCAGAAGTATCTGCGGATGCGGCAAATGGTGCAGACTTGCGTTTTGCGGTTTTGCGTATGGACGCTATTCAAAACGAAGCCAAGGCTTTAAAAGACTTGCGTAAACAACGCGAAAATTATGAAGAAAAACTGCGTAAGGATTTAGAAAAACAACAGAAAGCATTGGAAAAAGAAAAGACAGAAATCGAAAAATCTCAAGATGTACTGTCGCGTGATGCATTGCAACGCCGCGTTGTTGATTACCAAGGCAAGGTTTCTAAATTACAGCGCGATTTAACAGAACGTGCTCAGTCAGTTGAGGCGTCTTTCCAAAAGGCGTTGGCGACAATCCAAGAAAAACATCTGGACCCGATTATCGAAGCGGTTATTGAAAAGAAAAATTTGTCTTTGGTTATAGATGGTCGTTTTGCACGTATGGGTGCATCTGCGGCAAATTTAGATATTACAGATGAAGTTGTCAAAGCATTGGATAAAAAAGTTTCATCTGTTAAGATGGAAAAACCAAAAGGTTTCTAATCGTCAAAACGATATTATAAAAACCGCCAAATGGCGGTTTTTATTTTTTTTTAAAATAAATTAGTTCAAATTTGTTAAAAACATTGGCAAAGCGGGTTCTTCCTCTTCGGAATTTTCTGTGTTTTCACTATTTTCAGATTCTGCGGCGGCGACTTGGGCCTCGATTGCTTGAACTGTCTTTTTGTTTTTATCGTGTGGGTCACGCGTAGAATCGATTTTGCTCTGTTCTTCGTTGACTATGCGACCGTAATGTTCCGCCGTTTGCAGCAAACGTTCGCGTTCAACCTCGTCGGTTGCCTGACGCGCTTGGTCAATATATTGTTTTCTTTTCATACGCCATTTATGACAACGTTGAATCATAACAGTAATCTGGTTTTGATTTTTTTTATTCATCATTTTTATATTCTTTGTCTGGAGATAAAGTCTGGACAACCACTGTCCAAATCTAAACGATTTGATATTAAAACATCTTAAAACCAATTGCAATATTTTTTTTCAATTGCTATGCTGTTGTTCAAGGAGTGGGGTCGATTTGCATTTAGAACGTGGAAATTTTTTATTGCAATCGCTGTTGGCATTGACGCTGGTCTTTATGTTTATCCCGTTTTTCGCCAATCGCTTGGCATCGCGCAATATAGATGCCCAGTTATATTCCGCAACACATCAGGTTGAAACTGCGCAAACTGCGGCGAAATTGTTTATTCAAGAAAATGCAAATTCTTTACCTTTTGCCCAGACGCGCATTGCAGGGACCGAGTTTTCAGATAAACTGGAACCATATGGCTTGCCTTTGGGTTTTGTCCCGCGTACTGCATTAGGCCAAGATATTGCGTTGTATGTTATCAAGGATGAAAACGGTGTGGCGGCATTTTTGCGACTTTCAGGTGGCAGGTTGAATGGTCTGCAAAGGGCGGAATTGGCGAGACGCATCGGATTCTTTGCCGCCTATGATTCAACAAATTCGAATGGTGATATAGATGTAGGTGTTCAACTTGGTGAAACATATTCTGATATTGTTCGCAGAAATGAACAGAATTATTCTATGACTGGCTTTTTGACTGATCTGGATATGGGGAATTTTAAGTTAGATAATGCCGCTAATATTTTTGCAAATCGTCTTGCATCAGATACAGGCGAAATAACAACGCTAACGATTACAGGCAGTGAATCCGGTCGGCGTGAGCGCAGCAAGATTGCACAGATAAACACAAATAAAACAGTCTTTCAATCCAGTGGCGGCGAAGCGGCACTTTCTTTGACACGTGGCACACTGAAAGCAGACAGTGTTGTAGGTCGAACAATTTCAAAGTTCGGTGAAACTGGAAATCTGACGGCGGTGGATGCGGCGGTGGATGCTTTTGATATGTCTGTTGGGCGTATTGGTTTTACAGGCCCCAGTAAATGGAACATTGGTTCGGATTTAGTGACCAGTCGTATAAGTTTCAGCACAGAAAGATTGGATGTTTCGTCTTTTATAAATGTCACGCGCGGGCAAGATGTGTATATCGATTATGATACTTTGTCATACAGCAATTCCAGTGGCATAGACACAGATGTTATAAATACTTCGCATATAACATTGCGCGACCAAACATCCAGCAGTCTGTCGCGCGGTGGTGATGGTGCGGTTATTTTGGATATCAGACCTGCCGGTACATCTGTATTGCCAGACGCATTGGTTGATGGTATAAACAATGGCGCATTTGCGATACTTGCAAACCCAACTAAAGATGACGCCACAACAATAGACTGTAATTCTGTGATATCATCGCTTGGTGGTGTGTACAATCAAAAATCTTTGGCGCACAATATTATTTGTCAGTATGTCTTTTGGCAAAGGTTAGAGCGCAGAATAAATATCAAACAATGTTTAATCGAGGGCGGCAGTGATTGTAAATAAATGGCGAATTTTTTCTGGTACAAACGCGGTGCGCGCCCAATGTGGTGGCGGATTGGTAGAGGTCTTGTTGGCCATGGTAATAATTGCAGTTGCAGCGCCATTTACTTACTCTATGATTGCTGATACTACGCATATGATACACGATATGGCGGTGGCAAATGATATTTTAAGTCTGCGTGATGGTGTGTTAAACTTTGTGCGCATAAATCAAGACTTGTGGCCAGATGTCATCCAGATAAAAATGTCAGATGAAGAATTAGCAAAGTTTTCGGATGGCATATCTTCGGGCTTTATTGACAAGTACACTTATAAAAGTGGTACGGTCATAGATGTCTATTTGGCGTTTGATTTGCAAATCAGTCCGCGCCGCGCCGCACGTATCGCGGCAAATGTTGGTTCAAACGCGGCGATTGTCGGAACAGATGGTATTGCATATGGCGATACTTGGGCGGTGACGGCACCAGATTACAAGTTTGGGACACTGGTGTATAAAATCAGTCGTAATTTGACAGACTTTGATACTTCGCGCTTTTTGCATCGTGGTTCTTCGGGTGAAGAAAACCTGAATGTTATGGAACGCGATTTGAATATGGGTGGTAATGATATCTATAATGTGGGCGAGATAGATGCACACTCGGTACGTGTCAGAAATTTAAATGCAACGTTTGTAAATGCCGATACAATAGATGCACGAAATGTTTATTTTTCATCTGGTGCAAATATGAACGGTGATAATGTCAATATAAACACTTTGCGCGTGTCTGGCGATATCAGTGGTTTTAGAAATATCGAAGCACAAAAATTAAATGGTTCTAATTTTACGGTAAACGGTCGTATTATTGCGGACAGGGCAACGATAAATGAATCTATCAACATCGGACGCAATTTAAATATTAAATCAACAAGTTTGAAAACCATAAGCGGCTTTACAGGGATGACGGTTGGTTCTGTCTATGCGCCGTATATTTCAACAAGTGAAATAACCTTTTATGATAATTTTGGTTTGACGGTATCGGGTGAATTACTGATGTCGTCAAACGCACCCATCAAGATTGGTTCATGGGTTTTCCCATCCAAAGATGCGCCAAGTTTTAATGCGTTGAGTTTGGCGCGTGCACCAATACCACAAATACCAAACAAAGACGAATTCAAAGAGATAATGGAAAGCGGTTGGCAAACAAAATGAGAATAAAAACAAAAATCTTTTCCGGGCTAAATGCGCAGCGTGGAACAGTGCTGATAGAATTTTTGTTGACGATTGCGTTGGCGGCAACACTGATGCCTTTTATATACAGTTTCCAAATGCGTGCTGTCACGCGCGCAGAAAATGTTCGTGTGTCGCGCGAAATGCAAAGAATACAAAGCGTGTTTGAACATTATATAGTTCAGAACAAAGACAGTTTTCTGGGGTCGGTTGGGCGCAGCATAATTCGTGTAAATTTGTCTGATTTGCAAGATTATGGTTTGGATGAAAATTTTGTGTCTGCCGCCGCCGATAAGTACCAATTGCGTGTTTTAAAGTCCAAAGATGCAATGGGGCAGGCGACTTTACAGGGCGCAATAGTTTTGAATAATCCAGAAATAACACCGTTGCGGACGCGCGAAATAGTATCACTAGGCGATGATAAAATTGGATTCATAGACGGCACACGTGCATACGGCGGTTTTGGTACATGGCGCGCAAACACCGCAGATTTTGGTATAGATGCGTCTTCGGGTATTATTCAAATGACCGCGATAAATCGTGATAATTCGCTGTATTTGTGGCGGTTGCCAAGTAATAATCAAAGCGATGCAACAATGATGTCGGCATTGAATCTGGGGGCGCGCGATATTAAAAATGCGTCTTTTATAAATGCAGGTGGGTTTTCACTGCAAGAAACATACGAAGCACAAAAGTTAGTTGTAAATGATTTGATATTTAACAACCGTACAACAATAGATTCTGAATATAAAACCCAGAGTGCATTGGTTTCTGGCGCTTTGTCAGGTGATTCAAAAAATATCTCTGTTAGTGGAACATTTAATCTGGCAGATTTGGCCAAGGTTTCTTCGTTTACCGCGGATAATTTGTGGACAAATACTCTGACATTATCTGGGCTGTCGACACCATCTGGCGAAATTACAACTCTGCGCGCGGCAGGTGCTTTGGATATGACCGAAGGTCGTGTAAATGCGCTTTATGTTACGGTCGGGTTCACAGGTTCAATAACATCGCGTCTTGGGGTGCGTGACAAGATTGTTGATTCGGTTGATCCTAACTTTTATTGGGATGCTAAATCCAAAGTTGCCAATCTGGTTGATATAAATTCACCGACTTTATCTGATTTGGCGGTCAAAGTTTTACGGCGTGAATCTGTATCTGGAACGATTGCAACGCGAGTGTTCTCTGCCGCGGCCGCAAACAAAAACGCAACAATGGGGGATTTTTTGAACGCAATAAACGAAATAGGAACAAATGTTCGTGCAAAATATCGGATGTTGAATTTACAATAATTTGTGGTATATCTATTACCAAGGGGTGACAATGATGAAAGTAAAATGCGAAGTTTGTAAAACAGAATATTCTTTGCCAAATGCACCAAGTGGCGCTGTTCGCTGTGCGGTTTGTGGCAATGTTTGGCGTATTCAGTCGGGATCGCGCCGCACAAGCTTTATGGTTTTCTTTGCGTCACTCTGTGCGTTGCTTGCGGCGACGGTATTCGCGGTTGCGGTTATTGTTTCTTCGCGGCGTGATGATCCGGCAAAACGGCCATTGGTTGCGAGTATAGATAAGGTTGAAACGCTGCCAGAATCCGAAGGTTCGGCGCGCATTCGCGTAAATGGAACAGTTGTAAATCGTTCTGATGATATCTATGGCTTGCCAGATTTAATAATAGTTCTGCACGATGAAAGTGGCACGCCAATCGCGCGTCAGCGGTTTATGCCATCGGCAACACTGTTGGATGCAGGTCAATCTGTACGATTTTCGCATGAATTGACGGGTGATGCATCGGCGGTCAAGAAAGTTTCTGTAGAGTTATTGGATGTAGATACAGGGGGGCAAAAATGAAAAGACTTTTAATCGCATTGTTGTTTTGTGTGCCAATGATTGCGGGTGCGACTGATACACCACAAACCCCGCCACCACCGGCGCCAACGCCACGGATAAGCATTTTTTCAACAACGACTGATTGGGCGGCTTTGACGGGGCTGCCATTGCGTCAGTTCATTGGAAAGTTTAGTTGGACAAATTCAGATGTGTCGCGTGGGCTGGTGATGTACTATTTGGATGCGTTTCCTTGCTATGGCGAAGCGGACAGCGTCCGCATTTGGCTTGGGCCAAACAAACAGTCGACCGGTACACTGCGTTTGGTCTGTGTGCACGCACCCAAGACCATCAGTTTTACTTGGCGCAATGCAACGCGTGATGCAGATCAGGCGGTCAGTACAGGAATTTTGAATTGCCCTGTGACTGGCGAATACGAATTGGACATAGATATTTCAAAATGCACCCGCGGCCCTGAATGGAAGGAATACAAGTAATATGGCGGACACAGTGCGTGAATTTATTGTTTCTGGTGATGCAGTTGGCACGCGGTTGGATAAGTTTTTAGCGACCGCGATGCCAGAATTTTCGCGCAGCGAGATTCAGCGTTTTGCGGTAACGCGCAACGGCACCGCGGTAAAGTTTTCTGAAAAGACAAAACAGGACGATAAAATCACAGTTAAAATTCCGCCACGCGAAACAGATGTTGCAACCGATAATATTTCCGATGAACTGGATTTAGAAATTTTATACCAAGACGATGACATTATCGTGGTGAACAAGCCGCGTGGTGTGGTTATGTATCCGTCTGCGGGCAACAAGACTGGCACATTGGTGCAAAATATTTTGTCTATAACGCATTTATCTGCGTTGGGTGGGCGGGTGCGCCCTGGGGTGGTGCATCGCTTGGATAAAGATACAAGTGGTGTTGTGGTTTTGGCAAAGTCTGACGCGGCGTATCGCGGATTGGTTCAGATCTTTTCTACGCACGATTTGACACGGCGATATATTGCTTTTGTTTGGGGTGTCCCAAATTGGACAGGTGCCGACATAACGGGCAATATTGCGCGGTCTTCGCGAAATCGGCAAAAAATGACAATGGTTAAATCTGGGGGCAAGCCGGCGCACACTTCGGTCGAGGTTTTGTCCGCATGGCCGCGCGCAGGGGTGTCAGAGTTTCGCTGTACCTTGTTGACTGGGCGTACACACCAAATCAGGGTGCATTTGTCTTCGCATGGTTTTCCTGTTTTGTGCGACCCGATATACGGTCGTGCGGGTGCGCGTCTGGGGTCGGTTCGCGATGGCGATTTGTTGGAGTTTTTGCGGACACATTCCGGTCAGATGCTGCATGCCCAAATTTTGGAGTTTAATCATCCGATAACTGGCGAAAAAATGAAGTTCAAAACAGATTTGCCAGATGATATGCAGGAATTGCGATATATTTTGGAACAGTGTTAGCAACCACTAACCATTTACACTAACCACTAACACTAATTTTCACTTTTCTTTTCTTTATCTGTATGATATAATAAATTGATATCAAAAGAGGATAGGGAATGAACGTTCTTTCTAAAATAGTCAGTTTTTTGGCGGTTTTCTGCGTGAGTCAGGCGGCAGATGCGGCGCTGCGTGCGGGCGGTGCGGCCACAAATTCGGCGACATCGCGTGTATCGGTTGCGACCCCTGGGACAACCAGTATTGCATCACCGCGGCGTATGGCCGTGATGACGCCGACATCGACAACCGCTGCGACAAGTGCGTCGCTTTTGGCGCAAACAGAGTGCGTTGATTCCTATACTTCTTGCATCAAAGAATCAAATGCTTGTGGTGAAAATTTTGAAGAATGCACAACAAACGAACTGTTTTACGCGCAAATGCCAAAATGTAACAGTGTTTTGATGCAATGTTCATCTGCGGGGATTTCGACCTTGTTCGGAACATCAAATACAGCCTATTTATCGGCCGAATATGCAAATTCATATCCCGCCCCAGGCAGTGTGATTGGCCAGTATATTTCGGCAGGTGAAATACTAAATCGTCTTGATACCGGCAAATGCGTGCAAAGATATACACTGTGTTTGAACGGATCTTCGGTTTGTGGATCGGATTTTGAATTATGCACAACTAATGCTGAATTTAAAAAACAGAAGGTTTTCTGCGCGTCTACACTGGCACGGTGTCAGGACGAAGGAAAAATAGAATTATTTGGCACCACCGATACAACCCAAGACCCTGTTGCGGACAGTCGGCTAAACCTCTTGATTGTTGCTGGTCGCGATTATGCGGCGGCGCATGCGGTGGATACTTGCTATAAAAAGGCGGATACTTGTATTTTAAGAGAATGCAAAAGCAATCCTCTGATGTGTATAGATGGCACGAACAAGTATCTGGCAGAATTGGCCGGTCAGATAAACAGTAATTCAACGGCGGATCCTGAATCTGCAGGTGACACGATTCGTAAAACGGATATAGAAACGCGTTTGAAAAAACTGTGTGCCGATGACATTGGTGGCAGTTCTGAATGCCACATGGTTGCGAATAACAAAACAACACCACCGTCCAAGAAAGACTTGGTAGATGAGTATAACCGTGGAATTGTTTTGGATACAATTTATAATTTACGCACAAATTTCGTTTCAGAAAAGATAGCGGCGGAATACGATGAATTCAATAACACTGCCAAAGATACATGTGCGGAAACGCTTAAATCTTGTGTGGTGCGTACATGTGGTGATGGTGTTATGCCGGTTTGCTATCAAAAGGCGTTCAAGACCAATGATCAACCACTGTCGGTAAGTAACAATGAAACACGTGAAACCATCAAGACTGGCTGCGAATACATTGTAAATTCAGATGCAAGTTGTCAGTATATTGCGGCGAAAGCCAAGAATATTGGTGATTATACACCGGACAAAACATTTGATATCTTGTTCCCTGAATGGACGGCTAAATCCAGCAAAGATCCAATTGGGGTAATAAACTTGCTGAATGCGGATTTGCAAGCGATATACAGTGATGCTGCGATTGCACAAATGGAAAAGAACTGCAAACAAGATGTTGTAGATTGTGTTCGTTCAAAGTGCGGTTCAGATTTTGCAAAATGCTATCGCAACAGAAGTGATATTATGGGCGACACATATAACACAAGTGGTTCTGGAAATTCCGATGCTGTGGCCAGTTCGGTTGCGCGTAAGTTTGATGCCAGCATGAACAAAGTCAGTGGTATTTTGGACTTTACCATTATTCGTGGGCTTTGTGAAAACGAAGTTCAAAACTCGTCTGCTTGTGAACAGCATTTACAGATTCAAAGGGCTAAAAATAGTTCTGGTCTGAAAACAAAACTTCAAACAAGTTTTGGTGTTCAGCAAACACAAACCAATGCGAAATAACAAACGGTACCAAATAAGAAAACAAGGGTGAACGAAATGAAAAAATCGCTAATCTATATATTTCCTGCTATTATGTGCTTAGTGGGAACACATGCAGATGCTGTAACGGGTTGGGGAAACAATAAATCTGTTGCCAATGCATGGGGGACCGTTGCGCGTGGTTACACAATGAGCGAATACAAGTATGCTGATACAGATGAAAATTTGTGCATTGCAAATGCTGATCCTGACAACGGTTGTACAGAAGAAGAAGCAAACGAATTGTATGAATGTGGTACATCGGCAAATGGTTGCAAGTATAATGTAAAGATAACCTACACTGACTATCAGTTAAAACTTGCCACCGATACCTTGTTTCAACAGGTTTTGGGTACCTTGGAACGCGAGGCCCAAGCGCAATATAATGCCAAACTGACCGAAGAACAAAATATGTGTGTCGCGGCAAACAGCGGTGGTGTTATGGGGCGCAAAGATATGACCGGTACATATCGCTGGGTAAAATTGAAAAAGAATAAAGTTCCAAAAAGTTATGCGACCGCAGGTCTGACAGACAAAGATATAGATAAAAGTAATGATTTGTATGGCTCGTTCTGTGCGGCGCGTGTAACACT
The DNA here is from genome assembly GCA_017617915.1 of Alphaproteobacteria bacterium. Classification (GTDB taxonomy): domain Bacteria; phylum Pseudomonadota; class Alphaproteobacteria; order Rs-D84; family Rs-D84; genus Enterousia. The sequence continues at coordinate 63,131 of JAFZVH010000053.1, forward strand.
GCAATCGGACGATGCAGATATCCAAGAAGCGATTCGTTCGGGCTCCGCTTGGGCAACAACATATTTTGCGGTTGGCGATGTGTTCACTTGCGGTTCTTGGATTCCACAAGATGAATTGCGGAATATTGCAGAGACAGTTGCGAAAAGAAAATATGGCACAAAAAGCGATGCAACAGATTTAAGTTTGGAACAAATGTGGTGGACCGCGGGTGCCACATTGTTGGGAACAGGACTTTTTGCCGGTGGTGCAGATTTGTTACAGACCAAAACAGGACTGGGCGGTTTGATTAAGACAAGCAATCCACTGTCAAGTGACCAGCAGAAAGTTATTGGCTCTTATCAGGATGCTATGAGTGTTTACAGTACCGCGAAGTGTTCTGCTGGCAGTGAATCTAAGTTTGTTGAGTCGTATGATGGCTTTGCTGATGGAAAGACTCTGCGTAGTTATAGGAAAGACGCTAATGGCACAGCAACTTGTGGAGACGTCAAAACTTATTATACAGACTTAGAATCCAAGGTGAATGGTTATAATACGTCTTCGAATGATAAAAGGCGCCGTTGGGTTGATGTGGGTTTTGGTGCGGCGGGTGGTATTACGACTTTGTTAGCAACACGTGCATCTATGCGGGAAGCAAATGCTAATCAGTGGGATAAAGATACCCAGGCGGCCGTTGATGAATTTATGGCCAATGTAGGCAGTCATATATTCTGCTTTATTGGTGCCGAGGAAGCCGGTACCTTTGGTGATGTCGTAGAAGTCGGCATGGAATAAAATCCCCTTCGCTGGCGAAGGGGGGGACCGCGGGACGCGGTGGGGTAGTGGTGTCACACGCAGTGTGACAGTGATGTATGTTATGAAGATACCTGCTAATAAATCTTTGCGTGGACGTGCGCGTGAGTTGCGCAAGAATTCCACTTTGGCCGAAGTGTTGTTTTGGAATGTTGTTAAAAATAAACAATTAAATGGTTTAGATTTTGACAGGCAAAAGGTAATAGGAAATTATATCGTTGATTTTTATTGCCCACAATTGAATGTTGTGATAGAGATTGATGGTTGTTCGCATGCAACTAAACAAGAATATGATAAGTCACGTGATGAATATTTGAAGTCTTTGGGGATGCATATATTGCATGTGTATGATGAAGATGTAAAGCGTGATATGGACGGTGTTTTGCGTATGGTGTCTGGTTTTTGTGAAAAGTATTTGCAAGATAAATGAACCCCTACCCCGTCGGGTTTCACCCGCCACCCCTTTCCAGAGGTAAGGGGACTTTTTATTGGTGCCGAGGAAGCCGGTACCTTTGGTGATGTCGTAGAAGTCGGCATGGAATAAAATCCCCTTCGCTAATCGGGCCCCGCAAAAAACGCGGGGCGTTTTTTGTGGGTGATAACCGAAGGGGGGGGACCGCGGGACGCGGTGGGGTAGTGGTGTCACACGCAGTGTGACAGTAGAAGAATCGGCTGCGCTGACAACTACCCTGTCTTGCTCAGCTACCGCTTCGCAATCCACCCCTTCTTTATAAGAAGGGGACTTTTGCTATCAGGCGGTTGCAACAAGATCCCGCCCTTCGGCGGGATGACGGTATAACCACTTCTTCCGAATCGGTCTGAACGAATCGGATTTTGGGGCTTTTTTGAAAAAATGACAAAAGCAAAAACAAAAAAATGTACAAATTTAAAAAATCTTGGTTTTTCAAAAATGCCGCATTTCCGCGGCTTTTGCTGTTTTGTGCCAATGGGTCCCGAAATAATAAAAATTATTTTTGAAAAAACACTTGACTTTTTTGGAATATCAGCGCATACTATGCGGGCTTTCTAAGTTAGGGCACACAAAAAAACAGCAATCTAACCTCTGGAATGCGGAAGAAATCCGCAATATTGTGAATAAAAGCAGCTCATCAAATCAAGAAGAGATATGCAGACAGTTGAATTTGGAAATATCCAAACTTTGACTAAGTCAAATGTGCATATCCTAGACAGGTAGTAGGTTTACAAAGTAGACCTCGTTAAAAACTTGTCTTGCGAATATATAATATGTAAAGACGAACTGATTATATGTCAGCTTTGTTTATATGCACAGGACTTAAACCACAGGTTTTTTAAGAACTTGAGAGTTTGATCCTGGCTCAGAACGAACGCTGGCGGCAGGTCTTAGGCATGCAAGTCGAACGGGTGAAACAGGGGCTTGCCCTTGTGGATC